>DATEZE010000027.1:0-16515 GCA_035255845.1 Burkholderiaceae bacterium | reverse complement strand
GCCGGTTGATCACAAGTCCGAGCGCGCCGCCTTCGCCGTGATCGCAGATATAGACCACCGAGCCGGAAAAATTGGGGTCCGCCATGGCCGGCATGGCGATGAGCAGCTGATGCCTCAGATCCAACGGGTCGCTGGGCATGGTGTCGATTGTAAACTGCGATGTCAACGTCGGCGCAGACCACCGCGCCAGAGGGCGAGCAGACCGCGATGACCCGACGCCGGACTGGTCTGGTGCCGCCATGACCTTCGCCTCGCGGCCCGGGCGACTCCGCCCCAGCGCGGAAGCGCCTGTCAGGCGTTCACCCGTTCCCCGAGGTAGTGCCTGACGAGCTTCATCAGCTCGTCCTCCTGGTACGGCTTGCCGAGGTACTCGTTGACGCCGAGTTCGAACGCCATGCTGCGGTGCTTTTCCGCGGTACGCGACGTGATCATGATGATCGGGATCGACGCGGTCACCGGGGAACTGCGGATGTTGCGCGTCAGGTCGTAGCCGTCCATGCGTGGCATCTCGATGTCGACCAGCATCACGTCGGGCTTTGCATCCTGCAACTGGCGCAACGCGTCGACGCCATCCTTCGCCAGCAGCACCGTGAAGTTGTTCCGTTCGAGCAGCCGCTGCGTCACGCGCCGCACTGTCAGAGAATCGTCGACCACCATGATCGTTGGCTGCGCCGAGACGCCAATCTCGGTGACCGCATCAGTACGGGTCGGCGCGGCGCGGGTTTCCGCGCGCAGTTCCTCCTCGAAGATTGGCGGCGGCTCCGGCGCACGCGTGATCAGCTGCACCGGATTGATGATCAGCACGATTTCACCATTGCCGAGAATCGTCGCACCGAGAATGCCGGCGAGCCGAGCGACTTGAGCGCCGACGTTCTTGACCACCACTTCCTGGTTGCTGGTCACGTCCTCGACGGCGATCGCCATGCGGTCGTCGCCGGACTTCAGCAGCACCACCGGCGTCTGCTTCGAAAGGTGCCCCGAGGTCTCCTCGCCGACCAGTTGCGACAGCGGCCTCAGAACGACGGTGCCGACCGGTGGGATGTCGATCATTCCCTCGGCGAGCGAAGGCAGCAGCGCGACCGGCCGGTAGCGGCGCACCTGTTCGACCATGCCGGCCGGCAACGCATAACGGCGTGTGCCGATTCGCACGAGCACGACCTGTGCGACGGCCAGCGTCATCGGCAGGTAGAGGATGAAGCGGGTTCCGCGTCCAGTCTCGCTCGATACTGCGATGCGGCCACCGAACGACGACAACTCGGCGCGCACGACGTCCATGCCGACGCCGCGGCCCGCGAGTTCGGTCACTTCGGTGGCGGTTGAAAAACCCGGCAGGAAGATGAGGTCCATCGCTTCGCGGTCGCCGAGCGGCTGATCCACGCTGATCAGTTCGCGCTCGATCGCACGCTGCCGGATCCGCTCGATGTTAAGACCTGCACCGTCATCGCTCAGCACGACGACGATTTCATTCGCTTCCTGGCGCACGTCCAGCACCAGTTCGCCAACTTCTGCCTTGCCCGCAGCGCGCCGGTCCGCGGGACGCTCGAGTCCGTGCACGATGGCATTGCGAATCAGGTGCTCAAATGGTCCGACCATTTTTTCAAGCACGCCCCGGTCGATTTCGGTGGCGCCACCACGCAGATCGACGTTGACACGCTTGTCCAGCTCCTTGGCAGTCTGCCTCGCAACCCGGTACAGACGCTCGGATACGTTGGAAAACGGCACCAGGCGCACGCGCATCAGCTGCTGCTGCAGGTCGCGTGTCAGCCGCGACTGCGAGGTCAGGTCCGTGTCGGCCATCTGCAGGCCCTTGACCATGTTGCTCTGGACCATCGCAACGTCTTCAACCGACTCGGCCAGCATCCGCGTCAGTTCCTGCAGCCGCGTGTAGCGGTCGAACTCGAGCGGGTCGAAGTCGGACGACTCGCGCGACAGCGAGGCCCCGCGCGCCTGCACCTGCGCCTCCGCCTGGATCTCCACCTCGCGCAGTTGCGAGCGCAGTCGCTGGATGTTCTCCGTGAGGTCGGTCAGCGATCCCTTGATCGTCGAGACTTCGTTTTCGAGCTTGGAGCGTGCGATCGAGACTTCGCCGGCCTGGTCGACGAGCTTGTCGAGCACGTCGGCGCGCACGCGGATGAATGGTGACTGCTGCGCCGGTCCCGTGGCCGCGATAGTTCCTTCGACCGTCGAAGGCAGCGGAGTCGTCGGTGTCGGTGCGGCCGGTTTGTCCGCGCGCGTGTCGGGCTTTGCGTCAGCCCGTGCAGCGGCCAGATCGATGACTGGCGCAAGCCCATGAGAGGGCTCCGGCAGTGCCGCGGGCTCGGCCGCAGCGCGCGGAGCCTTCGCAGCGTCCGGGTTATGCAGCTCGTCATACAGGTTCATCGCCCGGTCGTACTGGGCCTGCAGATCCTCGATGAGGATGCCGGGCACATCGGAAAGCTGCATGGCGGCTTCCATGCGCGTTTCCATGTCATGCACCTGCTCACCGAGGCGCATCGCACCGGCCATGCGCGCACTTCCCTTGACCGTATGCAGACGTCGCATTAGATCTCGCGCTAGTTCGCGGTCGTTCGGATCGCCTTCCAGTCCGCGCAAGGCGGTACCGATCGAGGGCAGCAGGTCAGACGCTTCGGTCAAAAAGACTTCCAACAGATCCGGGTCGAGTTCGTCGCGGACGCGCACCACGTTCGCGACGTCCGGTTCGGCACTCTCCGCCTCCGTTGGCGCGACGTCGCTCTCGTCGGCCTGCGTATAGCTGTCGCTCCGCGCCGCGAGGTCGGGTGCGATGTCGGACAGCGATGGCTCGGCGTCGGTCTGCTCGCCCGCCGTGTCCGGCTCGCTTCCGAAGGCGGCCGCAGAAGACGCTTGGTCGAGCGGCGAAACCGCGACGGAGCTCAACGCCGGATCGAGCGGAGCGTCATCAAAGGTGAGTCCTGAAAAGTCGAGCGACGCAGGCTCGAGTTTCAGCTCCCGCGATTCCGACTCAGCCTGGGCTGCGTCGCCCTCTACCTCGGTAGCAGCCCTGTCGGCCTGACGCGCAGCTTCGGCGTCAAAGTTCACCGCGGGATGCGGAATCACCGGAGCCAGGTCGTCGTGCAGCGCGCTATGGGCACGCACGACCGCCACGATGTCCTGCAGCGCGCCGGCTTCCAACGGCTCGTCGTCCGGATAGATGCCTGCAGCAAACTGATGCAGCATGCCGCGCATGCGCTCGATGACCCGTTCGAGCGTGTCAAACTGATCGACACCCAACGGATAGTGACGCGGGCCGCTCAGCATTGACAGCGTGTGCATCAGATCGTCGAGCGGGTCGGCGATCGCCACGACCGGCGCCAGTCCGACCGTCTTGGAAATCCCAGAGAGCGAATGCGCTCTACGCACAACCTGTGCCGAGACCGGCCGCACAGGCTCGTAGCGCCATTCGTTGATGTCGTGCGCCAGAACACGCACGCATTCGTCTGCCTCGTTGAGGAAAACCGAGTACAGCCCATGACTGATCTCGAGCGGGCCAACGCGCCGCACCTCGTCGTCGTCCGTTAACGCGAGTGCGGCCGACGCTTCGAAGCCCTGCGCGGAGCCGGCCGCTGCAACTTCCACGGGAATCACCGGAAGTTCGAACTGAATCGCAGCCTTCGCGTCCGGCGCCGAGGATTCCTCCCCGAGGCCCGTGGCCGGGCCGCTAACGGCGCCGTCGGCGACCGTTCCGGCTTCCGCAAGCGCGCTTAGGTCAAAGTCGATCGCGGTCGGCGCGGGCTCCCTGGGAACCTGCTGCGAGTCTGCTTCAGGCAGCGCGGCGTCCGACTTACCGGGCGCGCTGCCCTCAGGCTTTGGGGGCGCCGCACCCGGCGGCAGCGCCGCGAATTCGAACATTCCGCCTTCGCGCACGCGCTGCGAGGCCACCACCAGCGGCGTCGGATCGATATTAGCGTGGGCATCGGCATCGATCGTGTCGATCCAGGCGCGGATCACGCGCTGCGCGCCGTCGGCCAGGTCGATTAAATCATCGGTGGCCGGGCGTTCCTGCGCCAGCCACAAGTTGAAGCACTGTTCAACGCCCCATGCCCCTTCGCCGATGTGCTTGAAACCGACCATGCGGCTGGAACCCTTCAGCGTATGGAAGGCACGACGCACTGTCGTCAGTGTCGCCTTGTCGTCGCGATGCGAGCGCAGCTCGTTGAGGTTCTCGAGAATGCTGTCAAGGACCTCGCGCGCCTCTTCGACGAAAATCTCGCGCAGTTCGTTGTCGGCCGCGGCCTGACTCGACGGCAGCGGTGCCGTCGGCGCCGGCGCCTCGGCAGCGCGCGGCGGCGCCAGAAGTTCCTTCAGCTCGACGGCGTCTTCGCGCACCGGCGCATCTTTCAGCTGCGCCAGCAGCTGCAGTGCGCGCGCCGCCTTGGTCTTCAGCTGTTCGCTGTCGAGCAGGTCGGCTTCATTGGACAGCATCGGCAACAGCCGGTCGAGTTCGCCGATTGCACGCGCGTCGCCAGCGACATTGATCAGGCGCTCGGCCTGCTGATGAGCAGCCTCCAGCGTCTTGCGGGCTGCGGTCTCGACGTTGTCGGAGCGCCGCGGCTCCGGCACGCGCAGGTCGATGGTGCGCGGCGCCGCATGGAAGTCGTCGTCTGCCGCTCCGAACACGCTCTCGTCAGCCGGCAGGGCGCCGAGTTCGGCAGTGAATACGCCGGTGGCCGGGTCGTAGTGGAACATTCCGCGCGGCCGCTCGGTGTCCTGCCCGAGGCTTTCCACAAAAAAGCCGACCGCCCCGAGGTTCTGCGCGATGCGGCCGAACTCGTCGGGCTCGGGCGCGATCTTCGCGTCCGCAAACCGCGCGATCGATGTCTGGACGTTGCGCAGTGCCGAGACCGGATCCTCATAGCCCAGCAGCGAGAGCACGCCGCAGACTTGATCGAACATCGCCGTGGTCGCGGGCAGATCGGTTCGCTCGAGCGGATTGCGGAAGAAGTGGTCGAGGCGCTGCTCGATTTCCCTCAGCGTGGCCTGCGTTTCCGTGACGACGGTGCCCATCGTCAGGCGGTCCTGGGCCCGTCGTGCGATTTCCGACATCCACGGCCCGGCGTCTGGCAGCGGCTGGCCCTGCCGCACCTTCAGCAGCCGCTCGATGACCTGCTGCGCGCGCTGCTCGTACTCATCATCGGTCTGCGGCAGATCGTCGACGCCGAGATCGGTGAACAGCAGCGCCGATGCAACCTCCAGGCCGAGCCGTTCGCGCAAATCCCCCGGCAGAGCAGCAACACCCTTCGTGACCTTGCCGATCACCTCGATCGTCGTGCCGACCGCGCGCGCCGAAAGACGGCTGGCCAAGGTGCGGGCGAGCGCAATCTCCTGATCGAACTTCGAGGTTTCGTTGGCACCGGCGACGATGTGGCCCCAGAGCTGCTTGGCCTGGGACAGCGCCTCCTTCAGCGAGCGCAGCGCATCGGCATCGACGGCGGTCAGCGAAGCCCGCTCGAAGTCGGCGGGTATCAACGCATCGAGCCCAAATAGGCGCTTGATCTCGCCGACGCGCGGCGGGCCGCCATGCGCGCGCCCGACGTAGTAGAGCGAGTCGATCATCAGGCGCTCGGCGACGGCACCTCCACCCTCGATCATGCGGCGCAGCTGCAGATTGAGCCGAGCGAGTACGCGTTTGAGATCAAGATCGACCGGTATCGCACCGGCCTCGAGTCCCTCGAGCAGCCCGCGTACGATCCACCAGAAGCTTCGTGCCAGGCCACGCTGCGGCAGATGCTCGAGTTCCGCCAGCGCATCGCGCATGCGCAGGCGCGCGTCGCCGTTGTCAGCGTTGCGCAGAAACCCCAGCAGGCCGAGTTCGAAACGGGCACGCCGGTCGCGCAGCTCTTCCGGCGCAAATTGACGCGCCTCGATGTGATGGAACGCCGGTCGCCGCGACAGGTCCGGGAAGATCAGGTCTGCGGGATGGACGCGGTTGGCGCGGTTCAACTGCAGAACATCGCGGTAGTACGGGAATAGGCGAATCGGCTGGTTCGGCCGCCCCGACAGCAGAGCCTCGAGATAGGCAACAACCGCCGAAAGCGCGGTCTCCACCGAACGTACCCCGACCGGCAGGCATTCCTTGGGCTCGGCTTCGTAGCGCCGCGTCAGCTGCTCGACGGCGTCGGTCAGCAGCGCCACGCCGCGCAGATCAAGCAGTTGCAGTGCGCCATTGGCCTGATGGATCTGGTTGCGCGCATTGCGCAGGCTGTCGACGTCCTGCTTGTTCGCGAGGAAGCCCTTCAGGCCGTTGACGGCCTCCGTCAGCGACGTCCGGATCTCGTCGATGACCCAGGCGAGCGGCGCAATGTCCGGCGCCGCGCCGACCAGCTGATTGGGGTCATGAGTCTCCGGCATCTGTCCTCGCTATCGCGTCACGGCCGCGAGTATCCCCTCGGTTGCCCCGCAGTCACTCACGAAATATCGACCGCCTCTGCCGGCGATTTTGCGCAAACCTGCCGCGCAGGTGTGGCGTTGCACTCCCATGCCGCCTCAGCCGACCCGGAACCGGGCCACCGAGGCCTTGAGTTCGCGCGCCAGCGTGGCCAGCTGGCCAATCGACTGTGCCGCCTGGCGGGTGCCGTGTGAGGTCTGTTCGGTCACCGCAAGAATGCGCTCGATCGACTGCGCCACCCCGCCGGCCGAACTCGCCTGATCGTTCGTCGTCGACGCGATACGTTCGATCAGTTCGGCGAGCTGGCGCGAGACCCGGCCAATGTCGCCCAGTGCGTTGCCGGCGGCGTCGGAAAGCTTCGCCCCTTCGACGACGCCCTGCGTGCTCTTTTCCATCGCCGCCACCGCGTCCTGGGTATCGGTCTGAATCGTGCGCACAAGCGCGCCGATCTGTTTGGCGGCTTCCGCCGAGCGGTCTGCCAGGCGCTGCACTTCCTCGGCCACTACCGAAAAGCCGCGCCCCGCCTCGCCGGCCGATGCGGCCTGGATCGCGGCGTTCAGGGCCAGCACGTTCGTCTGCTCGGTAATGTCGGTGATCAGCTCGACGATCTCGCCGATCTCCTGCGATGACTCGCCCAGCCGCTTGATCCGCTTTGCCGTTTCCTGGATCTGGTCGCGGATCTCGTGCATGCCGGCGATCTGGTTGAACACCGCGCGCTGACCGCGCTCGGCCGCGTCCAACGATGCCCGCGCCACCTTGGCCGACTCGCCGGCGCTCTTGGACACATCGTTAATCTGCGTGGCCATTTTCAGCACCTTGTCGCCGGTGTCCTTGATCTCCTTCGACTGCGCCTCGGACGCGGTCAGCAGCCGCGTCGCTATGTCACGCGCGGCGGTCGATGCAGTGTTGACCTGCTCCGCCGTGTTGTTGATGCGGCCCACCAGGCCGCGCAGCTCCTCGACGGTGTAGTTGACCGAGTCGGCGATGGCGCCGGTGATGTCCTCGGACACCGTCGCCTGCACCGTCAGGTTGCCATCCGCGACTTCCTGCAGTTCGTTCATCAGTCGGAGAATGGCGGCCTGGTTGATCTCGTTGGTGCGCTTGGCCTCCTGCTCAAGCCGCTCGGCCTGCATCCGCTGGATCTCCGACTCTGCCGCGCGCTTGCGCGTGTCTTCCAGCAGCACCTTGACGATCGCGACGGCGCACAGCAGCAACCCAATCGCAAAAACGCCGAGGATGACGAGGTTCACCTTGCGGGTGGCTTGCTCCTTGTTGTAGAGGCCCCCAAGTTCGGAGACTTGTCGGCGCAGCTGTTCGGAGTCGCGCAGGATCGCCAGCTCCGCTTCCTTCGACTGCACGATTGCCTGCAGGCTGCCGATCGCGCCGGCGATCGAGGTCTGGAACTCCGCATAGACACGGGTCAATTCCTGCAGCCGCGCGCGCGTCTCGCTGTCGTTCGTTGCGGCCACGCGCAGCGCGTCCGAACCCGACAGCAGCGCTTGCGTGAGGTCGCGGAACTGATTGATGTCGCGGCCCAGCGTGAGCGCTACCTCCGCATTGGCGATCGTCCCTCCGACCATCGAGTTCGCGCTCTTGCCGAGCCGCTGTGTAAGCGTGACAAGCTGCGAGGCGGTCGCGACCTCGCGCGCCGGCGCACCCGATTGCAGCTTGAGCGCGGTGATCTCCTCGGTGAGCTGCTGCAGCCGCGGGCTGGCGTCATTGATCTTCTTGATCACGTCGCCGAAGGCGATCAGCGCCTTCTCGTTGGCGATGATCACCGAGGCAGCCGCCTCGCTCGCCTTCCAGCGATCGAGCAGCTTCGCGAGCGGCGGCTGCATGTCGAACGACGAGGACGACAGCCCGCGCAGCGGGTCGCCGTTGGTGAGTGCGTCGAGGTCCGCGGCAAGCGTATCGCGGCTGTCGCGCAGTTCGACAAAGGCCTCGCGGCTGCCTTCGACCGCGTTCGGCGCGGCCTTGGCGAGCCGCTGGGTGTGCATCAGCATGTCGCCGACGAGCTCGGTCTGCTGCGTGCCGTTGGCGGCCATCCGGTTGTCAAGCAGGAGCACGGACACCAGCACGACGAAGCACAGGCCGAGCAGAATTAGAAGGACCTGCACCTGCGTATTGACCGGCTTGTCGCCGATCCACGGCAGCCTAAAGGCGAGCAGCCGGTCGACCAGCTGCATCGTCCTGCCTTCGTCCCTGCGCTCGATCATGACTGTCCTCGGCGCCGGGCGAGCAGCCTCGGCGCGTGTCGGCTCGTCCGCCGGCCTTCTGCGTTCGCGCGGCCTGCGCTTGAAAAACGAGCCCATTTCGAGTGCCATCCGATCCCTCCCCGCCATCTTTCCGACCGGCCTGTCGCCGGTTGTTACTTCAAGTTCGCCGCATCCCGCGTACGCCGTTTGGCGCGCAGGTCCCCGCCGCGATCGCCGCGTCAGGCATGGATGGCCGTGAATGCCGGCGCTACCGCGAGCTCACGAAGGTCGAGTTCCGTGAGCGCAATGCCGTCGAGGTCGCGATAACGATTCCGATCCCACTCGCCCTTCGCTAGTGCAGCATCCAGCGGCTCGAGGTCCTTGAGATTGCGTATCCCGAACGCGCGCGAGACGAGAATGCCGGCGGCGACGCCAAGGCCTTCGCCGAGCACAAGGAGCTGCTGGGACTGTTCCGGCGACAGCGCCTCGCGCCCCATTAACTGCTGTAGATCGACCACGCCGACCAGCCGGCCGCGTACATTGGTCAGTCCGCGGTACCAGGGCTTGGTCCACGGCACGCGAGCGATCTCGGGCAGCGAAACGATCTCCGACGCCAGTGCCATCTCGACGAGATAATTCTCGGCGCCAATGCGGATCGCCAGTCGCGTCGGCTCCGTCGGGAGGTTGGGCGCCTCCTTCAGCCGCTGTGCGAGCTGAGTCGAGAACTCGCGTAGCTTGACGAGCTGTCGCGGGTTGGCTTCGCG
Organism: Burkholderiaceae bacterium; assembly: GCA_035255845.1. Classification (GTDB taxonomy): domain Bacteria; phylum Pseudomonadota; class Gammaproteobacteria; order Burkholderiales; family Burkholderiaceae_F; genus JALORV01. Next base: position 7,153 of record DATEZE010000027.1, on the reverse strand, counting down.
TTGCGTGGCCATGATCGATCAGCTGAGCGTCGAGATCTTCTCAAAGAGCTCTTCGGGCTTCACCGGCTTGGTGATGTAGTCGCGCGCACCCTGCCGCAGGCCCCAGATACGATCGGTCTGCTGGTTCTTGCTGGTGCACATGATGATCGGGATGTCCTGCGTTACCGGGTCCTTGGACAGCGCGCGCGTCAGCTGGAAGCCGTTCTGTCCGGGCATCACGACATCCATCAGGATCAGATCTGGCATCACCGCCTTCACCTTGATCATCGCTTCTTCCGCGTTCTCCGCCATCGACACGGCATAACCTTGCTTGGTCAGCAGTTCGTTGAGGAAGAAACGCTCAGTCGGCGAATCGTCGACGATCAGTACCTTCTTGATTGGCATCGGCCCCCCGCAAAGGCCCCTTAGTTCATCGAATGCTGCCGCACCGCGGTCAGCAGGCTGTCTTTTGTGAATGGCTTGGTCAGATACTCGCTCGAACCGACCATGCGCCCCCGCGCGCGGTCGAACAGTCCATCCTTGGACGACAGCATCACGACCGGCGTCTTGTGGAAGCGAGGGCTGCGCTTGATCAGCGCGCAGGTCTGATAGCCATCCAGCCGCGGCATCAGGATGTCGCAGAAGATGATGCTCGGCTGGTGATCGTTGATCTTCGACAGTGCCTCGAAGCCGTCCTGCGCCAGGATCACCTGGCAACCCGCCTGCGACAAGAAGATCTCCGCGCTTCGGCGAATGGTGTTCGAATCGTCGATCACCATCACCTTCTTGCCACGGATATCCGAAAAATCCTGTGCCGCCATGTCGTGTCCTTGATCTCAACCGGCCCGTGCACGCCGCCGGTCAATGCCACGCGGGACTCGCCTTGGCAACAACGCGCGAACGATTCTATCGACCGATCGGCGCGTTTTTAAACGAAACTGCCTGCACACGCCGCGCTGAAAACCGCTGTTCCGCGGTCAGATTTCGACCATTTCGAAATCTTCCTTGCGCGCTCCGCACTCAGGGCAGGTCCAATTGGGCGGTATTTCCTCCCATTTCGTCCCTGGAGCGATACCCGACTCGGGAACCCCGGCCGCCTCGTCGTAGATCCACCCGCAGATGAGGCACATCCAGGTTTTCGTCCCCACGTCAATCGTCATCATTGCTCTGAATCTTGAGTGCGCGATGTGTTATTTGGTCCATCGCTCAGCGGCTAAAATCAAACACTTAGCGAGTGATCATAACGTGGGCTCATAGCTCTCCGCTACCCCCTTCGCGCGAGTGCATTCGGTCCGCGTAGCATCAAACAGTTTGCCCTCGCCCCTGCCAACGATGTCGTCCCTTCCTGTTGTACTCACCATCGGAGCTTCGGATGCGAGCGGCGCCGCTGGCATCCAGGCGGATCAGTTGGCGATCGCCAGCATGGGTTGTCACCCCGCAAGCGTGATCACGCGGATCGGCAGCGCCGAAGCAGTCACAGAGGATGCATTCCTTGCAATCGATCCCGGATGGATCGAAGCCCAGGCGCAGGCCGTGTTGAGCAACATGGCGGTGGCAGCGTTCAAGATCGGCGAGCTCGGCAGCATCGAGCAGGTGCAGCCGATCGCCGCCATCGTCGCCGACTATGACGCGGTACCAGTGGTCCTTGACCCGAGCCTGCAGGACGCGTCGGACGACGACGCAGCGGACTTCGCGCTCGCCTGGCGCGAGTTGCTGATTCCGCAGGCAACGATCGTCACACTGACCCTGGCTCAGGCTCGCCGGCTCGTGAGCCTCGTGAACGAGGACGACGAGCGTGCTGCCGGACTCTCGGCCGCGAACTGCGCACGCGAACTGATCGGCTGGGGCGCCGAATTCGCGCTGATCACCGATGTGGACCCGGGATCGTCGCTGGTGCTGAGCGCGCTGTACAACGACTCGGGCCTGGTGCGAAGCGATACCGTGCCGCGCCTCGCTTCCGGCGGGGCGCATTGGGCGAGCGTCGGCACCACGCTGTCAGCCGCGCTCGCAGGGCTTTTGGCGCAGGGCGTGGACCTACCGGAAGCCGCGCACGAGGCTACCCAGTACGCAGCGGCGGCCCTGCTGAACGCATTTCCAGCAGGCATCGGGGTCATGGTTCCGGATCGTTTGTTCTGGGCCGGCGAGGACGAGGACGAGCCGCATGGCAATGTCAGCACCGACGTCAACTGAACGCGCCGCCCGGCTCGCTCGGATGACAGGCGTGTATCTGCTGACGCCGGACGTCGGTGACGATCACATGCTGACAACGCTCGAGCAGGCGCTCGACGCTGGCGTGAGCGTCGTTCAGTACCGTAACAAGCGGGCGGCACCGGGCGAGCGGCGCCGTCAGCTGAGCGGAGTGCAGCGGCTGACGCTGGCGCACCGCGCCCTGCTGATCGTCAATGACGACATCGACCTTGCGCTCGAGTTCGATGTCGACGGCGTGCATCTGGGGCGAGACGACGGCGACCTGGCCCAGGCGCGCCGTCGACTGCCACGTGCGCTGCTCGGCGCGTCCTGCTACGCCGACATACAGCGCGCCGAACGTGCAGTCGCCTGCGGCGCCGATGTGCTGGCCTTCGGTTCCGTTTTCCCATCTATGACCAAGCCTGACGCGGTGCGCGCCTCGCTCGCGCTGATCACCGAGGCGCGAACTCGCTTTGTTCAGCAGCGCGTGGTCGCCATCGGCGGCATCGACAGCGCGAACATCGCAGCGGTGAGCGGCGCCGGCGCACACGCAGCGGCGCTGATCAGCGCGGTGTTCGATGCTCCGGACCCCGCGCATGCGAGCGCGACGCTGCAGTTCGAATTCGAACGAGGACGACGTATCCATGGCACGCAACGAACAACTGTTTGAACGCGCGCAGCGCTCAATTCCCGGTGGCGTGAATTCGCCGGTGCGCGCCTTTCGCTCGGTCGGCGGCACACCGCGCTTCATCGACCATGCGGAAGGGCCGTACTTCTGGGATGCCGATGGCAAACGCTATATCGACTACATCGGATCCTGGGGCCCGATGATCCTCGGCCACGGCCATCCTGCGGTCGTCAAAGCGGTACAGGAGGCCGCCGCGCGGGGCCTGTCCTACGGTGCACCGACCGAGGCCGAGGTCGTCATGGCCGAAGAACTTCTGAAACTCGTGCCATCGATGGATCAGGTCCGCCTGGTGTCATCCGGGACAGAAGCTGCGATGAGCGCGATCCGACTGGCGCGCGGCGCGGCCGGAGGCGGCAAGGGCCGGCGCAAGATCATCAAATTCGAGGGCTGTTACCACGGCCATGCCGATAGCCTGCTGGTCAAAGCCGGGTCGGGCTTACTGACGTTCGGCAACCCGAGCAGTGCCGGCGTGCCGGCCGAGATCACACAGCACACGATCGTGCTCGACTACAACGAGCCACAGCAACTGGCCGATGCGTTCCGCCAACACGGTGAGGACATCGCCTGTGTAATCGTCGAACCGATTGCCGGCAACATGAACCTCGTGCGTGGAAGCGCCGAGTTCCTGCGGGCAATGCGCGAATTGACGGCGAAACACGGCGCCATCCTGGTCTTCGATGAAGTGATGTCCGGCTTTCGCGTGGCGCTGGGCGGAGCGCAGTCGTTGTACGACATCGAACCGGACATGACGGTGCTCGGCAAGGTGATCGGCGGCGGCATGCCGGTCGCCGCCTTCGGCGGCAAGCGGAACATCATGAAACACCTCGCGCCACTCGGAGCCGTCTACCAGGCTGGCACGCTTTCCGGCAACCCGGTTGCCGTGGCCTGCGGTCTTGCGACGTTGCGCGAAATCCAGCGGCCCGGCTTCTACGACGAACTGGGCCAGCGTGCCGGTCGCCTGATCGAGGGACTCGCCGAAGCAGCGCACCAGGCGGCTCCCGGGTGGGACTTTGCCGGCGATCACGTCGGTGGGATGTTCGGGATCTACTTCTCCGCACAGCCTCCAGTCAGCCATGCGCAGGTCATGGTTGCCAACAAGGAGCGCTTCAACCGGTTCTTCCACGCGATGCTGGAGCGCGGCGTTTATCTGGCGCCCTCGGCGTTCGAAGCCGGCTTTGTCTCGATTGCGCATGATGCGCGCGTCATCGATGCTAGCTTGTTCGCCGCCCGCGACGCGTTTGCGCACGCTCACGAATCGGTCCGGGCGTAGGAAATAGCCGGCGGGTAAGCCATTTGGCCGGGAACCAATGTGGCGTCTAATAGACGAAAATCACGTTATGCGAACGCTACGATTCCTCCTCCTCGCCCTCGCTGCCGGGCTCGCCGCTTCTACATCTGCGGCGCAAGGCCTGCCGCGGTTCGGTGCCCCGGAACCCCACGTCAAGGCCGAACTGATCGCGGCCCGCGATGCCGTCGTCCCGGGCCAGCCGCTACAGGTCGGTGTGCGCCTGACGCACGATGACGAGTGGCACACGTACTGGCAGGTGCCAGGCGACTCCGGGCTTCCGACCCAGATCAACTGGTCGCTGCCGGCGGCGATCGTGGCGGGACCGATCGAATGGCCGCATCCGCATCGCCTTCCCGCCGGGCCGCTGGTGAACTTCGGTTACGAAGGCGACACGCTGTTGCTGACAACGTTGCAGATGCCGGCCAACCTCGCCGGCAGCGCGGTCACGTTGAACGCGAAGGCGGAATGGCTGGAGTGCAAGGATGTTTGCATCCCCGGCAGCGCGGACCTGAAGCTGACGCTGCCGGTCAAGGGGCAGGCTGCGCCTTCTGTGCACGCGGCGCGCTTTGCCGAGGCGCGGAAGCTGGTGCCGGTGACGCTACCCGGCCTTAATGCCCGCGGTACCGTCGACGCCAACAGAATCAGGGTCGCATTCGAACTGCCAGCTGGCCGCACGGCCGACAAGCTTGAGTTCTTCCCGCTGGAAGAGGGCCGCATCGAACCCGCAGCGGCGCAGGTGCTCGACCGGGGCAACGGGCTCGCGCTAACGCTGACCGCGGTGAAGCCGGTGAAGGCCGACTCGAAGTCACTCGCCGGAGTGATCGTCGCCAACGGCGGTCCTGCGAAGTCAGGCGGCTGGACCGCGACCGTCGATGCGCCGCTTGTGGCAGGTGCAGTTGCAACGGCGGCCGCGGGTACGGCCACAGCGGTCCCGTCGACGACCCCGACGATGTCGCTGCTCGCCGCTCTCGGAGCCGCCTTCGTCGGCGGGCTGATCCTGAACCTTATGCCCTGCGTGTTTCCGGTGCTGTCGCTGAAGCTCATCGGCCTCGCGCAGCATCGCACTCACAGCGGTCCGATGGCGGTACACGGCCTCGCCTTCGCGGTCGGTGTGGTCCTGTCTTTCGTGCTGCTCGCGGGACTGCTGATCGCCTTGCAGCAGGCCGGCAGCGCGCTCGGCTGGGGCTTCCAGCTGCAGACGCCGTGGGTCGTCGCGTCGCTGACGGTGCTCTTCTTCGTCATCGGGCTGAATCTGCTCGGCGTCTACGAATTCACGTTCGGCAGCGGCATCGGCAACACCCGGGCAGCGGATGCACTGGTCGGAAAGTCCGACTGGCGCGGCAGCTTCGGCACCGGCGTGCTCGCGGTAATCGTGGCCTCGCCGTGCACTGCGCCGTTCATGAGCGCCGCACTCGGTTATGCAATCACTCAGCCGGCTGTGATCGCGCTGTCTGTATTCGCAATGCTGGGCGTCGGCATGGCAACACCGTACCTGCTGATCACGTTGTTTCCGGCGTTGCTTGCGAAGTTGCCGCGGCCGGGTCGCTGGATGGAACTCTTCAAGCAGTTCATGGCGTTCCCGATGTTTGCCACATGCGTCTGGCTGCTATGGGTTCTGGCGCAGCAGGTTGACGCGGGCGGCGTTGCGCTCGCGCTCGGGGTGCTTGTGGCGGTCGCGTTCGCGCTCTGGTCTCTGGGATTGGCGCAGCGAGGCGCAAGCCGGTTCCGCTGGGTCGCGTTGGCCGGCGCAGTGCTGGCCGCGATCACGTTCACGCCGATCGCCACGTCGGAACCGTCGCCGGCCGGCGGCAGCCGCGTGTCGATCGCGCCCGGGTGGGTCGAGTACACGCCGGCCAAGCTGGCAGAACTGCGCGGGCAGGGCAAAGCGGTGTTCGTCGATTTCACCGCAGCATGGTGCGTGACCTGCCAGGTCAACAAGCGTGTGGCGCTGAACACCGACAAGGTAAAGGCGCGGTTCGCGGATTCCGGGATCGTCCGGATGAAAGCCGACTGGACCAACCGCGACCAGCAGATCACGCATGCGTTGGCCGAATTCGGCCGCAACGGCGTTCCGTTATATGTGCTGTACGACCGGAGCGGGAAGCCGACTGTGCTGCCCGAACTTTTGACGGAGAACACGGTCCTAACCGCGCTCGACAAGATCAACTGAGGAGGTTGCGATGAAGCGCGCGGTTTCGCTTGTCGTCGCGACCTGTTGTTTCCTCACCGCTGCCGCGGCGCACGCCGCCGCAACGGTCGGCGAGCCGGCGCCAGCCTTCCGCGCGCAAGACGTGAACGGCAAGCCGGTCATGCTCGGCGACTTCAAGGGCCATTATGTGGTCCTCGAATGGAACAATCCGAATTGCCCGTTCGTCCAGAAACACTACAGCAGCGGCAACATGCAGACGCTGCAGAAGCGCTTCGTTGCCGACGATGTCGCCTGGCTTTCGATTAACTCGACGAAGGCCACCCACTCTGACTACATGCCGCCGGACCGGTTAGCTGCATGGTTCAGACAGGAGAACGCGGCGCCGACTGCAGTCCTGATCGATACCAGCGGTGAAATTGGGCGTGCCTATGGCGCCAAAGTGACGCCGCACATGTATGTGATCGATCCGAAGGGAACGCTGATCTACGCCGGTGCGATCGACGACCGCCGCAGCGCGAATCCCGCGGACGTCAAAGTCGCGTCGAACTACGTCGCGGCTGCACTCACCGATGCCCGCGGCGGCAAGGCAGTAACGGCTGCGACTTCGAGCGCATACGGCTGCACGATCAAGTACTGAGCGCAGATCGAAAAAAAACGGCCCGCGTCTGCGGGCCGTTTGCTTTACAGGACAGCAAACTGTGGCATGGAGCCGCAGCTGGCCTATTACATGTCCATGCCCATACCGCCCATGCCACCCATACCGCCGCCGCCGCCAGGCGAGGCCGGCTTGTCTTCGACGAGCTCGGCCACCATCGCGTCGGTCGTCAGCATCAGGCTCGCAACGGAAGCCGCGTTCTGCAGC
>DATEZE010000026.1:0-3414 GCA_035255845.1 Burkholderiaceae bacterium | reverse complement strand
AGATGTCAGCGGCGCACGCCGCCGGAGGCGGGCGCCTCTATCGCTGCGAGCAGCGCGTTCAGTTCGGACACGAGCGAGGCGACGAGACGTCGTAGCTTCGCGCCGTCGCCGACAAAGCTGTGTCGCGCGATCAGCTCTCGCGCAGCTTCCGGAAATTCACGGTCGACGTACCGCCAGCCGAAGTCGAAGCGTTCGGGTCGATGGCGGATTCCGAGCAGTTCGATCAGGAAGCGCAGCATCGTCTGATAGAACCCGAGGGCCTCAAGCGTATGGCCCCGAGCCAGCTCCTTTTCGACGAGCATCGAGTACACAGGGATCGCGCCACGCAATTGTTGCAGCCGCAGCTCGCGGCGTTTTGCCAGCGCCGCGCGATCTGCGCGGTGCGGCACGAGCAGCCGCTCGGGGTCCGACCAGGCGACGAATGTGCCGTGCCGCTCACGCTCGAGGAAGGGCGAGAGCCCCGCCGCGCTGACAACCGAGCAATCGATCGCGAAGTAGCGAGGTGCGCCTTCAAGGAAGTAGAAGCGCTGCGCCAGGTCCGGAAATCCGGGAGGATCGACGCGCCAGACATGGCTGATCCGTGCCACCGTTCTGATCGTGTGCTCGATCTGCGCGAACAGTTCGTTGGCGTCTTCGAGGGGCGCGACGATGACGAGGTCCAGATCGGAAAACTGATCGGCGCGGCCTCGCGCGGCCGCGCCTCCTTCGCCGATCGCGCGCACGCGCGGATGGTGCTGCAGGTCCGCAGTGATGATCGCGGCCAGCCGCTCACGGTACGCCGCTGCAGCCGAGTCCCTGTGCGCAGGCTCAGTCGACCTTGGCATTCGAGAACTTGACGACGCGCGCCCACTTGTCGCTCTCGGCGCGGATGAACGCGGCAAACTGCTCCGGTGTGTTGCCACCAGGATCCGCGCCCTGGGCGACGAAACGCTCGCGCACCTCCGGATTCGACAGTGCCTTCGCGACATCCGACTGCACCTTGTCGACGATGGCGCGCGGCGTACCCGCGGGTGCGAACAGTCCGAACCACGACGAGGCCTCGAACCCCTTGAGCCCGGCCGCCTCCTCGACGGTCGGAACATTGGGCAGCGCCGGTGAGCGCACGCGCGACGTGACCGCAAGCGCCTTGAGCCGGCCGCTCTTGATGTGCGGCAGCGCTGATGGCAGGTTGTCGAACATCACGTTCATGTTGCCGGTGATCAGATCGGTCAGCGCCGGTGCGGAGCCGCGATAGGGAAAATGGACCATGTAAATGCCGGTCATCGTCTTGAACAACTCGCCGGACAGATGGATCGAAGTCCCGTTGCCGCTCGATGCCATGTTGAGCTGCCCTGGATGTTCCTTGCCGTAGGCAATGAACTCGGTAACCGTGTTCACCGGCAACTTCGGATTGATCACCATGACATTCGGAACGCCCGCCACCAGCGTGATCGGAACGAAATCGCGTACCGGATCGAACGACATCTTGCTGCCGCTCTGTGTGTAGAGCGCCTGGTTGATGGCGTGTGTGCCGACCGTACCCATCAGCAGCGTGTAGCCGTCCGGAGGGCTCTTGGCGACCTGGTCCGCGCCGATGTTGCCGCCTGCGCCCGGCCGGTTTTCGATGACGACCGGCTGTTGCCACATCCGCTGCAGCTCGACGCCGATCGAGCGCGCCACGATGTCGGTCGTGCCGCCCGGAGGAAACGGCACGATGATCCGCACGGGTTTCGCGGGCCAGGTCTGCGAGTAAGCCGGGTTGACGACGGCCAGGGCGAGGGCCGCTGCCGCCAGCAGACGACGCAACATGCTGTCTCCTTTGATCTGTGTCGTCGCTCGAGTGTGCCGGGCGCCGCAGCGTTCGTCTATGCTGGCTGCAAAGGCAAAAGACGCGCAATCGCGCATCGAAACGATGGATCACGTGCTGGCCCTCGATCAGGGCACGACGAGCTCGCGGGCGATTCTCTTCGATCGGGTCGGTCGCATCGTTGCCTTGGCGCAGAAGGAATTCCGGCAGCACTATCCACAGCCCGGGTGGGTGGAACACGACCCCGCGGAGATCTGGGCGACGCAGCTCGACTGTGCGCAAACAGCGCTGCGCAACGCAGCGATCGGCGCGGCCCGGGTCGCAGCTATCGGCATCACGAACCAGCGCGAAACCACGGTGCTGTGGGACCGGACAACCGGCGCACCGATCGCGCCGGCCATCGTCTGGCAGGATCGTCGCACGGCCGGCGAGTGCACCGCATTGCGCGAGCAGGGACATGAAGAACGGGTGCGCGCGAAGACCGGCCTGGTGCTCGATCCCTACTTCTCGGCGACGAAGATCGCATGGCTGCTGGACCACGTTCCGGGGGCGCGGGTACGGGCCGACCGCGGCGAACTCGCGTTCGGCACCGTCGACAGCTGGCTGATCTGGAACCTGACCGGCGGGAGCGTGCACGTGACCGACGTGAGCAACGCCTCGCGCACGCTGCTCGTCGATCTGGCAACGCTGCAGTGGGACGACGAACTGCTGGCGCTGTTCCGGGTGCCGCACAAGGTGCTGCCACGGATCACGTCGTCGAGCGAGGTCGTCGGCCAGTCGCGCAGCGAACTTTTCGGCGCATCGATGGTGATCGCCGGCAACGCTGGCGACCAGCAGGCCGCGACCTTCGGGCAGGCCTGCTTCGCGCCGGGTATGGCAAAGAACACCTACGGCACCGGCGCGTTCATGCTGATGAATGTCGGCGACTCGCCGCAACACTCAAAAAACCGCCTGCTTGCGACTGCAGGTTGGCGCATATCGGGCCATAGCGCGGCGTACATGCTCGAAGGCAGCGTCTTTGTCGCAGGTGCAGTCGTACAGTGGCTGCGCGACGGACTCGGAATCATCGAACGATCGGAGCACATCGAAGCGCTGGCGCGACAGGCCGTCGACAACGGCGGCGTGTTTCTGGTGCCGGCGTTCGTCGGCCTTGGAGCGCCGCACTGGGACCCCGATGCACGCGGACTGATAATCGGCGTGACCCGGGGCACGACGCGCGCCCACCTTGCTCGCGCAGCGCTCGAATCGATCGCGTTCCAGTCCACTGATGTGCTGCATGCAATGCAACTCGACGCGCACCGGCCGATCAGTGAACTTCGCGTCGATGGTGGCGCGGCGCGCAACGATCTGCTGATGCAGTTCCAGGCCGACATCATGGGCGTGCCGGTAGTGCGGCCGGAGATCACCGAGACTACCGCCCTCGGCGCGGCCTATCTCGCCGGCCTCGCCACCCGAGTGTGGTCGACGACCGACGAGCTCGCCGAGCTGTGGCGAGTCGACCGTCGTTTCGACCCGCTGATGGGAGACGACGAACGCGGCGCGCTGCTCGCGCAGTGGCGCCGGGCCGTCGAGAGGTCGCGTCGATGGATCGAATGAACGAAGCGATGGCGGTACCGCGCATCGAGCGC
>DATEZE010000025.1:0-2101 GCA_035255845.1 Burkholderiaceae bacterium | reverse complement strand
GTACACCGTCTTGCCGGAGTTCCGGTAGGGCCGATCGAGCACGCTCGCGCGGTAGAGCCCGAACGGGATCCCCACCCCGGGCGCAACGCGGTCCGGGATCGGTTTTCAGGATCGTCGCGTAGATCTCGGCGCGTAGCTGCTCGGCGAAGGCCGTAGCTTCCTTCGAGCCGGCCGGCATGGCCTCGAGCTCGCGGAAGCTCTGGACCATCCACTCGAAGACGCTCTTGCCGGAGCTCTTGTACGGGCGGTCGAGCACTGTCGCGCGATAGAGGCCGAACGGGATACCGACACCGGGCGGGACCCGATCCGGGAAGTTGGCCTTGATCTCTCCGAGCTTGGCCGCCTTGGGCCCGACGATGCGGCCCGAATCCTTGGCGCGCAGCGCGTCGAGGCTGACGAAGTTGCGCACCGAGAGATCGAGCTTGTTCAGGTCCGGCTCGAACGTCACGTTCGCACCCGGCTGCTCGGCCTTGCCGAGCACGGTGTCCCATTGCGGACCGTCGTCCGCAATCTCGACCAGCCCCCCAGAGCTCACCGCCATCACCGCGCGGCGACCATTGGCCTGCTGCAGGGTCGGGAGCACCGACTGATCGACCGCGACGTTGGGAATCCCTAGGTTGCGAGCGAGCAGCTGCATGTGCGACAGCGGATTGCCAGCGCCGGCCGTGAGAATGCCGGCGATCGGCGGCAAATCCGCGATGGTCTCCGGCAGCACGTAGATGCCATCCGGCCGGAACTGCGCAGAACGCTGCATGTCCGGATTCGTGTGCAGCACTCCACGTGCGATGCCCGGGTTCAGCGCGTTGAAGCCGGCGCTGATCTCCTTCCCGAACACGGTGTCGCGAACACCGGCCAGCCCGTTGGCATCGTGGTTCAGCGCGTCGAGCACCTGCGAATAGAACAGCAGCGGACTGCCACGCAGCTGATGCTGGACGAAGAGCTCCGCCTTGGGTTCGATCTCCGCCAGCTTGTCCATCGCTTCGCCGAACTGAAACCGCACCTGCTGAGTGCTCCAGCCAGGAACGAGGCCGAGATGACGCAGCTCGCTCCTGTAGGTGCGCAGCGAAGCCTCGGGGACACTCAGCGTTTCGAACGACTTCTGAAGCGAGCTGTGCTCGCGCTCGTTCAGCAGGCCGGTGCCATACCCGGCATCAGCGGCAGCGCGCATCAGCATCACGTCGCCTTCGCGCTGTGCCTTGTCCACGGTCGCACGAATCGTGTTGCCAAGGCGCAGGTTCTCTTCTTCGACGGCAATCGAAAGGTCGAGAGCACGAAGGCGATCCGGCGCCGACTTGATCGTCTGCAGACCGCGCCGGAGCGACATCAGGACGTCGGCCGTGAGGCGATAGCGGCTGACCAGATCGCTGTCTCGCAGGTAAGCTGCGCGCGCGGCACTCAACGACTTCTGGATCGCCAGCTCCCGGCTGAATGCTTGCGCCGCGGCTTCAAGCGTCTGATCGAGCGGCTTCGGCTGGTAGACGCGGTCGATCTCTGCTGCGAGCTCCTCATAGCTGGCCCGCAGTTCGGGCTTTGCCGCACCCGCATAGGTGCGAACGCGCGCGGCATCGCTGGCTTCCGGTGTGCCATGGATCTTGGCGCGCAGCGCCGTGAAGCCAGCGTCGCGTTCGGACAGCGCCGCTGCCATCTCCCGCACCTTCTGCGCCGATGCCGTGTCCAGACCATGCGGCAGCATCCGGACGCCGGTGCGCAGCGCGACGAAACGGGAGTCGATCCACTCCGGCCGCGCCGCCATTGCCTGCAGCAGGTTGCGCGCTCCTTTGCGCTCGTCCTCCTCCTGCAGGGCGCCGCGATAGAACAGCGCCTTGCGCAGGATCCAGCCGTTGTCGATGGCCAACAGGAACCTCTCGACCAGTAGCTGCGCGTAGGCGTCGGGAAAGTCGGAGGCCGCGACCGCTTTGGCCGCGTCGATGCCGGCCAGCAGCGTCGCCACCCGGTAGCCCTGCGAGCGCAGCTGCCTGGTGCGATCGCTCCACTCGCCGTGCTGAACCCCGCCGCCGTGCTCGGCACAGGCGTACTCGGCCGGCGGAAATACCGTCCCATCCTCGCAATACCACTTGATGCCAGAAAACGGACCGCGCGG
>DATEZE010000024.1:0-16876 GCA_035255845.1 Burkholderiaceae bacterium | reverse complement strand
CGAGACGCGTCCGACGTACAGGAAGACCGGGCGGCGCACATCGGTGAAGAGCGGCTCACGGGGAACAAAGGCGTCGAGATCGACGCCGCGCGTCCAGAGTTGCACGTGCCGCAGTCCGTTTTCGTGCAGCTCTCGCACAACTGTCGGGGTCGGAGCCATGACTACGCTCGCCGGCCCATGAAAATGACGCAGGAAGGCGTAGGTCCAGCGCTCGGGCACGCCGAACATCGCCCTGAGGTACTGGGGAAAACGCGTGTGGTACGCGGTCGTGTAGGGCAGGCCGTGCGCCCTGCAGTAGCGCCGCGCCGCGTTGCCCAGCGGCCCCTCGGTCGCGATGTGGATCGCGGCATCGCGCCTCGTGCCGATCTCCTCCCGCAACAGCCGCCCGAGGCGCCGATAGGGCAGCAGAGACAGCCGGATCTCGCGATACCCGGGGCAGGGCAGCGAATGAAACGACGGCGGTCCGATGACCGTCGTCGCGTGGCCGCCGCGTTCGAGTTCGCGATTGGTGGCCTCGATCGTGCGCACCACGCCGTTGACCTGCGGATGCCACGCGTCCGTCACAGTAATGATCTTCATGCCAGCGCTCCCTCCGTCTGCGGTGCCTCGTCGACCTCGTCGTCGTCCCAGCGCACTGCGGCCTGCGCCGGCGCGAGCTGACGGTCCCAGGTCAGGATGCGCAAGTCGCCATCCTGCGTCTCGACCAGCGCGGTGAGACTCTCGACCCAGTCGCCGTCGTTGCAATAGAGCAAGCCGTCGAGTTCACGAATCTCGGCCTTGTGGATGTGGCCGCAGACGACGCCGTCATAGCCCCGGCGGCGCGCCTCGCGCAGCAGTACCTGCTCGAATCCCGTGATGAAGCTCACCGCGTTCTTCACGCGATGTTTCAAGTATTGCGACAGGCTCCAGTACGTGAAGCCGAGTGCGATGCGGACGCGGTTGAAGTGGCTGTTGAGCCACAGCACGAATTCGTAGAGCGAGTCGCCGACATAGGCGAGCCAGCGTGCGTGAAGGATCACGCCGTCGGCGAAATCACCGTGGACGACCCATAACCGTCGGCCGTCCTTCAGCACGTGCAAGGCGTCCTGCCGGATCGCCACCTGGCCGAAATCCAGGCCGGTGAACTGCCGGCCGAGCTCGTCGTGATTGCCGGGGATGTAAATGACGCGGGTGCCCTTGCGGGCCTTGCGCAGCACCTTCTGCACGACGTCGTTATGCGCTTGCGGCCAGTAGAAGCCCTTTTTCAGCGCCCAGCCGTCGATGATGTCGCCGACGAGGTACAGCGTGTCGGACTCCGTATGACGCAGGAAGTCGAGCAGGTAGTTCGCCTTGCAGCCGCGCGTGCCGAGGTGAATGTCGGAGATGAAGATCGCGCGGTGCCGATCGGTTGCAACATCGGGCGAGGGTGGTGGAGTTTCTGGCGCGACCGGTGCGGTGAGCATCTCCGGATTCAAAGACTGCGTTCCTGCGCGCTGCGCGCGCCACAACGTGATCTTGCATCTAAGCCATCGCACCATGAGTAACGCACGCTAGGTTCACCGGGTGACGAGCACATGACACTTCGCCTCAGGGCCTGCCGGTCACCGACGTTGTCGCCAGAAAGGAACAGCCTTAGCACCTCTCGTCGCGTCGTCGGGTATGTTGTGTTTGCTCAGTCCTTTCCGAGCCCGATACAGACACCGGACGCGTGTAACAAACTAATGCCGGCAATGCGGGTACGAGCAGCAACGCGTCTGATCAGACGTCACGATGCTAAAAGACGACGCTGCGGAGGCGCCGTTTTGCAGCAGTAGCAGGCTAGCGTTTTGGCGGCAGCAGAACGCGGTCGACGACGTGAACCACACCGTTGGTGGCGTCAAGGTCTGCCTTCGTGACAAGCGCGTCTTCAACGGTCACATAGGTTCCGGACTTTGAAAGCGCCAGGTTCGCGCCGTTGACGGACTTCGCATTGCCCTGCTTGACGTCGGCGGCCATCGCTTTGCCGGGAACGACGTGGTACGTCAGGACCTGCGCGAGCAGTTCCTTGTTCTTCGCGAGCTCATCCATGGTCTTTGCCGGCACGGCCTTGAAGGCAGCGTTCGTTGGCGCAAACACGGTGAACGGGCCGGGCGCTGAAAGCGTCTGCGTCAAGCCCGCGTCGCTGATCAGGTTGCTCAAGGTCGAGAGCTCCGGATCGGCGGCGATGACCTCCGGTACGTTTTTGGCCTGCATCGACGCGCAGCCGACGAGCGATGTGACAACCAGACCGAACAGCCACGAACGACGATTCATGCGGGGACTCCTAGCAGTAAGGTGATAGGAATGCGGCGCCGCAGCGCCGTGCGCGGTCGCAACGGCCGGCAACGTACTTGCATTGCGTGACGGCTCCATGACACGCTGGAACAACATGACAGGGCGGTCGGGTGCGAAAACCCAGAGTGATGAGCCGACTCTGTCATGCAATTGGACGTGACGTGTCACCGAACTGTCATGTTGGGTTCCTAGACTCTCGCACGCTGAGAACCTCCAGTCCTCTCCTCCGTTGCTCCCCTCGTCGAATAACCTGAGGTGAACCCATGAGACAGTTTTCGATCAAGGCGTTGGCGGTCGGCTTTGCATTCGCCGGCGTGCTTTCCACCGGGGCGGCCCAGGAGATCACGGGCGCAGGGGCGACCTTTCCGGCACCCTTGTATGCCAAGTGGGCCGACGCCTATAACAAGGCGACCGGCGTCCGCATCAACTATCAGTCCGTCGGCTCGGGAGCGGGACTGCGCCAGATTCGTGGCAAGACGGTCGACTTCGGTGCTTCCGACATGCCGTTGACTGACGAGGAACTGCAGAAGGACGGCCTGACACAGTTTCCGACCGTGATCGGCGGAGTGGTGCCCGTGTTCAATATTCCAGGGATCGCGACGCGCCAGATGAAGCTCAGCGGCCAGGTTCTCGGCGATATTTATCTCGGCAAGATCATCAAGTGGAACGATCCAGCGATCGTGGCCCTGAATCCTGGCGTGAAGCTGCCCGATGCGCAGATCTCACCGGTGCGGCGCGCCGACGGTTCGGGCACGACCTTCATCTTCACGAACTACCTGTCCAAGGTGAACGCCGATTGGAAAACCAAGGTCGGTGAGGGAACGGCGGTCAACTGGCCGGTGGGTGCCGGTGGCAAGGGCAATGAGGGCGTCTCGGCATTCGTGCAGCGCCTGCCGAACTCGATTGGCTATGTCGAATACGCGTATGCAAAGCAGAACAAGATGACCTATGCGCTGATGCAGAACGCCGCCGGCGCATTTGTCGCGCCGGAGGACGCTGCATTCAAAGCGGCCGCCGCCGGTGCAGATTGGTCAAAGACCTTCTATCAGATCCTAACCAATCAGCCTGGGAAGGATTCGTGGCCGATCACCGGCGCCACCTTCATCATGATGCAGCTGAAGCAGGACAAGCCGCAGCAGGCGGCAGCGTCACTGAAGTTCTTCGACTGGGCCTATGTCAACGGCGACAAGATGGCCGACGAGCTGGATTATGTGCCGCTGCCCGACAGCGTCGAAGCGCTGATCCGCCAGCAGTGGAGCAAGATCACTGACGCTGCCGGCAAGCCGGTCTACACGAAGTGACACAAGCTCCTGTCGCGGGAACTGCCTCGCAGCAGACGCACCGTACCAAACTCCTGCAAGGCTGATTCCATGCGCCGCGCGGAGGAGACTCTATGATGGACGCTACCGTGTCCGAGTCGACATACCGCCACGACATCGGAACCGCGCGGGAGCCTGAAAAGCCGCCGGTTCGCAGATCGGCCCGCCTGGCCGACCTGATTTTCCTGAATGTGACGCGCGGCGCGGCAATCCTCACGCTGCTGTTGCTGGCCGCGATCATCATCTCTTTGCTCGTGGGCGCCTGGCCGTCGATCCGTGAGTTCGGGCTGAAGTTTCTCTGGACTTCCGAGTGGGATCCCGTACAGGAACGGTTCGGGGGCCTGGTGATGATCTACGGCACATTGATGACGTCACTGATCGCGCTCGTCATCGCCGTGCCCGTCAGTTTCGGCATTGCGCTGTTCCTGACCGAGTTGTCGCCGAAATGGCTGAAGCGGCCGCTCGGCACCGCGATCGAACTGCTCGCGGCGATTCCGTCGATCGTCTATGGCATGTGGGGTCTGCTGGTGTTTGCACCGTTGCTTGCGACTTATGTGCAGATGCCGCTGCAGAAGGTCTTCGGCGGTGTCCCCGTGCTCGGATCGCTGTTCTCGGGTGCGCCGGTCGGTATCGGCATCCTGTCGGCCGGGATCATTCTCGCGATCATGATCATCCCATTCATTGCGGCGGTGATGCGCGACGTGTTCGAGATCACGCCGCCCATGCTCAAGGAGTCGGCCTACGGCGTAGGGGCCACTACCTGGGAGGTGGTGTGGCGGGTCGTGTTGCCTTACACCAAGGCAGGCGTCATCGGCGGTGTCATGCTGGGGCTCGGGCGCGCGTTGGGTGAAACGATGGCGGTGACCTTCGTCATCGGCAACTTCAACCAGCTGAAAAGCCTGTCGCTGTTCGAAGCAGCAAACTCGATCACGTCGGCGCTGGCGAACGAATTTGCAGAGGCTACACCGGGCCTGCACGAGGCTTCGCTTATTTATCTCGGGCTGATCCTGTTCCTGATCACGCTCGTGGTGCTGTCCTTCAGCAAGTACCTACTGATGCAGATGAAGCGCCGCGAGGGATCGAAGACATGAACGCGATTGCCCAACCCGTCGGCACCGACTATCGCCTGCCGCTGCACCGCCGCCGCAAGCTCGTCAACACGATTGCGCTGACGCTCTCGCTGGCAGCGATGGCTTTCGGCCTGGTGTGGCTGATCTGGATTCTCTGGGACACGCTATGGCTGGGGGTTCAGGGCCTCAGCGCTGCGGTATTCCTGCAGGACACCCCACCGCCCAACGCGGACACCGGCGGACTGCGTAACGCCATCATCGGATCCGTCGGGATGGTGCTGGCGGCAACGGCCGTGGGGACGCCGATTGGCATCCTCGCCGGGATCTACCTCGCCGAGTACGGCCAGCGGGGCTGGCTCGGCAGCGTCACGCGATTCATCAACGACATCCTGCTTTCCGCTCCGTCGATCGTGATCGGCCTTTTTGTCTACACGATCATCGTCGCGCAGGCGCGCAAGTTCTCTGCGTTTGCCGGGATCGTGGCGCTGGCGCTGATCGTGATCCCGGTCGTGATACGAACGACCGAGAACATGCTCGCGCTCATCCCCAACGCCCTGCGTGAGGCGACCTTTGCCCTAGGCGCGCCGAAGTGGATCGTGATTCAGCGCGTGACCCTCAAGGCGGCGCGCGCAGGCGTTGTCACCGGAGTGCTGCTCGCTGTCGCCCGCATCGCCGGCGAAACCGCACCGCTGCTGTTTACCGCGCTCTCGAACCAGTTCTTCACGCTCAGCCTCGGCGAGCCGATGGCCACCCTCCCGGTCACCATCTTCAAGTTCGCAATGAGTCCTTTCAGGAACTGGCAGGATCTGGCGTGGGTCGGCGTATTCATCATCACCGTGGGAGTGCTCGTGCTGAACATCCTGGCGCGGGTCCTGTTCCGGCACAAGCACTAGGGAGCTCAACATGGACATGGCGACCAGCGGGCTCAAAGCGACCGAGAAGGTCAAGATGAAGGTGCGCGGCCTCAATTTTTACTACGGCAAGTTCCACGCGCTGAAAAACATCAATCTCGAGATCCCGGAGAAGAAGGTGACCGCCTTTATCGGCCCTTCAGGCTGCGGCAAGTCGACATTGCTGCGCGTGTTCAACCGCATGTTCGAGCTGTACCCGGAGCAGCGCGCCGAAGGCGAGGTCAACGTCGACGGTGAAAACGTGCTGACCTCGAAGGAAGACGTGGCGCTGATCCGGGCGAAGATTGGGATGGTGTTTCAGAAGCCGACGCCATTTCCGATGTCGATCTACGACAATATCGCCTTTGGCGTAAAGCTCTTCGAGAACCTGCCGAAACCCGCGCTCGACGACCGCGTCGAGTGGGCACTGCGCAAGGGCGCCCTGTGGAACGAGGTGAAGGACAAGCTCGGCCAGAGCGGAACCAGCCTGTCCGGCGGACAGCAACAGCGCCTTTGCATCGCCCGCGGCATCGCGGTGCGCCCGGAGATCATCCTGTTCGACGAGCCGTGCTCGGCGCTGGATCCGATTTCCACGGCGAAGATCGAGGAACTGATCGACGAACTGAAGTCGGATTACACCGTGGCGATCGTGACCCACAACATGCAGCAGGCCGCCCGCGTGTCCGATTACACGGCTTACATGTATCTGGGTGACATGGTCGAATTCGGCCAGACCGACCAGATATTCATCAAGCCGAAGAGAAAAGAAACCGAGGACTACATCACCGGTCGCTTCGGGTAGGCGCTGCATGCGGCACGAGTCCACCGAGAAAGGTAAACGATGAGCGGGGACCACTCGATCAGGAAGTACGACGAGGAACTGGAGGCGATGCGTTCGCGCGTGCTCCAGATGGGCGGACTCGTCGAGTCGCAGGTCAGAACCGCGATGGATGCATTCGAGCGTTCCGATCTCGACATGGCCCAGCAGGCGATCGATGCCGACAAGCGGGTCAATGAACTGGAGGTCGACCTCGACCAGATGGTGATCAACGTCATCGCGCGGCGGCAGCCCACCGCAGGAGATCTGCGCATGATCACCGGGGTTGCCAAGGTGATCACCGACCTCGAGCGCATCGGCGATGAAGCCAGCAAGATCGCGCGGGCAGTCAAATGGCTGCGCGAGAAGGACAGCACTTCGCGAATCAATCGCGTGCCCGACATCCGCTACTCGGGCGACGCGGCGATTGCGATGCTGCGGCGCTCGCTCGATGCATTCGCGAGAATGGACGCGTACGCCGCTGCGTCGATCCTCAAGGAGGACGAGGGCGTGGATGAGCGCTTTCGTGCCACGCTCAGGCAGCTGATCACCTTCATGATGGAGGACCCGCGCTCGATCTCGGCCTGCATCGACACGGTCTGGGTCGCGAAGGCCATCGAGCGCATAGGCGATCACTCGAAGAATGTTGCTGAGCACGTCATCTTCATCGCGCAGGGCTGGGACGCGCGTCATCAGCCGGCCGATGTGGTTGAAAAAGCCGTGGCTCGGGCCTGAGGCAGCTATGCCAGCCTCGATACTCGTTGTCGAAGACGAACCTGCGATACAGGAGCTGGTCGCCTATACCTGCAGCAGCAACGGCTACACCGTGCGCCGCGCAGAATCGGTCGGCGCAGCGCGCGAGGCGATCGGCCAGCAATTGCCCGACCTTGTGCTGCTCGACTGGATGCTGCCCGACAAGCCGGGCATCGACCTGCTGAAAGACCTGCGCACCGAAGATCGCACGCGAGCGGTCCCCGTGATCATGCTCACCGCGCGCGGCACCGAAGCAGATCGAGTCGTCGGACTCGACACCGGCGCGGACGACTACGTGGTCAAGCCGTTTTCCCCGCGCGAGCTGGTGTCGCGGATCCGGGCGGTATTCCGCCGCAAGGCACCGCAGCACAGCGGTGAGGCCGTCGAATATGGCCCGCTTACGGTGGATCCGGCTCGCCACGAAGTGCGGGCAAGCGGCGCGCCGATTCGCCTCGGACTGGCGGAGTTCAAGCTGCTGAACTTCCTGGTCAGTCATCCCGAGCGGGTGTTTTCGCGCGCGCAGCTGCTCGACAATGTCTGGGGCGACCACGTGTTCATCGAGGAGCGCACGGTCGATGTTCACGTGCTGCGCCTGCGCAAGGCACTTACCCCGTCTGGCGCGCAAGAGTTGGTTCAGACAGTCCGCGGCATGGGGTACCGGCTGTCAACCCGCGCCGAATAATGGAGGCAGTTTTGCCCGCGCGGGCCGCGCGACTGCGGTCCGCGGCCCCGTACGCGCGGGCTAGACTTTCCCGATGGCGGATCTAAGGAAAGCGATGTTGAGCGTTCTGCTCCCCGCGGTCTTGCGGCTAGGGTTGCTGGCGATCGTCTGCATCGTTATCGGCTTCGTCTTCGGCGTTGTGCCGGCGCTGGCGGTCGTCATCGCTGGCCTGGTGATGCTGCTGGCGATCCATATGACATATGCCACCCGGCTCGCCGACTGGCTCGAATCTCCGGTGCTCGACCGGATCCCGAACGGTTGGGGCCTGTGGAGCGACGTCTTTGCGCGACTCTATCGCCAGCGTCGTGCCACAGAGATCAACGAGCGACGGCTGCTTGAAAACGAGGAGCGCTTTCGCCGGACGATCAGCGCGCTGCCTGAAGGCATCGTGCTGGTCGATACCTCGCTGCAGATCGACTGGTGCAATCCGGTCGCCGAGCAGCACCTCGGCGTGCGCCTGTCCGCGGATCAAGGCCTGCGCGTGACAAACCTCGTGCGCGATCCAGAGTTCGTCGCGTACCTGACCTCGGCCCACTTCGAGTCCGCACTGGTGTTTCGCCCGCTGGCGCGGCCGGGCGTGGCACTTGAGATCCGGGTTGTCGACTTCGAGCAAGCGCGTTCGATCATCATTACGCGTGATATCACCCAGCGCGAGCGAGTCGACGCCGTGCGCCGCGACTTCATCGCCAACGTCTCGCACGAACTGCGCACGCCGTTGACCGTTGTTACGGGATTTCTCGAGATGCTGCGCGACGCTGAGCCGGAGGACGTCGCGACCCGCCGGCATCACCTCGGCTTGATGCACGAGCAGGCGCAGCGGATGACACGGCTGGTTGAAGACTTGCTGACGCTTTCGCGCCTCGAATCACGCGAGAATCCGGTTCCGGATGATGTCGTCGATCTGCGCCAGCTCGTGCGCGAGGTGGGCGACGAGGCGAGAGCGCTGTCGAGCGGCCGCCACCGCATCAGCATCGCGGCCCCAGTTGCTTTTGCGCGAGGCAGCCGCGACGAATTACGCAGCGCCTTTGGCAACCTGGTCTCGAACGCCATTCGCTATACACCGGAGGGCGGTCAGATCTCGCTGCGCTGGATCGACGCCGGCGACGAGGGCCGCTTCGAGGTCGAAGACACCGGCATCGGTATCGCGCCCGAGCATCTTTCGAGACTGACCGAGCGCTTCTATCGGGTCGACAAGAGCCGCTCGCGCGAAACCGGCGGCACCGGGCTCGGCCTCGCCATCGTCAAGCACATCTTGATGCGTCATTCGGGCCGATTGGACATCGCCTCTGAGGTCGGCAACGGCAGCACGTTCAGCGCCGTGCTACCTGCGGATCGCCTGCTTCCGATGCCGGCGGAAACTGAGGCGGCGCACGTCAAATAGACACGCTCTTGCCTGTGACTTGCGGGTGGACTCAGGTCGCAAGGCGGCTACGCTGCAGTCGCAGTTTTTGCGCCGTGAGGGGCTCGTGAATCCCGCATGCGGGTCATGACCTGAAGACAGAAAGACCAGTTATCAAACGATGGGCCTTGTCACAACAAACGGCGCTAAAGTGTGTCCGATCGCGGAAGCAAGCGCACCTCATGAACGCCATCAAAGAAGTTCGAAAATATCTACTCAAGAA
This sequence comes from Burkholderiaceae bacterium, assembly GCA_035255845.1. Classification (GTDB taxonomy): domain Bacteria; phylum Pseudomonadota; class Gammaproteobacteria; order Burkholderiales; family Burkholderiaceae_F; genus JALORV01. The sequence goes on along the minus strand of DATEZE010000024.1, from coordinate 7,392 downwards.
GCCGGGGAGCCCGTCATCCCACATCCTCGCGCGCCTGACTTCTGCGCTGGCCGAGGAGACCGAATTTCCCCTCGGCGACCTGTATTCGTTGGAGGCGGAAGCGTTCGAGCTGGCGATCGAATTGATGAAGGACTGGCGGCTCGATCGCTATTACGCCGCGCGCATCAAGCTCTTTGACGTCGTGCTGAATGAGATTCCTGACCACGCGGACGGATCGGGAGCGGCGGAATAATCCTGTCTTGCACGCCGATGGGCATCGCTGCCGGCAACTGACCGCGCTGCAAACGGGCCTCACGCGCCCGGCCAACTCGTAGCGTTTCGGATCCGGATTTGCTGCGAGCTGCGTTTGATTAGGAGGGTTCGACCGACCCCCCGATGCTATGATCCGTCGCCCTCGGGGTGTAGCGCAGTCTGGTAGCGCGCCTGCTTTGGGAGCAGGATGTCGGGAGTTCGAATCTCTCCACCCCGACCACGCGCCCTCCAGGGCGCACCCGGCGAGTTTCGATCTGCCCGTAGCTCAGTCGGATAGAGCATCAGCCTTCTAAGCTGAGGGTCACAGGTTCGATTCCTGTCGGGCAGGCCAGTCTTCTTGAGTGGTGGCTGTAGCTCAGTTGGTAGAGTCCCGGATTGTGATTCCGGTTGTCGTGGGTTCGAGTCCCATCAGCCACCCCATCCCCAGAACAAGTCTCAACGATTGCGGATACCGTTTTGGTCCGCCGATCCTGATCTGAAAACGCTCCTCAATTAAGCCCGCCGTCAGGCGGCTACCGCGACCGTCCGCGTGTCTTCCTCGAGTGCACGCCGCTCGCGTTCGAGATAACGCGCGATAGTGCGCATCCCGTAAATGCCCGCCTCCGCTTCGGCGGTGGCGTTGTAGTTGGTGTTGGTGTTCACGTCGTAGGTATAGATCTCACCCTCGCGATCAGTAATGAATTCGATGCCCGCGATGCCGATGCCGTTGGCCGCGAGAAACCGCAGGTAGCGCTCTATGAGAGGGTGCGAAAAGCCTTTCAGTATCCGGAACTGCGGCGCTGCGGTGACGCCGGCAGGGCAAAACGCATCGCCGACCTGGCATACATCGGCGGGGCAGAGCTCGAAGCCCAGCGAGGTGTCGACGCGCACCGCGTATAGGAATGTGCCGCCCACGAACTCGACCCGCGTGATGAACGGCTCGGGCGCCTGGATGAATTCCTGGATCAGCGTGATGCCGTCTACGGATGGTTCGAAAGCAGGCGTCGCGAGGTACTCCCGAAGCGCCTCGACGGAGTGAAACAGTTTTACACCGAGACCCTTCCCCGCGCGGTTGTGCTTTGTGATGAACGGTCCGTTCATGCGTCGCGCCGCGTTGAGGATTTGGTCACGACCGACCGCCGCGATCGTGCGCGGCGTGCGAATGCCGAAGTCAGCCAGCGCCCGGTACTGCGCGATCTTGCTGATCTCGAGTTGCAGCGCGCGTCCATTGTTCACGATCTTGCGGTTGTGGGATTCGAGCCATGCGAGCACGCCGCCAGTGAGCTCGGCGGCGAAACGATGGTCGCGCGTGTGCGATGAAGCACTCATCCGGTTGTAGAAAATGCCGACCGGTGGCACCTCGGACAAGTCGAGCAAGCCCTCGCTGATGAACCACTCCTGAAAGGGAGCGTCGATCTCGGAAAAGGCCGCGCGCAACGGTTGTACCCAGGCGTCGTTCCGTGAATGACGTAAATTTTCGGCTTGAGCATCTGTAGTCTCTGAAGGCCAAACCCAATCTTGTTCTTTGAATCGATTGTGGCGCTATAACAAAAGGTCATAGTCTTATGCCGTAGGCTTGGTGCTATGCAGCCACCGGTGTCGACAGATGATGGACACTTGGCGCGCGCCCATTCACCAGTAATGCGGCGAGCGTCACGGCCGTTGATGCCGGCTGCGGATTGAGTGCGTTGCTCCAGTGCGGCGGCCGCAGCTTTAGCACGATCGGTTCAAGCAACGGACGACCGCGTCGCTTCAGCAGCGTGATGGCGAGCTGCGCACCCTCGCTGGCCAATTGCAGCCGCAGCACGGCGGGCGAGGGCGCCTGCGCTTGACGCACCGAGCGCAGCACGAAAGCCATCGCCTGGTGAGTCTGCGCCAGCAGGTGCAGGCGACGTAGCGCGCGGAAGTCGCCATCGCCGCTGGTGTGCGGTAGCCAGCCAACCACGGCGCCAAGATGGCGTGCGCGCAGCGACTGCTCGACGGCCCACAGGCTTTCGCGTGGGGTTGCCGGTTTGACGAAGATGGTGCGCGCGAGATCCAGCCCCGCGGTAGCCAGTGCCGGCGCATAAGGCATTGATGCATTGGCCCCCTGCGGCTCGGACGGACGTGACATGGCGCGCGCTGCATCGACCGGCAGTACCCACACCGTGCAGCGGCGCGATTGCGCCAATGCCGGCGCCAGCAGCGAGAGTTCACCGATACCGGCGTCGTCGGTCAGCAGTTCGATCAGTTGCCCCTGCGGCCAGCCCCCGCCGGGCAGTTCATGGTCCAGTTCGGCAAAGCCGCTCGGCAGTATCGAACCGCCTGCGTCGTCGACTGGCAGTTCATCCGCGCGCCACAGCGGCATACCACCGGCGGTTTGCAACAGGGAAAGCAACTCCGTGGCCGCACGCATCTGCGTCTTCCTGAGGATGGTTGAAGAGTGAGGTGATGCGCGCGGATCGAGCGGACTTCAGAGCGCCGGTCGTATCACCCCGACGGCAATGCCCTCGATGGCGAACGGCTCACGCCGCAGGTCGACGATGATCGGCTCGAAGTCCGGATTCTCGGCGATCAGTTCTGCGCGTGCGCCTTTCAGCTTCAGGCGCTTCACGGTCACGTCATCGCCAAGACGAGCCACGACAATCTGCCCGGACTGCGCCTGCGAGCGCTTGTGTACGGCCAGCCAGTCGCCGTCGAGGATGCCGGCGTCGCGCATGCTCATGCCGCGCACCTCGAGTAGGTAATCGGCGCGTGGCTTGAACGTGTCCGGATCGACCGCCGGCCGGGCTAGAACGTTTTCCTGCGCCAGCAGCGGGCTGCCCGCCGCCACCTTGCCGATCAACGGAAGGCCGACCTCCTGAGCCGCGGCCATAAGTTCGCGCACGCTGTCCTTCAGACGGATGCCACGTGAAGTACCAGCCACGAGTTCGATCAGTCCCTTCTTCGCCAACGCCTGCAGGTGCTGCTCGGCGGCGTTGAGCGAACGGAAACCGAAGGCGCGTGCAATCTCGTCGCGTGTCGGCGGAGCGCCGCTTTCGGTGAGGGCCTGACGGATGAAATCCAGGATTTCGGACTGCCGCGGCGTCAGCAGCGGTGTTGATGCGGAAGATGCAGGGGTCATTGCAAACCCTTCGGCAGAACGTTACTGGCAATGTATACAGTACTGAAGAGAATGGCAAGGGCCCGATATCTATGGCCTCGATCCCGGACCTCCGCATCGATGGACAGCGCTTGACGCACTGGCGCAAGATGCCAGCCCTATGGGCAGGTCAATTCGAGCGCGAGGCGAGACGCGGTGAAACTGATCGGAATGCTGGATTCCCCGTATGTGCGCCGGGTGGCGATTTCGCTGCAGCTGCTCGACCTCGGATTCGAGCATCAGGCGCTCTCGGTCTTCCGCACGTTCGCCGAATTCCAGAAACTGAATCCGGTGGTCAAGGCGCCGACGCTGATCTGCGACGACGGCACGGTCCTGATGGACTCGACACTGATCCTTGACTATGCCGAGGTGCTGGCTCGGCCGCGCAGCCTGTTTCCCGCAACGCCGACGGAACGTACTGCTGCGCTCCGCATCATCGGACTCGCACTCGCGGCGTGCGAGAAGAGCGTGCAGATCATCTATGAGCGCGGACTGCGCCCGCCCGAGAAGCTTCACCAGCCGTGGGTCGACCGGGTCACGGGCCAATTGATCGCAGCCTATGACGGCCTCGAGCAGGAACTCGGCCGCGCGCCACTCGCGAAGAGCCGCGACACGATCGATCAGGCGGGCGTGACCACCGCAGTGGCCTGGCACTTCACTCAGCGCACCTTGCCAGAGATCGTGCCTGCCGGTCGGTATCCGCGACTCGCGGCCTACTCGGCCACGGCCGAGTCGATGCCCGCGTTCATTGCTGCGCCCTATGGCGACGGCACATTTCGACATACATAGGCCGGTCGTCCCGTGCGCAAGAGTTCTCGGCTGATTCGATGAAAGGCGACAACACTCTTGCCGTGGAATTTCGCTGTGATAAACTGACTTCCAAGTCAGATTTCCGTCGGTTGTGCAGGCTGGACTACGAGCCTCGACCGACTTGAGTTGCCGGATCGTCCGATTCCGCGCTCGGCAGGCTTTAAAACGACACGCCCGCCGCTCTCCGCGGTCTCCGACTCCGCTACCCAAGAATTCCAGGCACCAATCGCATCACCGCGAGCGCGCTCCCGAAGGCCATCGGCCATGGGCGCCACGTCGGTTTCATTACGGGTTTCGCTCCGGAACGGGAGACGATGGAGACACAAGAGGCCAAGGTCGTTCTCGAGGCGGCCCTGCTAACGGCTGAGCAACCGCTGTCGCTCGGCGAGCTGCGTCGCATGTTCAACGATGAAGTCGGTGCGGATACGCTGCGCGTATTGCTGGACGAGTTGCGGTCAAACTGGGCCGGCCGTGGGGTCGAACTGGTTTCGCTGGCCTCGGGATGGCGCTTCCAGAGTGCAGCGTTGATGCGGCCGTACCTCGACCGCCTGAATCCGGAAAAGGCTCCGAAATACTCGCGTGCTGTGCTCGAGACATTGGCCATCATTGCGTATCGCCAGCCTGTCACGCGCGGCGACATCGAGGAAATCCGAGGCGTTACGGTCTCCGCTCCGGTAATAAAGACGCTCGAAGAGCGCGGCTGGATCGAGGAGATTGGCCATCGCGAGACACCCGGGCGCCCCGCGTTGTTTGCCACGACGCGTGCATTCCTCGATGACCTTGGTTTGCATTCGCTCGATGAATTGCCCGTGCTCGAGGTCGGCACGACGGTTGCTCCGGAATTCGAACTCCAGTTTTCCGATGCACTTCGCGGCGAGGATGCCCCTGCATCGGATGCACTCGCCGCTTCTGCCGGAGTCGTGGTCGATGCCGCCCACTCCGACGAATCCGCAGGGTCCCCTGTCCATCCCGCAGTCACTTCTGTCTAGTCCATCAACTGATGAACTCCTCATTACCGCCCGACGACGATCAGACCGCGGCGCACGCGCCGGTGCCTCCCTCAATCGAGAGCGAAACGCCGCGTGATGACGAGGCCGCGGACCACGCTCCGGGCGACGCGAACGGCAACGTCGCGGCCAAAACCGCTGACGACGACACGGCGACCCGACAGCGTGGGGCGCACGGACGCCGGCGCCGCGGCCGCGGTGGCCACAGCGAAGGCGAGCGTCCGGCGCCGCTGAACGGTCAGGCTCAGGTTCCGGCCGTCCCGTCGGCGCCGCTGGCAGGTGACGGCGATGACATCAACCCGGCGGCTATGGCGGAAGTGGCGCTGCCACGCGAGCTACTCGAACGCGGTCGTCGCGCGGCCAAGCAGACGCTCAACGCGCAGTCCGAAAAGCTGCACAAGGTGCTTGCCGATGCGGGTATCGGATCGCGTCGAGACATGGAAGAAATGATCGTCGCCGGGCGCGTATCGGTGAATGGGCAACCCGCGCATGTCGGCCAGCGCGTAATGCCGAACGATCAGGTGCGCATCAACGGCAAGCCGCTGCAGCGCAAGGCCGCTGGTGGCCGACCGCCGCGCGTGCTGCTGTATCACAAGCCGGTTGGTGAGATCGTGACTCAGGACGATCCGGGCGAGCGGCCGACCGTGTTCGAGAAATTACCCAAGGTCTCCGGCGGTCGCTGGGTGGCGGTCGGTCGTCTTGACCTAAATACCGAAGGCCTGATGATCTTCACGACCTCGGGCGAGCTCGCCAACCGCCTGATGCACCCGCGCTACGAAGTGGAACGCGAGTACGCGGTCCGCGTGCTGGGCGAGCTGACCGAGGACCAGCGCCGGCAGTTGCTCGAGGGCGTTCAGCTCGAAGACGGTCCGGCAAAATTCACTCGACTCGAAGATGCCGGGGGACACGGTGTCAACCACTGGTACCGTGCTGCGCTGTCCGAAGGACGCAACCGCGAAGTCCGCAGGATCTTCGAAGCGGTCGGCCTGACAGTCAGCCGCCTCATCCGCATCCGCTTCGGCGCCATTCAGCTACCCCGCACGCTGGCCCGCGGGCGCTTCTATGAGCTGGCGCCTGAGTGGGTGCAGGCTTGGGTGCACGACCTAGGCATCTCGATCGACGAGGTGCGCAGCCGCGGCGGCCAGCCGCAGGGCAAGAGCGGCCGAAGTGGCAAGGGTGGCGGTCGGGGTCGGCCGCAGGGCCAGGCACAGGCATTTGGTGTGCAGGGCCAGAGCTACAGTCCGATCAGCGGCTACGGACAGAGTCAGGGCTACGGCCAGAATCAGGGTCAGGGTCAGGGCCAGGGACAGGGCCGCGGCAAGGGCAAGCCGCAGGGCAATCGCCCGCCGCGCCAACCCGACCCGATGACCAGCAGCGTCAATTACATCGCGGCCGGCCACGGGCTGCCGAACAACGGCCGCCCGGCCCGGTTCCGCCGCGGCAAGCCGCAGCGCACTTACTAGCCGGCGCAGGGCCTTCCCGCGGGCCGCGCGCTTGTTGCGGCGCGGTTACGTCCCTATAATGCTCGATTGCCGAAGTGCGCGCTGGCCGAGATGCGGCCATGCGGGCGTCGGTTGCGCGATCAGGCGGTGACAGCGTTCGCCGGACCAAGGGCCATGAAGCGTCTCGGCTCGTGATCGCGCAAGCCTGTTGAATTCAACGGATGGGCTCTTGAGCCCATTTTTTATTTCCGGGCTGCATCGTGCAGCCGGCGGCTTTACGGGCCTCGCCGCCAGAGGTGATGGGCGATGGCAATAGTGGCAAGTGCAGGAGCACAGACGATCGGTCGCACGGTCGAGGGGCTCGGTTACGAGTTCGTCGATGCCGAGCGGTTGGCGGGCGGACTGCTGCGGGTGACGATCGACCGCGACGGTGGCGTGCAGCTGGCGGACTGCGAGCGTGTGAGTCGGCAGCTGACACACGTGCTGGCGGTCGAGAACGTGGACTACGCGCGGCTCGAGGTGTCGTCGCCGGGTCTTGACCGACCGCTGAAGCACGCCAGGGATTTCGCCCGGTTCGCCGGGGCCGAGGCGCAAGTGCAGCTGTATGCACCGCTCGCCGGGGCCGGTGGCCGGCGACGGCTACACGGAAGGTTGTTGGAAGTAGTAGCTGGGGCTGAGGGCGAGCGGGTGCGGATGCAGCTCGTCGAAGACGCAGCCGCGGGTGGTTCGGGGCACCGCGCAACGAAGCGCGGCACGCGGTCGCCGGCCGCAGCGATGAAGA
>DATEZE010000023.1:0-5834 GCA_035255845.1 Burkholderiaceae bacterium | reverse complement strand
ACGCCGCTTGTGGCAATGAATCCGATCTGGAAGGCGCGAAGGACCATTGCAGCGTGGCCGGTGCGCGCGCTTTCGCCGATATCGACGCCGCTTAGCAAGCCGAATACGAGCGCTCCAAAGACCGCGGTTCCCAAAACCGCGCCAAGGCTGCGCGACAGCGAGACGATGGCGGCCGCTGCGCCGAGTCGCTGGCGTCCCGCAAGCGTCTGGATGGTGACCTGCGCCGTCGGCATCACTGTGCCGAATCCCACCCCGCAAATAAATCCGCAGGTGGCGATGGTCCATGGAGCGGGTGTTAGCACACCGAGCAACAGCAGCATGCATGCTGCAACCGTCAAGCCGATACGCGGCATCAGCGTCGGCCGCCCGGTCTTCGCGACAACGCGACCCGTCGTGGTCGACCCGGTCACCATGCCGAGCGTCAACGGCAGTAGCAGCAGGCCCGAATGGCTTGCGGCGACGCCGGCACCGAGCTGCAGATAGATCGGCAGGAAAAACACCGTCGCAAAGAAGCAGCTGGCAAACAGCACCACCGTCGCTGCCATCCACGCAATGCCTCGATCGCGCATCAGTTCGATCGGCAGAAACGGCGATGCGGAGCGCCGCTCCGCGCGGGCGAGCAGCACCCACAGCACGGTGGCGCCAGCGATCAACAGGCCACTTTGCTCAGAGACCCACTGGAACCGGTGTCCGGCGAAGGTGACCCAGACGAGGGTGATGGCCGCGGCCGCCGCAAACATCAGTGCGCCGGGGACGTCGGTCGGCTGCCCTGCCGCAGCAGCTTGGCCTTTGTAGGAAGGCAGCCGTCCGACACGCCATAGCGCCAATGCCATGAGCGGGATGTTCACGAGGAAGAGCCAGCGCCAGCTGGCATGCGCGACGACATAGCCGCCGACGATCGGCCCAGCCAGGCTCGCCAAAGTGAAGTTTGCCGCGAAATAGCCCTGAAATCGCGGTCGCTCGCGTGGCGGCACCAGTTCACCGATCAACGCCTGCGACGTCACCATTAGTCCCCCGCCGCCAAGACCCTGCAGTACTCGGGCGAGCGACAGAACCAGCATCGAGTTAGCCAGGCCGCACGCGACTGAGCCCGCGGCGAACAGGCCAATGGCCGCGAGGAGGACCCTTTTGCGACCGATGCGGTCGCCGAGGCGACCGTAGAGCGGAATGGTGATCGTTCCGGCTATCAGGTAGCCGAGCGCGATCCATGTCGTGTCGCGCAGTTCACCGAACTCTTTCGCGATCGCTGGCGTCGCGGTCGCGAGCAATGTCTGGTCGATCGCGGCTACGAACATCGGCAACATCACCGCCGTGAAGATCTGAAGAAAATCGCGAGTCGAAACGCGATCGGCATCAACGGTCGCGATCGCGCGCGCGCCTAAGGTGGAGGTGGGTTCGGTTCGATCGGGCAACGGCGCGTCCCTTTCATTGCGCCACGCGCTGGCAGCCAACGATTGGCAGGTCGGAGCATGCGGCGCGTTCCAAGCAGGCACAAGACGGGCCGAAGCATTCAACCGACCAGCCCGGTGGCGGGCGGGTCACTCGGCGGAGAAGCCGAGCTCAGTGACCACGGCCTCCCAGATAAGACAGCAGTGGCAAATCGAGTTCCCTAGGAATTCATAAGATGCGAGGTTGACGCCCCGCGCTCCGCGGGGTGTTTTTCCTCAATTGACTGCTCACGCGTCCTTTGGAATCGCAATGAGAAAACTGCTTTTCGTTTTGGCTTTGGCGTTGGTATCCGCGAGCGCAGACAGCAGAGAACGCGTGTCTGCGCAGAATGTCGAGGCGTGGATCAGCTCGTACTACTTGGCGCCAAAGCCAGACGAAGTGGCCGACGCGTTGGCCGTGCTTGCAGCCAAAGGCCTTCTCGAAAGCGGTCAGGCCGAAGCGCCGCTTTCAGGCTTCTTCGCGGAGGTCTTCCGGGCGAATCCGGGCCGGGTGGAAGACTGGGTGCAGCCCTACCTCGGATTGCCGAAACGCTTTGTCATTTACACAGCGTTATGGATGGCGCGCTCCAGGGAGAGCATGTTTGCACTTGGGCGGATGGCGGATGTGGCGCCCTTCGAGGAAGCCACCGCACTGCGAGTGCTACGCGGTTCGCTGCCACCATCCATCGAGTCCATACCTATCGATAGCCCGGCGACTCTGGATTTCCTCTGGGGCTCGTTTTTCGCGTCCGGTTCGGAAGTGCCGGTACTTCGGATCATCGATCAGATGAAACTCGCCGACCGCCGGGGCGACGCGAATGCGATGCTGATCGGGCGAGCGGCTCAGGGGTCGGTTTCCGCCAACGCCAAGCAGCACGAGAGGGTCCTGTCCATAGTGAAAGAACGCGCGAAAACGGCGGACCCGAATATGAAGGCCAAGCTCGACGAGATCTTATCTGCCGCGGAAGCCGAGCGCGCGAAGAAGTGATCGAAGCGAAGCTCTTGTCCTATGCTGGCGGCTTCATCCAGTCCTGTCAGATTTGCTCCTGAGGGCAACGATCCTCGCTGCTACTCGACGGTAACCGACTTGGCCAAATTACGCGGTTTGTCGACGTCGGTGCCGCGCGCTACAGCGGTGTGATAGGCGAGCAGCTGCAGCGGCACGACGTGCAGGATCGGCGATAAGTCGCCGTAGTGTTCGGGCAGGCGAATGACGTGCAGTCCCTCGTTCGACTCGATCTGGGTGTCGGCATCGGCAAACACGTAGAGGTGTCCGCCGCGGGCGCGCACTTCCTGCATGTTGCTCTTCAGCTTTTCCAGCAACTCGTCGTTCGGCGCGACGGTCACGACCGGCATCGCCTCGGTGACGAGCGCGAGCGGACCGTGCTTCAGTTCCCCTGCCGGATAGGCTTCGGCATGGATGTAGCTGATCTCCTTGAGTTTCAACGCGCCCTCGAGCGCGATCGGGTAGTGCAAACCGCGGCCAAGGAAGAGCGCGTTCTCGACGCGGGCGAAGGTTTCGCTCCACGCGATGATGTGCGGTTCGAGCGCCAGCACGCTCTGCACGGCGGCAGGCAGGTGTCGCAGCCGCCGGATCGCCAACTGCTCGCGCTCGTGCGACAGGCGCCCGCGCGCCTTGGCGATCGCGTGCGCCAGCAGGTAGAGCGCGACCAACTGCGTCGTGAACGCCTTGGTCGAGGCCACACCGATCTCCGCACCCGCGCGGGTCAGGAACTGCATCGCGGTCTCCCGCACCATCGCGCTCGTAGCCACATTGCATACTGCAAGGGTGCGGTGCATGCCGAGCCCCTTCGCATGCTTGAGTGCGGCAAGCGTGTCGGCCGTCTCGCCGGACTGTGAGACAACAACGACGAGGGCATTCGCGTCGGGAACCGACACACGGTAGCGGTACTCGCTCGCAATCTCGACGCTGACCGGAACCTGCGCGATCGCCTCGAGCCAGTAGCGTGCGACCGAGGCGGCGTAGTAGCTCGTGCCACACGCGAGGATGAGCACCGAATTCACACGGGGCAACACGTCGGGCGCCGCTTCTCCGAAGAGCGCGGCGTCGATCGCCGCGACCGGTTCGAGAGTGTCACCGATCGCCCGCGGCTGCTCGAAGATCTCCTTCTGCATGTAGTGCCGGTACGGGCCGAGGTCGACCGCGCCCAAGCCGGCATTGACCGTCTTCACCTCGCGGGTCACCTTGCGACCGTCGCGGTCAAGGATCCACACGCGCGCAAGCTGAACGTCGACGACGTCACCTTCCTCGAGATAGATGATCTGATCGGTCGTGCCGGCGAGCGCCATCGCGTCGGAGGCCAGGAAGTTCTCACCCTTGCCGAGCCCGACGACCAGAGGCGATCCTGCCCGGGCCCCGACGACGCGATGCGGCTCGTCGCGACAGAACACCGCGATCGCATAGGCTCCGCGCAGTTCGCGTACCGCCAACTGCACGGCGGGCAGCAGATCGCCGTCGTAGTGACTGTCGATCAGATGCGCGACGACTTCGGTGTCGGTCTGGCTTTCGAAAACGTAGCCGAGCTTCTGCAGACGCCCGCGCAGTTCCTCGAAATTCTCGATGATGCCGTTGTGCACGAGGGCGACTCGCGCGCTGCGGGCCACCTTGTCGAGGCCGCCGCGCGCCTGCACTGGGCCGGACGAAAAGTGCGGGTGCGCGTTGGCCGTGCTCGGCGCGCCATGCGTGGCCCAGCGCGTGTGGGCGATGCCGGTGAAAGCGGCAAGGTCATTGGCCTGGCCCTCAAGTTCAGCGACACGCGCCACGCTACGCGCCCGCTTCAGCCCGCCATCGGCATGTACCGCAACGCCGCACGAGTCGTAACCGCGGTATTCGAGCCGACGCAATCCTTCGATCAGGATCGGGACAATGTTGCGCTGGGATACCGCACCGACGATGCCGCACATGGTTAGCTTCTCCAAAGACCGACCGCATCGTACGCGGCAGTCAAGGAAAGAGGCTTTCAAATTCTGCGTCAGCGGGAAATATCCTTGCTCTTCCGATAGTTTGTGAAATAATATTTCACGATAATTAAGTACGGCGATGGTCGACCTCGACGCCACGGATCGACGCCTGTTGACGCTGCTTCAGGCCAACAACGCGTTGACCAATCAGGAACTCGCGGCGCTGGCGCACGTTTCGCCCGCCACCTGCCTGCGCCGGGTGCGCCGCCTGGTCGAGGATGGCGTTATCGAGCGCCAAATGGCGATCTTGTCTGCTGACCTGCTCGGCGCGGGGCTGACGGCGATCCTCGAGATCACGCTGGACCTGCAGGGTGCAGAGGCGCTAACGGCGTTCGAAGACGCGATGACATCAGAAGACGCGGTACAGCAGTGCTACCGCGTTTCAAGCGGTCCGGACTTCGTGCTTATTGTTTATGTCGATGCCATGGCGGCCTATCACGCCTTCGTCCATCGCGCGCTGACGGCGGAGCGAAACGTCCGCAATGTCCGAAGCTTCTTCTCAGTCCGGCGCAGCAAGTTCGCGCCGGTGCTGCCGATCTGAATCTCGCGCAGCGAGGACGGGCCGCAGGTCGACACGAACTCGATTGAAAACGGCGCTCGACGCAGCCGGTTCCGTCATTTGACTTTTTTCGCGGGTCGCTTCCAGCCGTCAACGGTCAATTGCTTCGCTCGCGCCACCGTGAGCTTGCCCGGCGGGGCGTTCTTGCTGATCGTCGATCCCGCGCCGATCGTTGCACCGTCGCCGATCTCGATCGGCGCGACCAGCACCGAGTTCGAACCCGTCTGAACGTCGTCGCCGATGCTCGTCCGGTGCTTGTTGACGCCGTCGTAGTTGGCAATGATCGTCCCGGCGCCGATGTTCACGCGCCTGCCAACGGTTGCATCGCCGACGTACGCGAGGTGATTCGCCTTCGATGCGGCGCCGATCGTCGAGTTCTTCACCTCCACGAAGTTGCCGATATGCACGTCGTCCGCCAGCGTGGCGCTCGGCCGCATGCGAGCGAACGGGCCGATGCGTGCACGCGCACCGATCGTCGCTTCCTCCAGGTAGCAGAATCCCAGCACCTCCGTGTCCGCCCCAACCGTGACCTCGCGCAGCACGTTGTTCGGACCGATCCGCACGCGGTCGCCGAGCACGACACGGCCTTCGAACACACAGTTCACGTCGACGAACACGTCGCTGCCGATGCTGAGCTGTCCGCGCACATCGATTCGGGCCGGATCGGCCACCGTGGCGCCGCGTTCGAGCAGCGCATCGACCTGCCGCTTCTGATACAACCGCTCGAGTTGGGCGAGCTGCGCCTTCGAATTCACACCGAGCGTTTCCTCGGTTGCCTCGGGATGGGCCGCGTTCACCGCGACGCCTTCGACCACGGCATGGGCAATGATGTCGGTCAGGTAGTACTCGCGCTGCGCATTTTTGTC
>DATEZE010000022.1:0-10975 GCA_035255845.1 Burkholderiaceae bacterium | reverse complement strand
GACGAGGTACGACCGGCAGCCGCCGGCGCTCAATTGCTCGAAGATCATCACGCCCTCGCTACTCGGGAACCTGCCGGAACCGAGCCCCGGCGGGGCGATTTGAACACAGCGGATCGGTCACGGCCACCCATTGCAGCGCGGTGGCTCGCCGCTGGACGTATTTAGCCGCGCTGCCATTCAGGATCGGCGCGGCCCAGTTGCTGCGACGGTCGATCAGGTCCGGTGGATCTTCAGGCGGTTATCGCCGTCGTCGACTTCCTCCAGAACGACGTCGAACTGCCACAAGTCCTTGATGTAGCCCAGGACCTCGGTTACGGTCCCGGCATCGAGCAGCCGGCCGCGTTCGACGCGGTGCTGCAACAGGAGTGCGCGGTCGCCGTCCGCCGAAAAGCGCGTCACCGCGAGCGGCGGGATATGCACTTCGGGACGGTATTGCGCGGCGAGTGTCTGCCGTACCCGTGCGTAGCCCTGGTCGTTGTGGATCGCACGCACGGCGTACTTGCTGCGGTCATTTTCCTCGTCGGCCAGCACGAACAGCCGCAGGTCGCGCATCATCTTCGGCGACAAGTACTGCTCGATCAGGCTTTCATCCTTGAAATTGGCCATCGCAAAGTGCACGGCCTCGACCCAGTCGGTCCCCGCCAGCCGCGGGAACCATTCGCGGTCCTCGCTCGTCGGCTGTTCGCAGATCCGACGGATATCGCGGAAGATCGAGAACCCGAGAGCGTACGGATTGATACCGCGGAAGTGTTCGGCATCGAAAGATGGCTGGGTGACGACATCGCTGTGATTGGAAAGCCACTCCAGCATGAAGCCGTCGTCGACCTGCCCCTGGTCGTACAACTCGTGCAGCAGCGTGTAGTGCCAGAACGTGGCAGCGCCCTCGTTGGCGACGCGGGTCAGACGCTGCGGATAGAAGTACTGCGAGATCTTGCGAACGATGCGCACGAGTTCACGCTGCCACGGAGCCAGCTTCGGCGCACTTTTCTCGATGAAATAGAGCAGATTTTCCTGCGGATCGAAGGATCCTGCGGCGGGGTCCGGCTTGGCCTCGACGCCCTCGTACAGGTAGGCGACGTCCGGGTTGTAGTGAAACTGCGCGAAGCGCAGCCGCTCGGCCAGCCGTTCGCGCTCGCGGCTCGCCGAGAGCCGCGTCGGCTTCTTGTAGCGGTCGATGCCGTATGGCGCCAGCGCGTGGCAGCAGTCGAGGATGCGCTCGACCTCGCGCCAGCCATGCCGCTGCTCACAATCGAGGATGAAGTTACGCGCGAAGGTCAGGTAATCGAGGATGCCGTCGGCCTGCGTGAACTGGCGGAACAGATAATTGCTCTTGAAGAAGGCGTTGTGGCCGTAGGCGGCATGCGCCATCACCAGCACCTGCAGCGGCAGCGTGTTGGTCTCCATCAGGTAGACCAACGCCGGACTGGTGTTGATGACGATCTCATACGCCAGACCGCTCATCCCCTTCTTGTAGGAGTGCTCCTGGCCGAGCAGCTGCTTGCCGAAGCTCCAATGCGCGTAGTGCACCGGCATGCCCACGGTCGAACACAGGTCGATCATCTGCGCCGCAGTGATCACCTCGTACTGGATCGGATAGGTATCGAGTTGCAGGCGCCCGGCATGCGCTGCGAGGGCGACATCGAAGCGCTCAAGCAGCGGCACGGTCCATTCGGTCCCGGTCGCAATTGGCGCGCTCGTGCGCCGTGTCCCGGCGGCAGGCATCGGCACCGCAGGCCGTGACACGAGCTTCGGCCACGGCCGCTCCGGCATCGTCCAGGCGCGCGCGGTCGCAGGCACTTGGGCCAGGTCCCAGGGGCTCATCGATCCAACTCGACGTAAAGCAGGTGTCTTCCGGAACGCAGGGGGGCGCTCATGCGGCAGCCTCCTTGCGCGCGAACAGTTCGTGGAACACGGGCCAGATGTCGCGGCGGTCGTGCACTCGGCGCATCGCGAAGCCTTTGTCGGCGATCGTCTCGTAGCATTGCCATAGCGCAGACGGCCGATTGAACCACCCGCCGGGGCTGCTCGAAGGGATGTCGATGTAGGCAAAGTAACGTACGCGCGGCAGCAGCTCAGCGCGCATGTACCCGACGCAGCGTTCCGCGTCGTCTTCGCCGCAGTCGCCGTCCGAGGCCTGTGCGATATAGACGTTCCAGTCCGGACCGGCGTAGCGCTTGTCGATCACCTTCTGTGCCAGGGAAAGCGCGGGCATCACCAGCGTCCCTCCCGACTGAGGATCGTGAAAGAAGGTCTTTTCGTCGACCTCCTGCGCGGTTTCCGTATGACGTATGAAGACCACGTCGACCGCGTTGTACTTGCGTTCCAGGAACAGGTACAAAAGCGCGAAAAAGCGCTTCGCGAGATCCTTCTTGCGCTCGTCCATCGAGCCGGAGACGTCCATCAGGCAGAGCATCACCGCGCGCGTCGCCGGCGCCGGGACAGGCTGGCGGGCGCGGAAGCGGCGGTCGATCGCCTCTAGGAAGGGCAGATGTTCGCGGCGCGCGCGCAGCTGGGCGATCTCTTCCTCGAGTTCGGCGCGCCGTACGACATCGAACGGCGACAGCGACTCGAGCTCGCATGCCATCTCCTCCACCCGGCGCAAGATGCCGCCGCGCAGTGCGATGCGGCGTGCGATCGACATCAGCATGGTCCGCGCCGGTGACAGGTTGGCGAGCACGCCATCGCGGGAATAGCCGGCGCGACGCTTGTGGACATGCGTCACATCGCCGAGGCGCGTGCGCTCCAGATTCGGCAACTCGAGGTCGTCGAAGAACAGTCGCAGGAATTCGTCGCGGGACAGCACGAAGCTGAAGTTGTCGCGCGACTCGCCTTCACCCGGCTCGTTGCCTGCGCCGCCATCCTCGCCGCCGTCCGGTCGCTCGATCGTGTCGCCCGGCAGATACTCGCGATTGCCCGGCAGCACGAAGTCCCGGCTGCCAGTACTGCGGTCATGGTTAAGGTGGGGCTCTTTTAATCCGCGGCCCGGGATCGAAATCCGGCTGCCCTTGCCGACATCGGCAATGCCGCGCTTCTCGATCTCGTCGTCGACCGCGCGCTTGATCTCGTCCTTGAAGCGACGAATGAAACGCTCGCGGTTGACCGCGCTGCGCCCCGGCGGATCACCGCGCCGATCGACGACACGCATGAAACGGCTCGTAGCGGAGAGGTCGGACACGGGGTCCTCGCAGCGGCTACTTCATCACGACTGGGTCGATTTCTTGAAGTGCATGTACCAGTCGACCAGTCGACGCACTTGTTTTTCGGTATAGCCGCGCGCGGCCATCCGGTTGACGAAGCTCTTGTGGCGCTCTTCCATTTCCTGCGAGCCCTTGGCCTCGAACGAGATGATCGGCAGAATGTCTTCGGTCTTGCTGAACATCCGCTTTTCAATCACCACGCGCAGCTTCTCGTAGCTGGTCCAGTGCGGATTCTTGCCGAGGGAGCGCGCGCGAAGCACGAAGTTGACCACTTCGTTGCGGAAGTCCTTCGGGTTGCTGATGCCGGCCGGCTTCTCGATCTTCTCCAGTTCCGTGTTGAGCGCGTCACGCGAGTACTGCATGCCGGTGTCAGGATCGCGCCAGTCCTCGTCGAGCAGCCACTTGTCGGCGTAGGTCACGTAGCGGTCGAACAGGTTCTGCCCGTACTCGCCGTACGCGTCCAGGTAGGACATCTGCAGTTCCTTTTCGAGGAACTCGGCGAAGCGCGGGATGATCCATTCCTTGATATGTCCGCGCAGGCGACGCTTGTACTCTTCCTGGATGTCTTCCTTCGCCAGGCGATCCTCGAGCACGACCAGAAGGTTGACCGGGTCCGCCGCGATCTCGCTCGGGTCCCGATTGAACGCGGCCGAGATCGTCTTGAAGGCCCAACGCGTCGACAGCCCCGAGAACCCCTCCTGCATGCCTGCGTCGTCCCGATACTCCTTCACGCTCTTGCTGCGTGGATCGATGTCTTTGAGATTCTCGCCGTTGTACGACCTGAGCTTGCTGAAGACCGACGAGTTTTCGGGCACCGCCAGACGCGAGAGCACTGAGAACTCGGCCAGCGTGCGCAGCGTTTGCGGCGCGCACGGCGCCTCCGACAGCGTCGAGGCCTTCAGCATCTTGTCGTAGATGCGCACTTCTTCGTCGACACGCAGGCAATACGGCACCTTGACGAGGTACACGCGGTCGATAAAAGCCTCGTTGTCTTTGTTGTTGCGGAACTTCAGCCACTCGGCTTCGTTCGAGTGCGCCATGATGAAACCGTTGAACGGCAGTGCCGGCAACGCTTCGGTGCCCTTGAAGTTGCCTTCCTGGGTAGCCGTCAGGATCGGGTTGAGCACCTTAAGCGGCGCCTTGAACATCTCGACGAACTCGATGCAGCGCGCCGAACCCAGACACAGCGCGCCCGAGTAGCTGTACGCGTCCGGATCGTCCTGCGCGAACTGCTCCAGCATCCGCAGATCGACCTTGCCGACCAGCGACGAGATGTCCTGGGTGTTCTCGTCGCCCGGCTCGGTCTTGACGATGCCGATCTGGTTCAACACGGACGGCATGATGCGGACGACCTTGAACTGGGACAAATCGCCCTTAAATTCCTTCAGGCGCTTCAGCGCCCACGGGCTGGCGATGCCGGTCAGTGCCCGACGCGGAATGCCATAGCGGTCTTCCATCTGCTCGCCGAACTTGTCGCGGGGAAACAGTCCCAATGGCGATTCGAGCAGCGGGGAAACCTTGCCCGACACCGTGTCCTTAAGCGTATAGATCGGGAACATCTCGCACAGCGACTTGATCTTCTCCGCCAGCGACGACTTGCCGCCACCGACCGGACCGAGCAGATACAGCACCTGCTTGCGTTCCTCGAGACCCTGAGCGGCGTGAAGGAAGTACGCGTACAGCGACATCAGCGTCTCTTCCATGCCATGGAAGTCCGCGAACACATCCCAGGTCTGGATGACGCGATTCTGGAAGATGCGCGACAGACGGGCATCGTCGGCCGTGTTGACAAGCTTGGGCTTGCCGATCGCCTCGAGCACGCATTCGTGCGCGCTGGCGTAGGCCATGCGATCGCTCTTGCAGTAGTGCAGGAAGTCTTCGACTCCCATCTCTTCGTCCATTGCGCGGACGAAGGAGTCGCGAAACGCGGTAAGCAGTTCGGTGGGCGCGTTCATCTGACCTCCTTGACCCGTGGGCCAACAACGAGAAAACGCGGCGAACTCAGAGTAGTTGACAAAGCTTGTCTTGATACATGCAAAAGACGAGCAAATGCCCTCCACTGTCTGTTGCCGCGTCGCATCGAAGTGAGTCCGGCCCGGCAGCGCGACCGCAAGCAATCGTCGCGCCCGCCTATTTGACCGTCACAGTGCAGCATGGTGCCGCGAGTGACGTGATCTTCGCTTCAACCGAATCGCCGAAGCGATTGCCACAGAAGGGCGACGACGGGCGCATGCAGCCCGTTAAATGCTGAAACGAGTACGAATCGTATCTGATCTCAGGCGATTGCAGTGAAGATGCGGGCCATTGCGATGTACGCATACAACACGTCGCATGACGGCGTACTCGTTGCACGCTGCCGATTCACTTCAACAACACCGCGAGCTTGGCGGTTGAAGCGGGTCCCGGCCAATCCGTCGCGTGCTTCGTGCGGCGAAGCGACGGCTACGTCGACGTCACTCCGGTCGACCGCAACTGGTCGCACGCAGCAGCGACCACGCGCTCGGGCGCGAGCCGGTCGAGGCACTGCGAGTAGCTCGCGCGATGTCGCTCGCAGCCTTCGAGCTGGCACGGCACGCAGCTGAGCTCGGGGTTCTGCAGCAGCAGCACGTTGTTCCGGCGCTGACGCATCGCCGCGCGCGCGTACTCGCGCCCCTCAACTGCCGGCCACGGCCCCCAGATCGTCGGGTCCGTCGGACCGTAGAGCGCGACCGTCGGCGTGCCGCAGGCCGCGGCGAGATGCGTCGTCGCAGTGTCGGGACCGATGTAGACGGCGGCATGGTGCAGGATGTCCGCCGTCTGGGCAAAGGTCCAACGGCCGTCGGCGCGAAGCAAACGATGTAGTTCGACACCGTTGAGGACCGCATCGACGTAACTTCGTTCACCGGCATCCGGCCCGCCGGTGATCACAACCCGCAGGCCCTGCGCCGCGAGCGCAGCGATCAGCGCGCGCCAGCCCTCGGTTGTCCACTGCTTGTAGCGCCAGCGCGGCGACGGATGCACGACCGCGAAGCGATCGCGCGCGTCGAAGCCGAGAGCGTGCGACACCTCGGCGGCGGTCCAGTGCGCGGTCGGAGGAACCACGACAGGCGACTCTTCAACGCCGAGCAATTCGACGATGCGCTGGTTTTCGAGCACCCGTGGCGCATGGCCGTCGAAGACGGCATAGCCATCGAGCAGTGCCCGCTTCCACCACGACCGCCCGGGCTCCGGCGCGACCAGTCCGATGCGACGCCGGCCCGCGGCCCAGCCGAAGAAGAAAGGTCGAGTGCCGGTCTGCGCTATGACCGCCAGGTCGTAACGACGCCACAACGCGATCGCCTGCCGCAGTGTCTGTGCCGGCCGGGCGTTTTCAGCAGTGGTCATCACGCGGTCGATGTCCGGATTGCCTTCGAACGCGGCCTCGGTCCCGGCGAAGGTCAGCACGTCAATACGACACGTCGGATAGGCTCGCTTCAGCGCGCGCACCAGCGGCGTCGACAGCAACGCGTCGCCGAGGAAGCGCAGCGTGACGATCAGCGCATGTCCCGGTGGATGAAGAGTCGCGAGGTGAACGCGCTTCATGGCCGCGACAGCGCCTCGTCGATCGCCGCGATCACTGCCGCAATGTCGGGCCAGGCCCCGTCGGCCCCGACGCAGATTGCGCGTGGCGACCACGGCCCGGTGCGCTTCCGATCGGTCACGCCGAAGATAGTGACCTGACGCGCACCGACCGCTGCGGCGACGTGGCTCGAACCTGAGTCGTTGGCGACGACGACCCCTGCTCGCTCGGCCAGCGCCGCATAGACACCCAGATCCACTGGAGGCAGCAGCGTCGCCCCTGGCAGGGCTGCGCGCACCGCGTCGGCTTCGTTGGCCGGAGGCGCCGCCACTGCTTGCAGGCCGCGCTCGCGCAGCGGCGCCTCCAGAGCGGCGAAATGCATCCAGTGCTTCGCGCGGCCATGATGCTGGCCCGTGGCCACCGGAGCGATCAGTGCGTAGCGCTCCAGGCGCGAGCCAAGCAGCAATGCATCCGCTGCCGCGCGCTGCGACGGCATCAGACGCAATCCAAGCGTGTCGGGCAGCGGCACCGTCGGGCGGCCCCAGGCGATAAGCGCACCGCAGGCCGCCGCATGGAATCGATCCACCTCGTGCCGACCGTGCGGCTCACGCACCGGCCAGCGCAGCAGTGCACGGCGCCCGCTAGTGGCAAGGCCCGCGCTCGGCACGCCGACCAGGTTGAACAGCAGCGCCGACCCGAACGAATTCGGCAACACGAGTCCGACGAGATCGCCGTCGCGCTTCAGCCGGCCGACGAAGTCGCGCACTACGCGGCGGTCTGGCAGAAGCTGGCCGCTGATTGGCTGGTAGGCGGCCCCGAGACCAGCCAATAGGCTGGCGCCCCACGCTCTCCCGACCAGAGCGCAATCAAGCCCCGCCGACGTCAACGCATGCAGCGCAGGCAGTGCCATACAGGTGTCGCCCACGTGGTTTGGCAGCCGAACCAGGACGGTGGTCACGATGGCGACAGGCGCGCGCGCGGCAGCGGTGCAGGCTGTGCGGTCACCGGCCGCGCCAGCATGGCGCCGAGGAAGAACGTCAGCAGGTGACCCTCGGAGAACGTCTTGAAGTGCGAACTGACCAGCGACGTCGCGCACCAGCCGAGCAGCATGCCGACCGCGATGATGCGGGCGCGGGTCGAGTCGCCGCGGTCCGCCAGCGCCGCGGCGATGAACCCGAGAAACGCGAGCAATCCGAAGATGCCTTGCTCGGCGAGAAAGAACAGATACTGGCTGTGCGGATCAACCGTTGGCACCGCTCGCCAGTCGCTGTATTTGCCCTCGATCTGCGCCGAGTACGCCATCCCGTACCCGCCGGTTCCGGTGCCGAACCACGGTCGCGCGCGGACTAGGTCCAGCGTGTTCCCGTAGATCACCGCGCGCATGCCCATCGACGTCTTGTAGGTCTGGGTCGAGGCATTGTTCCATTCGTTAATCGCCAGATTGATGCGGTCGCGCGCCAGCGGCGACAGCGCAATCGCTCCCGCGAGAATCGCCGCCAGCGCGAGCACCGCCAGCGCCATACGCCGGGTGCGCAGACTGAATGCGGTCAGCACGGCGAGCATGACCGCAAGCGCGAGAAAGCCGCTGCGGCCCGGCGTGATGAACGCCATGTTCAGGACGAAGAGCGCGGCCAGCGCGGCAGCCAGCAGCCGCCACGCGCGCCGCCAATAGGGATCGGCCGCGAGCCAGAGCGCGACGAACGCAGCGGTCGCGAAGGCCATCGACTGCGCGCTGTGGTTGCGCAGCAGCGAGCCGGAAAGCGCCAGCTCGTACATCGTCGGCAGCCGGCCTTCGATCGCGACCAGCACGAACGAAGCGGTCGCCGCGACGCCACAGACAGCGACGTACGCGACTGCAAGCCGGCGCTTCCAGTACAGCGGACCGAAGAGCGCCAGCGCAACCGGGATCATCCAGAGCTTGCGCCAGCTCCAAAACGCGGCCCAGCGATCGCGCCAGGGCGCATCCCCCCACAGCATCGCGACACCGATGACGCTGATCAGAAGCAGCGTCGCGATGCCGAGCGGCTGCGTACACGCCTGCCGCAGGCGTACGCCCGCCTGCCCGCTCGCAAGCAATCCGATCAGCATCACGGCCATTGCGGCATTGGCGAGCGGTGGCGAAACCATCACGCCGCAGGTAGCGACGATCGTCGCCCAACGCGCGATATCGATCGCGCGCGAGGCCGGCAGTGCCTCGTCGATTGGATAACCGCTGTTCATCGAAGCGGTCTCAGCGCCATAATTGATAGAGATACCTGCGCCGCAGCCGCTCGAACCGGTAGCGCAGCGCCTGCAGCCAGTTGGGCGGGGCGGCTTCGAGCGTCGTCCGGAACATCCCGAGCTTGCTGCCCTGCTCGACGACCGGATCCTCCAACCACAGAAACCGAATGCCCTGGTCGCGATCGATCGCTTCAAAGGTGACGTCGATCGGTTTGGTCATCGGGCGGGCCTGCAGTTGAGCCAGCCGCAGCGACGCTTCGGTAACGCCGACGATGTAGGAATCGGTGAAGCGGCCCTTGCTCGCCGGGTAGATGCGCCGCCCCGGCTGACGCTGGCTCGCCGGCGTGTAGAAGTTGCCCCCGGCGCCCAAATAGATCACAAATGGATGCGGCTCGGATCGAGTTTCGGAGAGCGCCGCGCGGACGCCTTCGACGAACCCGTCGGCGAGCACGACATCGTCCTCGAGCACCAGGCAGCGCTGCCACCCGGATTCAACCACGCGCTGCAACGCGGCGATGTGCTTCAGCGCGCACGACTTCTGCCCGCCGTTAAGTTGGGCGCCGGCGAACCAACGGCGATCGAGCTCGGACGTGATCTCCTCGGCATCGAAGTCATGCATGAATTCGCCGCGCAGCCCGAAGCGTGCAAGCTCGGCTTCGACGTGGCGGCGGCGCTCGGTGAAGCGCTTGACGTTGATGATGATCAGCGCGTCGAGGCCGAGCGCCTGCACCGCATCCGGCCACGTTGCGGGCGGCTGCGGATTCACTTGCGCGGCAGCCGCCCGAGCAGATAGAACTCGTCGTTCGGCCGCATGCTGATCATGTTCGCCATGCGATTGGACAGCGCGAAGAACGCAGCGATTGCACCGATGTCCCAGATGTCCTCGTCGCTGAAGCCGTGCGCCCGCAGCGGGTCGAAGTCGACCGGCTCGATCGCAGCCGAGTCGGTCGCGACCTTCAGTGCGAAGGCGAGCATCGCGCGCTGGCGCGGTGTGATGTCCGCCTTGCGATAGTTCACCGCCACCTGGTCGGCGATCAGCGGACTCTTCTCGTACACGCGCAGGATCGCGCCGTGGGCAACGACGCAGTAGGCGCAATCATTCGCGCCGCTGGTGGCCACGACGATCATTTCGCGTTCGCCCTTGGTCAGACCGGAGTCGCGCAGCATCAGCGCGTCGTGATAGGCGAAAAAAGCGCGAAACTCGTCCGGCCGATGGGCCAACGTCAAGAAGACGTTCGGCACGAACCCGGCCTTCTCCTGGACTTCGGCGATGCGGGCGCGGATGTCGACGGGCAGATCGGCGATCTGCGGCACCGGCCAGCGGCTGATCGGCCGAATCTCTGTACTCACCGCGCCTCCTCCAGGGTTTCTTCACCTGAGGCGAACTGAATGTTGTGCAGGCGCGCATACAACCCACCGCGTCCAATCAGTTCGGAGTGCGGCCCGATTTCGACGACGCGCCCGCGCTCCAGCACGACGATGCGATCGGCGCGCTCGATCGTCGACAGCCGGTGCGCGACGACAAAGGTCGTCCGGCCCCTCATCAGGCGCTGCAGCGAGGCCTGGATATAGCGCTCCGACTCTGAATCCAGTGCGGAGGTCGCCTCATCGAGCAGCAGGATCGGTGCGTTCTTCAGCAGCGCGCGTGCGATCGACAAGCGCTGGCGCTGGCCGCCCGACAGCTTGACGGCGTTCTCGCCGATGCGAGTGTCAAAGCCCTGCGGCAGTGACTCGATGAAAGTGAGCAGATAGGCGGCGTCGGCCGCCTCGCGCACGCGCTCGGGCGATGCGTCGCGCTGTGCGCCATAGGCGATATTGGCCGCGATCGTGTCGTCGAACATCACGACGTCCTGCGAGACCAGCCCAATCTGGCGTCGCAGGCTCTGCAGCGTCAGTTCCTCAAGCGGGACGCCATCGAGGCGGATTTCGCCCCCAGTCGGCCGGATGAAACGCGGGATCAGGTTGATCGCGGTCGTCTTGCCCGCGCCGGACGGTCCGACGAAGGCAATCATCTCTCCCG
>DATEZE010000021.1:0-6044 GCA_035255845.1 Burkholderiaceae bacterium | reverse complement strand
GAAGGTCATCACCGTCCGCGGCACCGCCTTCGAAAAGGCCGCCTGCGACGGCGGCTCGGGCAGCGTCGAAAAGATCGACGCCGGCTACATCTCGAACGACTACCAGGTCGGCCAGACCGGCAAGATCGTCGCCCCGGCGCTGTACCTCGCGGTCGGCATCTCGGGCGCGATCCAGCACCTCGCGGGCATGAAGGATTCGAAGACCATCGTCGCGATCAACAAGGATCCGGAAGCGCCGATCTTCTCGGTTGCGGACTATGGCCTGGTCGGTGACCTGTTCGAGGTCATACCGCAACTGGTCAAGGAACTCGGCTGATTGACGGATCTGTCACTCGACCTCGCAGATAGGCGGAAATCATGAGCTACACGGCACCGATCAAGGACATGCAGTTCGTGCTGCACGAACTGGCAGGACTGAAGCAGATCCAGCAGCTGCCGGGCTGCGAGGAAGCGACCGATGAAACCGTGCAGGCCGTGCTCGAGGAGAACGGCCGCTTCATGAGCGAGGTGATCGCGCCGCTTAACTGGAGCGGAGACACGCAGCCTGGAGGCTGGTCGGACGGCAACGTCACCACCAGCCCGGGTTTCCGCGCGGCGTTTCGCTCGTTTGGTGAGGCGGGCTGGCAAGGCATCCAGCATCCGACCGAGTTTGGCGGCCAGGGTTTGCCGAAGGTCGTCAGCGCCGCGTGCATGGAGATGATGCAGTCGGCGAACCTGTCGTTCGCGCTGTGTCCGCTGCTGACCGATGGAGCGATCGAGGCGCTGCTGGTCGCCGGCAGCGATGAGCAGAAGCAGGCTTATCTGCCGCGGCTGATCGAGGGCACCTGGACCGGCACGATGAATCTGACCGAGCCGCAGGCCGGTTCGGATTTAGCGCAGGTGCGCACGCGCGCCGTGCCGCAGGCGGACGGAAGTTATCGCCTGTTCGGACAGAAGATTTTCATCACCTATGGTGACCACGACCTCGCCGAGAACATCGTGCACCTCGTGCTGGCGCGCACGCCGGAGGCGCCGGAAGGCGTCAAGGGCATTTCGCTGTTCATCGTGCCGAAGGTCATGTTCGACGCGAAGGGCACGCTCGGCAAGCGCAACGACGTTTATTGCGCCTCGATCGAACACAAGCTCGGCATCAAGGCGAGCCCCACCTGCGTGCTGATCTACGGCGACGACAAGGGTGAAGTCGGGGCCGGAGCGATCGGTTATCTCATTGGCGAAGAGAACCGCGGTCTCGAGTACATGTTCGTGATGATGAACGCGGCGCGCTTCCAGGTCGGCATGCAGGGCATCGCGGTTTCGGACCGGGCCTACCAGCAGGCCGTGTCGTACGCGAAGGATCGGGTGCAAAGCCGTGCGGTCGAGGGTTCGAGCGGCCCGGTTGCGATCATCCAGCATCCGGACGTGCGTCGCATGCTGATGTTCATGCGCGCCAACACCGAGGCGGCGCGGGCCATCGCCTACGTCGCAGCGGGTTACCACGACGTTGCGCACCACCATCCGGACGCCGCTGCCCGCAAGGAGGCGCAGGCGGCCTATGAGTATGTCGTGCCGATCGTCAAGGGTTGGTCGACCGAGATTTCGATCGACATCGCGTCGACCGGAGTCCAGGTGCATGGCGGCATGGGCTTCATCGAGGAAACCGGCGCCGCACAGTTCTATCGTGACGCTCGCATCCTGACGATCTATGAAGGCACGACCGCAATCCAGGCGAACGATCTGATCGGGCGCAAGACCTCGCGCGACGGCGGAGCCACCGCGCGCCGATTCATCGGGCAGATGCGTGAGACCGCCGCCGAGCTGAGTCGCGCTGGCGGTGATCTTGCGGTGATCGGCGAGCGCCTGACGACTGCGGTCGACTCGTACGAATCGGCCGTCGACTACGTCGTCAAGCAGTTCAAGAGCGATATCCGCGCCGTTTTCGCCGGTTCGGTTCCTTACCTGAAGCTCGCGGGCATTGTCCACGGCGGCTGGCAGATGGGTCGTGCTGCGCTGGCCGCACAGCGGCTGATCGACGCCGGCCGTGATGTCCCGTTTGCCAAGGCCAAGATCGCGAGCGCGCGCTTTTTTGCGGATCACATGCTCACGGCGGCCTCCGGCCTTGCGGCCAGTGCTGTCGGCGGCAGCGTCGGGACACTTGCGCTGGAAGTCGAGCAGTTCTAGCTCGACTCTCTGGCTGTAGGCCAGCTCTCTAGCCGGCGCCACCTGATAGCGCATGTCTATGGCCAGCATTGGGACAATTAATTTGTTCTAGGCAATTCCTCGGCGTAGGCTGGGTTGTAGTCGCGCATCGCCCGGTGGGCCTCGCGCGCGCATTCCATTGATCCAGCGAGGAGATCTCATGCAACTGAAGGGCTCGAAAACCGAACAGAATCTGAAGGACGCATTCGCCGGTGAGTCGCAGGCGAACCGCCGTTACCTGTACTTCGCGGCCAAGGCCGACGTCGAGGGCTATAACGAGGTCTCGGCGGTATTCCGTTCCACCGCGGAAGGCGAGACTGGCCATGCGCACGGACACCTCGAATATCTCGAGGCTGTCGGCGATCCGGCCACCGGCCTGCCAATCGGCCCGACCCGCTCGAACCTGAAGGCGGCGATCGCCGGCGAGACGCACGAGTACACCGACATGTATCCGGGCATGGCGAAGGCCGCGCGCGACGAGGGATTCGGCGAAATCGCCGACTGGTTCGAGACTCTGGCAAAAGCCGAGCGCTCGCACGCCAACAAGTTCCAGCGCACGCTGGACGGCATCGTCGACTAGGCCAGCGTCGCCAGTGCGGCGCTGCTCGAGTGCGGCCGGCCTTAGGCCGGCCGCTGACTACCGCAACCCTGCGCAGCAGGGCAGTTCATTCTGAGCCTCACTTCCGGACAATCACGATGACCGTGCGCGAGGGCAGCCTCGAAGCGCCGACCCGGCATCCGCTGGCATGGAAGTCCGCGGACTTCTGGAGTGATGACGCTCTGCAGAAGGAGTTGGGACGCGTATTCGACATTTGTCATGGATGCCGACGCTGCGTCAACCTGTGCGGCGCGTTTCCGACGCTTTTCGATCTGGTCGACAACGGCCCGACCGGAGAGGTCGATGGCGTGCCGAAGGAGAAGTACAAAGACGTCGTCGATCAGTGCTACCTGTGCGACGTGTGCTACATGACCAAGTGTCCGTACGTGCCGCCGCATCCGTGGAATGTCGACTTTCCGCACCTTATGCTGCGCGCAAAGGCCGTGCACTTCCGCAAGCACGGCGCCAGCGCGAGCGACCGCTTCCTGACATCGACCGACAAGGTCGGCAAGTTTGCCGGCATTCCGATCGTGACCGCGATCGCAAATGCGGTGAACCGCACGCCGGCAGGTCGCGGTGTGATTGAGAAGCTGACCGGCATCGACCGCGGGGCATGGCGTCCGGATCTTGCGACGAAGAAGTTCCGCTCGGCGATCCGCGCCAACGGCGCAGCGCCGGTCGTCGACGGTGCGAAGACGCCGGGGAAGGTCGCGATCTTCTCGACCTGCTATGTCAACTACAACGAGCCTGGCATCGGCCATGATTTGGTCCGCATCCTCGAGCACAACGCGATTCCGTACGCGCTAGCCGAAAAGGAGGCCTGCTGCGGCATGCCGAAGCTTGAAATCGGGGACCTCGATTCGGTCGAGAAGCTGAAGGACATCAACATTCCGCATCTGGCGCGGCTCGCGCGCGACGGCTACGCGATCCTCACCGCGATCCCGTCGTGCACACTCATGTACAAGCACGAACTGCCGCTGATGTTCCCGGACGACGTCGAGGTGCGGCTCGTCAGTGATGCGATGTGGGACCCGTTCGAGTACCTCGTCGCGCGCAACCGGGACGGCCTGCTGAAGACCGACTTCAAGCGCGCACTGGGTACGGTGTCGTACCACGTGCCGTGCCACTCGCGCGTGCAGAACATCGGCCGTAAGACCGAGGAGCTGCTGAGGCTGTTGCCCGAAACCACGGTGCATACCGTGGAGCGCTGTTCGGGGCACTCGGGCCTGTGGGGTACCCGCAAGGAATTCCATCGCATGGCGATGAAGATCGGCAAACCGGTTTTCCGGACTATGGCGAGCGTGCAGCCCGACTACTTGAGCTCCGACTGCCAACTCGCCGGGCATCACATCGAACAGGGCGTGCAGGAGACCGAGCGAGACGCGCTGGGCGGCAAGATTCCGCAAGTGGCGCACCCGATCACGCTGGTCCGCCTGGCCTATGGTCTGTAATAGAAAGGACGCCGGAGAGTGACGATGGCCCAGATCTCGCGAGACAGCCTGTTGACGCTCGAAGCCTATGCGAAGCAGCGGCCCGAGTTCCGCGCGCGCGTCATCGCCCACAAGGCGGATCGCACCGTGCGGCTCGGTCAGCACGTCACACTGATCTTCGAAGACGAACTGACTATCCGCTATCAGATCCAGGAAATGCTGCGCATCGAAAAAACGTTCGAGGAGGCGGGCATCCAGGACGAGCTCGACGCCTATACGCCGCTGATCCCCGACGGCGCCAATCTAAAGGCGACGATGCTGATCGAGTACGAGGATCCGCTGGTGCGCAAGACCGAGCTGGCGCGACTGAAGGGTGTCGAAAGCCGAGTCTACGTGCAGGTCGACGGCCAACCGAAGGTCTATGCGATCGCGGACGAGGACATGGAGCGCGAGAACGAGGAAAAGACCTCGTCGGTGCATTTCCTGCGCTTCGAACTCGAACCGACGGCGATCTCCTCGTGGAAGGCGGGAGCGGCGGTTGCCATTGGCATCGACCATCCTCACTATGCCGTGCGTCTGGATGAAGTCGCCCCACAGGTCCAGGCCTCGCTCGCCCGCGACTTCCGCTGACGACGCGATCACGCGCGTGCCGGACGACGTGCTCGAGCCGGCGGCCGTGCCAGTCGCGCTTGTCCGCAAGGGCCGTGGTGCTGTATCGAACCTCGCACATCGCTTCGAGTCGGTCGAACGCACTCGCGAGGACGGCGGCGCGACGGATGACGAGGAACTACCGCCGCTCGCGACCACCGTCAGCTTCGAGGAGGCGCGCTCGATCATCAGCCGCAACGAATCGCCTGACATCGGGTTCGACAGATCGATCAATCCCTATCGCGGTTGCGAGCATGGCTGCATCTATTGCTACGCGCGTCCAACCCACAGCTACCTGAATCTTTCGCCCGGCCTCGACTTCGAGACCAAGCTGTTCGCCAAGCGCAACGCCGCGCAACTGCTGCGCAAAGAGCTCGCTGCGCCGAGCTACCGCCCGCAGCTCGTCATGGTCGGGGTCAACACCGACGCCTATCAGCCGATCGAGCGGGAGCTCAGGATCACGCGCGGCGTGCTGGAGGTGCTGACCGAATCCCGGCACCCGTTCGGACTCGTGACCAAGTCGGCACTGGTCGAACGCGATCTCGATCTGATCGGCGCGATGGCGGCGCAGCAGCTGGCCTCCGTCAGCGTCAGTGTGACAACGCTCGATCCGAAGCTGGCGCGGATTCTAGAGCCGCGCGCGGCGGGTCCGTGGCGCCGGCTGCGCACCGTACGTACGCTGGCCGACGCCGGCATACCCGTTCGGGTAAACCTCGCGCCGGTGATTCCGTTCATCAACGAACCGGAGATCGAGTCGATCATCGACGCGGCGGCCGCCGCGGGGGCGTGCAGTGCGCATTACACGGTCGTGCGCCTGCCCTGGGAGGTGAGTCCGTTGTTCGAGGAGTGGCTTGGCTCGCACTTTCCGGACCGGGCACAACGAGTGATGAACCGGATCCGCGAGATGCGCGGCGGCAAGAATTACGACGCGAAGTTCGGTCAGCGAATGACCGGCGAGGGCACGTGGGCACGGCTCATCGAGCAGCGCTTCCGGCGCGCAAATGCGCGCCACGGGTTCAGCGACGCATGGCCCGCGCTGCGCGTCGATCTATTTGCCCCGCCTCGATCGGCACGACCGCAGCTCGATCTTTTCTGAGCGGCTCAAGTGCCCGGCTGGAGCGCCGCTTCGTAGTAGGTCTGGAACAGCAAGGCGATCGTAGTCATCAGTGCGATGGCGCCGCCGGCGAGCGTGA
>DATEZE010000020.1:0-8260 GCA_035255845.1 Burkholderiaceae bacterium | reverse complement strand
GCTCCTCGTGTACGCGACCGCTGCGCGGTCGCACGTGCACTCGTCGCGAATAGTCAGGCGAGCGGGCTTCGGGCGGCCGGGGCGAAGTGGGGAATTGTCGACAGCGCCTGCGTGCTGTCGACCCCGCGTAGCCGGCGCGGCCTGCAAGCCGCGCAGTGGGATGCGCTCGCAGTACAACGGCATGAAAATGACGGGCCGCCTCATACGTATTCGGGGACGACGCAACTCTTGTGTTCGACGTGGTGCTCGAACTCGCTGCGGTAGTGCTTGATGAACGCGCGCACCGGCATCGCGGCGGCGTCGCCGAGTGCGCAGATCGTGCGACCCTGGATGTTGTCCGCCACCGAATTCAGCAGGTCTATGTCCTCGGCGCGGCCTTGGCCGTGCTCGATCCGGTGGATGACGCGGTATAGCCACCCGGTACCTTCGCGGCACGGCGTGCACTGACCGCAGGACTCCTCAAAATAGAAATACGCCAGCCGCTCGAGGCAACGCACCATGCAGCGTGTCTCGTCCATCACGATGACGGCGCCCGAGCCGAGCATGGAACCCGCCTTGGCGATCGAGTCGTAGTCCATGTCGGTCGCCATCATCACGTTGCCGGGCACTACCGGCATCGACGAGCCACCCGGGATCACCGCCTTGATCTTCCTGCCGTCGCGCATACCCCCGGCGAGTTCCAACAGCTTAGAAAACGGTGTGCCTAGCGGGACCTCGTAGTTGCCTGGCTGGGTCACGTCGCCTGAGACCGAGAAGATTTTCGTGCCGCCGTTGTTCGGCCGGCCGAGTTCGAGAAACGCATCGGCGCCGTGATTGAAGATCCATGGCACCGCAGCGAAGGTTTCCGTGTTGTTGATCGTGGTCGGTTTGCCGTACAGGCCGTAGCTCGCCGGAAACGGCGGCTTGAATCGCGGCTGCCCCTTCTTGCCCTCGAGAGACTCGAGCAAGGCAGTCTCCTCGCCGCAGATATAGGCCCCGTAGCCATGCGCGGCGTGCAGCTGGAAGCTGAACGACGAGCCAAGGATGTTGTCGCCGAGGTAGCCCGCGGCGCGTGCTTCGTCCAGGGCCTCCTCGAAGCGCTCGTAGTCCGCCCAGATCTCGCCGTGAATGTAGTTGTAGCCGACCGATACGCCCATCGCATAGGCGGCGATCGCCATGCCCTCGATCACGATGTGCGGGTTGTAGCGCAGGATGTCGCGGTCCTTGAACGTTCCGGGTTCGCCTTCGTCGGAGTTGCAGACCACGTACTTTTGGCCGGGAAACTGCCGCGGCATGAAGCTCCATTTGAGCCCGGTCGGAAAGCCTGCGCCGCCGCGGCCGCGGAGCGCGGACTTCTTCACGTCCGCAATCACCGCCTCGGGCGCGATGTGTTCCGTGAGGATCCTGCGTAGCGCCTTGTAGCCGTCGCGTGCCTCGTAGTCCTTCAGGCACCAGTTCGCGCCATCGAGACCCGCGAGGATCATCGGCTGGATATGACGGCCGTGGAAGCAGGTTTGCAGCGTCATTTCACTTGACTCGCTTCAGGTCCTCGAGCAAGGCATCGAGTCGCTCGTTGCTCATGAAGCTTTCCATGCGCTTGTTGTTGACGAGCAGCACCGGGGCATCCCCGCAGGCGCCGAGGCACTCGCCCTCCTTCAGCGTGAACTGACCATCCGCCGTGGTCTCGCCAAAGCCGATACCGAGCCGCTGCTTCAGGTGCTCGGCCGCTCGGTTCGCGCCCGACAGCGCACACGGCAGGTTGGTGCAGAGCGTCAGCTTGCAGCGACCGGCACGTTTCAGGTTGTACATGCCGTAGAACGACGCCACCTCGAACACCGCAATCGGTGGCATCTCGAGATATTCCGCAACCTCGGTAATCGCCTCGGGTGCCAGCCAGCCGAGCTGGTCCTGCGCCAGCGCGAGTGCGGCAATCACGGCCGACTGCTTACGCTCGGCCGGATACTTCGCGAGTTCGCGGTCGATGCGCCGCAGCGTGTCCGCGGACAGCAGCGCCTGAGGCTGGGGAACAGCGCTCATGGGCTAGCGGTCGATCTCGCCGAAAACGATGTCCAGCGTGCCGATGATCGCCACCGCGTCAGCGATCATGTGTCCGCGCGCCATCTCGTCGAGCGCCTGCAGGTGCGCGAATCCCGGCGCGCGGATCTTCAGTCGATACGGCTTGTTCGCGCCGTCGGACGCGAGATAGATGCCGAACTCGCCCTTCGGGTGTTCCACCGCGCAATAGGCCTCGCCCGGCGGCACGTGAAAGCCTTCGGTGAAGAGCTTGAAGTGATGGATCAACTCTTCCATGTTCGACTTCATCTCGACTCGCGACGGCGGCGCGACCTTGTGGTTGTCGGTCATCACCGGGCCCGGGTTCGCACGCAGCCAGTCCACGCACTGCTGGATGATGCGGTTGCTCTGTCGCATCTCCTCGATGCGAACGAGATAGCGATCGTAGCTGTCGCCGTTGGTGCCAATCGGAATCGCGAAGTCGAGTCTGTCATAGACCTCGTAAGGCTGCTTGCGGCGCAGGTCCCACTCGATGCCCGAGCCACGCAGCATCGGTCCGGTAAATCCCATCTGCAGCGCCCGCTCCGGCGAGACGACGCCGATGCCGACCAGCCGCTGCTTCCAGATCCGATTGTCGGTCAGCAGGGTCTCGTACTCATCGACGTACTTCGGAAAGCGTCGGGTGAAGTCCTCGATGAAATCGAGCAGCGAGCCGCGGCGGTTCTCGTTGAGGTCGCGCGTGCTGTTCTCGCTGCGGTACTTCGAGGCGCGGTACTGCGGCATCGAATCCGGCAGGTCGCGGTAGACGCCGCCCGGGCGGTAGTAGGCCGCGTGCATCCGT
Organism: Burkholderiaceae bacterium; assembly: GCA_035255845.1. Lineage (GTDB taxonomy): Bacteria > Pseudomonadota > Gammaproteobacteria > Burkholderiales > Burkholderiaceae_F > JALORV01. The sequence continues at coordinate 5,427 of DATEZE010000020.1, read as the reverse complement.
GCACCCGACACCGCCTCGTAGATGTCCATCAGGTCTTCGCGCTCGCGGAAGCAGTACAGAAAGACGGCCATCGCCCCGATGTCGAGTCCGTGCGCGCCCAGCCACAGCAAATGATTCAACAGTCGCGTGATCTCGTCGAACATCACGCGGATGTACTGCGCGCGCACCGGCACGTCGACACCGATGAGCTTCTCGATCGCCATCACGTAGGCGTGCTCGTTCGCCATCATCGAAACGTAGTCGAGACGGTCCATGTACGGCACCGACTGCAGGTACGTGCGCGTCTCGGCGAGCTTCTCGGTCGCACGGTGCAGCAGTCCGATGTGCGGATCCGCGCGCTGGATCACCTCGCCGTCGAGCTCCAGCACCAGGCGCAGCACGCCGTGGGCCGCAGGGTGCTGTGGGCCAAAATTGAGCGTGTAGTTCTTAATATCAGCCACGGTGCGCTTCTATTTGCCGTTGCCTACCCGTTGCCATCAAAACGCCCTCTGGCTTTGCCAGCGACGTTTTTCATTGCAGATCGGACAAAAGTAGGTTTGCACTTTCGTCCGCCTATCTTCCCTGCCCGTACGTGTCTTCGCGGATAACCCGCGGCACGATCTCGCGTGGTTCGATCGTTACCGGCTGGTAGATCACGCGCTTCTGCTCCGGGTCGTAGCGCATCTCGACATGCCCGTAGATCGGGAAATCCTTGCGGAACGGATGGCCGATGAACCCATAGTCGGTGAGGATGCGCCTCAGGTCCGGATGGCCCTCGAAGACGATGCCGTACAGATCAAACGCTTCGCGTTCGTACCAATTGGCGCAGGTCCACAGTTCCGTGACCGACGAGATCAGCGGCAACTCCTCGTCCGCACACAGGCTGCGCACACGTACGCGCCAGTTGTGGCGCAGTGACAGCAGGTGCATGACGACGGCGAATCGCGGCCCCTGCGAGCCAGTCTCGCCGAACGACGAGTAGTCGATGCCGGCGAGATCGATCAGCTGGGCGAAGTCGAAACGCGCGTCGTCGCGCAGCACACGCGCCACCGACAGGTGATCGGCGCCGTCGATGACGATCGTCACCTCGCCGAGCGCGACGAGGACTTCCCTGACCTTGTCGCCGAGCGCTTCACGCAGTGCGCTGGCCAGTGCTTCGGCGCGGCTCATCGGGCGATCGTGTTGGTACGGCGGATCTTGTTCTGCAGCTGGATGATGCCGTAGATCAGCGCCTCGGCCGTCGGCGGGCAGCCGGGCACATAGATATCGACCGGCACGATGCGGTCGCAGCCGCGGACGACGGAATAGCTGTAGTGGTAATAGCCACCGCCATTGGCGCACGAGCCCATGCTGATCACCCAGCGGGGTTCGGCCATCTGGTCGTAGACTTTTCGCAGGGCCGGCGCCATCTTGTTGCAGAGGGTGCCGGCGACGATCATCACATCGCTCTGCCGTGGGCTGGGCCGGAAGAAGATGCCGAAGCGATCGAGGTCGTAGCGCGCGGCGCCGGCGTGCATCATCTCGACGGCACAGCAGGCGAGGCCGAAGCTCATCGGCCACAGCGATCCGGTCTTCGACCAGTTCACCAGCTTGTCCACGCTGGTGGTGACGAAGCCTTCGTTCAGTACGCCCTGTATACCCATTTTCGTCCCGCGTCGTGTGGTCGCTGGGCTGCGCAGATCGACATGGTCACTCCCAGTCGAGCGCCCCCCGCTTCCACTCGTAGATGAAGCCTACTGTCAGGATCGCAAGGAAACCCATCATCGCCCAGAACCCATTGCTCCACGCGCCAAGATCGCCAAGCACCACTGCCCACGGGAAAAGAAAGGCGATTTCGAGGTCGAAGAGAATGAACAAGATCGCGACGAGGTAGTAGCGCACATCAAATTTCATGCGCGCATCCTCGAACGCCTCAAAACCGCACTCGTAGGGCGACGTTTTTTCCGGGTCGGGTCGATGCGGCCCGAGCAGCGCGCCAAGCGCCATCGGCGCGGCGCCGATCACGAGCCCAACGACGATGAAGAGCAGGACGGGGAGGTAGCTGTCGAGATTCACGCGGGGTCGGCCTTCCGGCTCAAGGTCCACCGGTTTCGATACACACCTGACCGCCTGAGCGGTCACCCTATGCGCCCGTGACTGTGTCTGCCTCGAGCCGCCGCTGCCCGCCACGGATACGAGTGGTGCCGACGGTGAGACTCGAACTCACACGGCTTTCGCCGCCACCCCCTCAAGATGGTGTGTCTACCAATTCCACCACGTCGGCAAGGCGCAAAACCCGAAGGATTCTACTCGATTCACTTGCGCATCACGCCCTGACGCGAAGCGCGCGACGCGCTAGCGCGCCCGAACATCGGTCATTACTTCGGCACGTCGGAAGGCTTCGGCGCGGTGGGCGCAGTGGGTGTCGACGGCTGCGCGGGTGCAGTCTGTGGTGCTGTCGGCGCCGCACCTTGCGGCGGCGTCGTAGGCACCGGGATGTCCTTCGGCGCGGTATTCGCCGGCGCGGCCGGGATCGATTCCATCACCCCGCCGCCACCGCTGCTCGCCGGACGCTTGACCGCGGTACCGACGTAGGCGAGGCCGAGCGTGGCGACGAAGAAGACCGTCGCGACCGCAGCGGTGCTGCGCGAGAGGAAATTCGCCGAACCGGTTGCCCCGAAGAGGCTTCCCGACGCACCGCCACCGAAGGCAGCACCCATGTCGGCGCCCTTTCCGTGCTGAAGCAGCACCAGGATGATGATTGCGAGTGCCGATAGCACTTGCAGAACGATAAGCAGCGGAGTCAACCAGGTCATAAAGTATCTCTTTCCAGTATCGAATCAGTTTGCGGCGGCCGGGGTTGCGTTCCGGACGCGTGCCGCGGCGCAGATTGCCGCGAAATCGTTGGCATTCAGCGACGCGCCGCCGATCAGTCCTCCGTCGATGTCGCGCTGCCCGAAAAGTTCGGCCGCATTCGTGGGCTTGACGCTACCGCCATAAAGAATCCGCAGCCCTTCGGCCTGTGCGGACTTCTCCGCCACCTGCGCACGCAGGGCCGCATGCACCTCCTGCGCCTGCTGCGGCGTCGCCGTGCGTCCGGTGCCGATGGCCCATACCGGTTCGTAGGCCAGGGCTCCGCGCATCAGCGCCGGTTCCCCAATGCGCTCAAGCACCGCACCGAGCTGCCGTCGCACGACATCGAGGGTGTTCCCGGCTTCACGCTCGGCGAGCGACTCGCCGACGCAGACGATCGGCCGCAGCCCTGCGGCCAACGCTTCCGCTGCCTTCGCCGCGACGGTCGCATCGGACTCGCGATGCAGCTGCCGGCGCTCCGAATGTCCGACGATCACCCAGCGGCAGCCGACGTCGACCAGCATCGACGCCGCGATGTCGCCGGTGTAGGCGCCGGCGTCGCGCTCGGAAACATCCTGAGCGCCGACATCGATCCGCGCCGACTCGGCCTGCGCGGCCAGATCTGCGAGGTATACCGCGGGCGCGCAGACCACCACTTCACAGGCAAACGACTCGCGTGCCGCGGTGAAGGTCCTCAGCCACTGCGCGTTGGCGGCGCGCGAACCGTTCATCTTCCAGTTCGCCGCGACAAGATAGGTCCGTTGACTCATCATCTACAAAAACCTGCCATTGTTGGGGTGACGCCTCCAGTACCGAACAAACGCCTGCAAACTTCAGCTGGGCCGGGCGTCCGCGTCGGGGCCGACCGCAAGCGCGATCTTGCCGATATGGGCACTCGACTCCATCAGTGCATGGGCTTCCGAAGCCCGCGCCAGCGGAAAGACCGCATGCACGACTGGCCGGATGCGCCCGTTCTCGATTAACGGCCAGACGATCGAGCGCAATCTCGCGGCGATCGCAGATTTGAAAGCCGCCGAGCGCGGCCGCAGCGTCGATCCGGTGATCGTCAGGCGCCGGCGCAGCACTGCCGCCACATCAATCGCGGCCCGCGCGCCGCCGAGCAGCGCGATGAACACCAGCCGGCCATCGTCGGCCAGGCATTCCAGCTCGCGCGGCACGTAGTCGCCGGCCACCATATCGAGGATGACATCGACCCCGCGGCCGTCGCTCTCCTGCTTCACCACCGCGACGAAATCTTCGCTGCGATAGTTGATGCCGCGGCGCGCACCGAGCGCCTCACAGGTTCGCGCCTTCTCGTCCGACCCCGCAGTCGCATAAACGGTGTGACCCAGCGCGGCGGCAACTTGGATCGCCGTCACGCCGATTCCACTGGTTCCCCCCTGCACCAGCAGCGTTTCGCCGGGGACCAGCCGCGCCCGGTCGAATACGTTGCTCCACACGGTGAAATACGTCTCCGGCAGCGTCGCGGCCTCGATAAACGACAGTCCGGACGGCACCGGCAGGCACTGGCCCGCAGGAGCCGCGCACCATTCTGCGTATCCGCCTCCAGCAACCAGCGCGCAGACCGGATCACCGGTCCTGAAGTCGCTGCTGTCGATGTCGCCGGACTCGATCGTTCCGGCGATCTCGAGCCCCGGCAGATCTGACGCTCCGGGAGGCGGCGCGTATGCGCCCTTCCGCTGCAGCACGTCCGGCCGGTTCACTCCAGCCGCCTGAACGCGAATCAGCAGCTCGCCTGGGCCCGGCACCGGCCGAGGCCGCTCGACCGGGCGCAACACATCGGGGCCGCCGGGCTTTGCGATCTCGATCGCCTGCATCAACTGCTGGATCATGGCTGCAACGGAACGAAGCGGGGGCGCCGCGACGCCCCCTTGTGCGATTGCCTCTACTGCTGCTGTTGCTGCTGGGCTGCCGCCGCCGCGTTGCCGTCGACTGCCTTCATCGACAGGCGCACGCGTCCCTTCTCGTCAGCCTCGATCACCTTGACTTTGACAGCCTGGCCTTCCTTCAGATAGTCGGCCACTGCATTGACACGCTCGTTGGCGATCTGCGAGATGTGCAGCAGACCGTCTCGCCCCGGCAGAATCTGCACAATCGCGCCGAAGTCGAGCAGGCGCAATACCGTGCCGTCGTAGACCTTGCCGACCTCGACCTCGGCTGTCAGCTCCTGGATGCGGCGCTGTGCCTCGCGGCCTCTTTCCTGGTCGACGCTGGCGATGATGACCGTGCCGTCGTCCTCGATGTCAATCTGCGTGCCGGTTTCCTCGGTCAACGCGCGGATTACCGCGCCGCCCTTGCCGATCACATCGCGGATCTTCTCCGGGTTGATCTTCATCTTGATCAGCCGCGGCGCGAAAGCCGAGAGCTCGCCGCGCGAAACCGAAATTGCGTCCTGCATTTTCTGCAGAATGTGCATGCGGCCTTCTTTAGCCTGCGCCAGCGCGACCTGCATGATCTCCTGCGTGATGCCTTCGATCTTGATGTCCATCTGCAGCGCGGTGATGCCCGTCGCGGTACCCGCGACCTTGAAGTCCATGTCGCCCAGATGATCTTCGTCGCCGAGGATGTCGGTCAGCACGGCAAACTTGTTGCCTT
>DATEZE010000019.1:0-14543 GCA_035255845.1 Burkholderiaceae bacterium | reverse complement strand
TCGACGGGGCGCGGCTGCCAGCGCGAGGCGGACCGCCGGCGCTCGGCGCGGACAACGCCGCCGTGTTGCGTGAGCTCGGCTATCTCGACGACGAGATCGCGACGTTGCGGTCGGAGCGCGTCGTCGCCGACGCGCCTGCGGGCGCGGCGAGCGCTATTGAGGCGGCGAGCAGCTGAAGGCACGCGCTGCAGCAACTCGCTTCTCTGATCGGCACGCGATATCAGCGCCCCGGATCCTGTATCGCGATACGACCGGCTGCATCCAAGCCGACGGCAGGCGAATCTTCCCCGTAGGTGCACACACTGGCCAGTAGCCGCTGCAAGTTGGCAACAGCACTTTCGTGCGCACGTAGGTCAGCGGCGTGCCTGCGCCGTTCGCGCAATTCGTTCACCAGTTCCATGACGTCGCCGGCTCGTAGCCTGACCGTTCCGTCTTTGTCCGCCTCAACCCTGCAGGCGGTTTCCAACTCGTTCAGTTTTCCCTCAGTCACTGGCGCCTCCTGTAGAGAATCTGGAAGTACGCGTAGCCTGCCTAGCACGCTGCCCCCCACATACCGTGATTCTCTTCGCTTTCCGGGCGGCTGGCAGCCCGTCAGCTACGGTCTGAGCGAATCGCCACTGCGGCGATGGGCTTTCGGCAAGTGCGTCGCTGCGGACTTGGGCCTCCGCTTGCCCGGCAAGCGCCATATCAGCGGCGCGCGTAGTCCACGTAATCGACGGAGAAAGCGCGATCCGCAGTCGGTCCGTGGTGATCGCGGGCTACCTCACGCCACCGCAACGGATCGGGCGCCGGGAGATAGGTATCGCCTTCGAAATCGTGATCGATTTCGGTGATCAGCAGCCGGTCAGCACGCGGCAAGGCAAGCCGGTAGAGTTCGGCACCGCCGATCACGAACACCTCTGCGGCATCGGCGCAGAGCGCGAGCGCCGCCTCGAGGCTGGCGACCACTTCCGCGCCGGGCGCAGCGAAGGCGGGGTTGCGGGTTACTACCATGCTGCGTCGGCCCGGCAGCGGGCGGCCGATCGATTCCCAGGTGCGGCGCCCCATGATGATCGGATAGCCCATCGTGACGCGCTTAAAGTAGGCCTGCTCGCCCGGAATGCGCCACGGCATCGCGTTGCCCTTGCCGATCACGCCGTTGCGGGCGCGGGCGATGATCAGCGTCAGGCGCGGCATCACACTCCTCCGCCCGCCATCGCGGCGCGCAGCAGCTCATGGAAGTGCCAGACCCCGCCTTCGCGACTCGGGTTGAGTCGTCCGGCCACGTAGGAACCACTCGCAAGGCCCCGCTGCACGGCCTCGCAGATCGAGCTGTCTTCGGCCTGGACCTCGTCGGCAAAGGCATGGTCGTCCGCGGTATCCGCGGGGACGGCAATGACAGGGTAGTAGTAGTCGAAGTCGACGCGGCAGTGTCCGGGCCGGAGCGGCAGTACGCGATTGGTCTGCAACCGGCCCGGCAGCACATTCAGCATCGTATTCGGCCACAACCACCAGTACCGCGCGATCGAATCCCCGTTACCCCGATACGGCCCCTGCGCCGCGTGGAGCGGGCTCCACTGCAGCGACGACCAGCGCGCCAGTTCGGTCCGATAGCTGCGGTAGTCGAGCATGCGATTGAGCCGCGGATGCACACGCGGCAGGTGGTAGCCCTCGAGGAAGTTGTCGACGTAGACCTTCCAGTTGCAGCCGATCTCGTAGCTGATGCGACGCTCGAAGCGGTAGTTGGCGAGATCGTGCGGCAGCCGCGCATCGACGCCATCGATCAGGTCGGCGAACGCCATCGCGGGCGCCAGAGCCGCGAACACCAGGCCCTGCCATTCGGCCACCTGCGCCTGTGGCAGTCGGACAGTTGCGACGTCGAAGTCGGCGGCATCGTGCATCTCCGGCGCGCCGCGCAGCCGTCCGTCGAGCGCATAGCTCCAGCCGTGGTAGCGGCACACCAGTGAGCGCGCGCCGCGCCCGTCGCATTCGGCGAGCGGGCCGGCGCGGTGGCGGCAGACATTGTGCAGCGCGCGCAGCCGGCCCTGCGGCGCATCGGCCTCGAGTTCTCCGCGCACGACGAGAAGTGGCACGCGGCCGATCGACGTCACGACGTGATCGCCGGGCGCGTTCAACTGCGCGGCGTGCGCGACCAGTTGCCAGCCGGTTGCGAACACCGCTTCGGTCTCGCGCCGATACCAGCCTTCGTCGGTGTAGCAATGCGCGGGCAACGTCAGAGCGTGCGCGGCGGGCTGGGGTTGCAGCGCGGCTGTCATGGCGGACAGCGCCTTCACACCGCCACCGGCGCCTTGATGTGCGGATGCGGGTTGTAATCGACGATCTCGAAATCGTCGTACGCGTAGTCGAAGATCGACGGCGGCCTGCGCTTCAGGACGAGCCGCGGGAAGGGCCGGGGTTCGCGCGCAAGCTGTTCGCGCACCTGCTCGAAGTGGTTGCTGTAGATGTGGCAGTCGCCGCCGGTCCAGACGAAGTCGCCGACGCCGAGGTCGCACTGCTGCGCCACCATGTGCGTCAGCAGCGCATAGCTCGCGATGTTAAATGGCACCCCGAGGAAAATGTCGCAACTGCGCTGGTACAGCTGGCACGACAGCCTGCTCTCGGCGACGTAGAACTGGAACAACAGATGGCACGGCGGCAGCGCCATTTTTGGAATGTCGCTGACGTTCCATGCCGAAACGATCAGCCGGCGCGAATCAGGATTTATCCTGATCTGCTCGATCACCTGTGCGATCTGGTCGATCGAGCCGCCGTCCGGCGTCGGCCACGAACGCCACTGCACGCCGTAGACCGGGCCGAGCTCGCCGTCTTCGCGCGCCCATTCGTCCCAGATCGTCACCTTGTTTTCGCGCAGGTAGGCGACGTTGCTCGAGCCCTGCAGGAACCACAGCAGCTCGTGGATGATCGAGCGCAGGTGCAGCTTCTTGGTCGTGACGAGCGGGAAACCTTCGCTGAGGTCGAACCGCATCTGGTAACCGAACCAGGAGCGGGTTCCCGTGCCGGTGCGGTCGGCCTTGACGGCGCCGTGCTCGAACACGTGGCGCATGAAGTCTTCGTACTGGCGCATGGGACGGGATTCTATCGGTGGCCCGGTCGCCCGGCTCGTTGTAGTCTGTTCCACCCGCGGCGGAAGACCGCGACGGAGGAGACATGACTCAGAACCGGCTGATGCTGGATTACATCCTCGAGCACGAGGAGAAGCTTCGCGACCGCGTCTACTTGACGCAGCCGGTCGGCGGCAACCAGGTCGTCGACTACACCTGGGGCCAGGTAGTCGATCAGTCGCGCCGCATGGCGAGCTACCTGCAGAGCCAAGGCTTCCCCCGCGGCGCGCGCATCGCGATCCTGTCGAAGAACTGTGCGCACTTCATCATGGCCGAGGTGGCCATCTGGATGGCGGGCTACACGACGGTCGCCATTTTCCCGACCGAAACCGCCGAGACGATCAACTATGTGTTGACGCACAGCGAGGCGAGCTTGTTGTTCGTCGGCAAGCTCGACACCTGGCCGCAGCAGCAACCCGGCGTCCCGCAGGGACTGCCTTGCGTCGCGTTTCCGCTCGCACCGAAGACGACGTTCGACACGTGGGACGCGATCGTCGGGCGCACCGAGCCAATCGCGGGGCGCCCCTCGCGCAATGCCGACGAACTGGCCATGCTGATCTACACGTCGGGTTCGACCGGAACACCGAAGGGCGTGATGGTCACGTTCGAAGCATTCACGCGTGCCTGCGAGGGCATTACAGCCGACGTACGGCGGCGGGTCGGTGTCGACAACCGCATGCTGTCGTACCTGCCGCTCGCGCACAGCTTCGAGCGCTCGTGGGCCGAGGGCGCGTCGCTGGTCGACGGCGGCACGCACTTGTTCTTCGCCGAGTCGCTCGATACTTTCCTGCAGGACCTGCAGCGCACGCAGCCCACGCTGTTCCTCTCGGTGCCGCGACTGTGGCTGAAATTCCAGCAGGGCGTCTTCGCCAAGATGCCGCCGGCCAAGCTCGATCGCATGCTTCGCATTCCGGTTTTTGGCAAGATCGTCGCGAAAAAGATTCGCAAGGGACTCGGGCTCGACCACGTCAAGCTCGCCGGCAGTGGCTCGGCGCCGATCCCGCCGGATCTGATCGCCTGGTACCAGCGCATCGGGCTGCCGCTGTACGAGGGCTATGGCATGACCGAGGACAGCTCGTACTCGCACACGTCGACCGCTGAGCACAACGCGCCGGGCTACGTTGGCGTGCCGCTGCCCGGCGTGCAGGTGAAGCTCAGCGACGAAGGCGAGGTGCTGATCAAATCGCCGGGACAGTGCATCGGCTACTACAAGCAGCCCGAGCTGACGGCCGCGTCGTTCACGCCGGACGGGTTCTTTCGCACCGGCGACCTCGGCGAACGCCGGCCCGACGGGCTGCTCAAGCTCACCGGCCGCGCCAAGGAGTTGTTCAAGACCGCAAAGGGCAAGTACGTCGCGCCGGCCCCGATCGAAAACCGCATCAACGCGCATCCGATGGTCGAGCTGTCGCTGGTTTCCGGCGTCGGCCAGCCCGCCGCGTACGCGATGGTGGTGCTGGCCGAACACCTGCGACCGAGGCTGGCCGAGGCGGCGGTGCGGGCCCAAGTCGAACACGAGTTCGAGGCGCTGCTGAAGGAAGTCAATCAGGCCGTCGCCGACCATGAGCAGCTCCACATGATCGTCGTCGCCCAGCAGCCATGGTCGATCGAAAATGGGTTGTTGACGCCGACGATGAAGGTGCGGCGCGCCCGCATTGAAAAGGTGGCCGAGCCGCACGTGCACGGCTGGTACGCGACCGGGCGGCGCGTGCACTGGCATTGACGATGGAGCACAAGCCGCTGCCGCTGCGCCATGGCGGCGATCGCGTCGCCGAAGTCCTGCACGCGCACCGCGTGCCGTTCGTCTTCACGCTCTGCGGCGGACACATATCGCCGATCATCGCCGCCGCCAAGCGTCTTGGCATCCGCATCATCGACACGCGCGACGAGGCCACCGCGGTGTTCGCCGCCGATGCGGTCGCGCGGCTGACCGGGCGTCCTGGCGTCGCGGCCGTCACCGCGGGGCCGGGGCTCACCAACGCGATCACGCCGCTGAAGAACGCTCAACTGGCGCAAAGCCCCGTCGTACTGATCGGCGGCGGCGCACCGACCGCGCTGCAGGGTCGCGGCGCACTGCAGGACATCGACCAGCGCGCACTGATCACTCCGCACGTTAAGCACGTCACGCAGGTCAAGCGTGTGCGCGAGCTTGGTCCTGCCACCAACGAGGCGCTGCGGATCGCCGCGAGCGGCGTTCCCGGCCCCGTGTTCGTCGAATGCGCGGTCGACCTGCTGTATGACGAGGCGCTGATCCGGCAGTGGTACGCCGATGCGTCCGGCAAGGGCACCGCCATCGGTGACCGGCTGCTGCGCTGGTATCTGAATCGGCACGCGACGCGGATGTTCGACGGTGCTGCGGACAGCGGCACGCCTGCGGCAATCACCGTCGAGCCGCCGCGCGCGCCTGACGCGGTAGTCACGCGCGCGGCTGACCGACTGGCGAAAGCGCAGCGCCCCCTGCTCGTGATCGGCAGCCAGTCGCTGCTGCTCGCCGAGCACGCCCAGTCGATCGCGGCCGCCGTCGCGAGCCTTGGCATCCCGGTCTACCTGTCAGGGATGGCGCGCGGCCTGCTCGGGCCGCAACACCCGCTGCAGATGCGCCATGCGCGCCGCAACGCGCTGCGCGAAGCCGACTGCGTGCTGCTTGCCGGCGTGCCGTGCGACTTCCGTCTCGATTACGGCCGCCACGTGCGGCGCGGGGCCACGCTGATTGCCGCCAACCGCAGCGCGAAGGATGCGCGCCTGAACCGGCGTCCGGACCTTGCGCTGATCGGTGACGCCGGCCTGACGCTCGAGGCCCTGGCGCAGCGCGTCGGCGAGCGCGCCCGTCGCGACGACTGGATTGCGCAGCTGCGCGCGCGCGACGATGCGCGCGAGCGCGAGATCGATGCGCAGGCGGCGCACGCCGGTGAGCATGTCAATCCGATCGCGTTTTTTCGCGCGCTCGATCGCATCGCCGGCGACAACGCCGTCATGGTGGCCGACGGTGGCGATTTTGTCGCGACCGCGTCGTATGTCGTGCATCCGCGCGGGCCCCTGAGCTGGCTTGATCCCGGCGCATTCGGAACGCTCGGCGTCGGCGCCGGATTTGCGCTCGGCGCGAAGCTGGCGCGGCCGCAGGACGAGGTCTGGTTGATCTGGGGCGACGGTGCCAGCGGCTATGGCCTGGTCGAGTTCGATACTTTCGTGCGCCATGACGTACCGGTGATCGCAGTCGTCGGCAACGACGCGAGCTGGGCGCAGATCGCGCGCGAGCAAGTGAAGATGCTGAACGACGACGTCGGCACGGTGCTCGCGCGCAGCGACTACCACGCGGTGGCGCAGGGCCTCGGCGCTGCCGGCCTGATCGTGCGCAATATGGGCGAAGTGGAGCCGGCGCTGCGGCAGGCACGCGAGATCGCCCGCAGTGGCCGGCCGGTGCTGGTGAATGTGTGGCTCGACCGTACCGACTTCCGCGAGGGTTCGATTTCGATGTGAACCGCTCACCGGTTCCGCGGCCGGAGGCGCGCTGCTGCTGCTCGACAGGGCTACCGCGGCGACACTGGACGGACCGAGTTCGGCCAAAAGCAGTCAACACGCCTTCTAAGCTGATTCGCCTGGAAGCGGACGTCTACGCGAAGTGCCGCTAAGCTGGCGCAGGGGATTTCTTTCATCGTGACCGGTGCCAGCATCAACTTCGCGAGTAATGGCGGCGACTACATGGGGGTGATGGACGCCGGCTGGATCAAGCAAAGCGTCGACAAGATGATCAAGGCACAGGGCGCGACCAAGATGAAATACGTCTCGGCCAGCATTCCGACCTTTACCCGATGAAGTCTGCCGACGACGCAACCGCGCCGAAGGTGTCGCGGCATCGTCGACCCAAAAGGAGTGGAAGATGAACAAACGAGTTCGGCTGTCTCTGGTTCTCAGCGCAGCCGTTGTGTCAGGTATAGCGTATGCGCAGTACCCCATCATGGACAAGGTCGCCGAAAAAGTCGTCCAGAAGTACCAGACCTCGACCTGCCAGCAGTTGTGGCAGGAAAAGGCGCAGGGCCAGGGCAAGCCGAAACCTGAGATGGAGCAGCGCGCGGTCAAGGCACTGCAGTCGGATCCTCAGATGCGGCAAGCGTTCTTTAACAAGGTCTCGGCGCCGATCGTCAACAAGATGTTCGAATGCGGAATGATCCCCTGATGCAACCTGCGACGAGACAGCCCATGGCAATCAATACTTTTCGAAGCGGACTGATCAGCAAGGCTCTGGCCCTGATTGCCGGTCTGCTCGTCGCCGGCAGCGTCGCGGCGCAGACGCCGGAACCGGCGAAGGCGGCTCCCGCCAAGAAAACTGCTCCCGCGAAAAAAGTGGCTGTACCGGAATTCAAGATGGTGCTCGAGGCGCGCGCGATCGATCTCTTGAAGGCGATGAGCGTGAAGCTCGCTGCCGCGAAATCGATGTCGTTCACCGCAGTCGTCGGTTATGAGTATCCGAGCAAGCTCGGCCCCCCGATCGTCTACACGTCGCGCTATGACGTGACGATGCAGCGGCCGGACAAGCTGAGGGTCATCATGCCCGGTGACGGTCCAGCGTCCGAGTTCTACTACGACGGCAAGACGATGATGGCGTATGCGCCGGTTGAAAATCTTGTCGCTGTCGCCGATGCGCCGCCGACGATCGAGGCTGCGCTGAAGGCGGCGTTCGACACCGCCGCGATCTACTACCCGTTCGGCGATCTGCTCGTCACCGATCCTTATGCGGTGCTGGCCAATGGCGCGATACTGGCTTTCTATATCGGCCCGTCGGGCGTGGTCGGCGGGGCCAAGACCGACATGGTGGCCTGGGCCAACAAGGATGTGTTCGTGCAGATATGGATTGGCGCCGACGACAAGTTGCCGCGCAGGATGAGGGCGACTTTTGCGGCCGATCCGATGCAACTCCGGCACGAGATGGAGTTGACCAACTGGCAACTCGATGGATCGATTGCGGCCGACGCATTCGCGTCGGCGAAAGCGCAAGGAGCCGGGCGCATTGCTTTCAAGAGTCCGACAGCACTGCCGCCGGGTGTCAAGCCGCTGGTCGGCTCCAAGCCAACCGCGTCGACGACGACCAAAGGTTCATCGAAGTCGCAATGAGTAGGAGGCACTCCATGAAATTGATTCTTTCGGTCGCCGCAGTTGCGCTTGGCGCGACACTTTCTGCGGACCCGGCGCATGGCTGGGCCAGTGCCAATCGCTACGGTGGCAGCACCACACATAGTTACGGATCCACCAGCCACACGAATGCTTATGGCGGCAGCACGAGCCATGTCGCTGGTGAAGGCACCGAACACACCAATGCCTATGGTGGTAGCACTGCGCACTCGTACTACGGCGGCACCGAGCACACCAACGTCTACGGTGGCACCACCGCGGGCGCTTACGGTGCCGGCGCGTATCACACGTATCCATCGGGTGCGACCTACTACCACCCACCAACCTACCCGGTCTACCACCCGCCCGTCGCCGTTCCGTATTACTCGACCGGTTGCTACGGATGCGCAGCGGCAGCCGGTGCCGTTGTCGGCGTCGCTGTCGGAGCAGCAGCCGCTTCGGCCAATACGGCCGCGGCAACGTCGAACGCGTACGCCGCGGGGGTGGCGACCGGAAGCGCCAATGCCAACGCGGCCTACGCCTCCGGCTATTCCGCCGGGACCAGTTCGGCAGCCGTTGCAGCGCCTGGAACGACGACGACCGTCACCACCACTACGACCACGATGGGCGTGAATTACGCGGCGCTGCCGGCCGGTTCGATGTCGATCAACAAGAACGGAACGACCTATTACCTGAACGGAAACACTTGGTACAAGCCGTCGTATGGCGCCAACGGGGTTTACTACACGGTCGTGCCAGGCCGTGATTCCGCATCGTTTGAGGGGAGTGCATGAATCGAGGGCGCGAGTCCAGGCACCTCGTCAACAACACGATGTACTACTTATTTGGCAACACCTGGTTCCAGCCGGCTTATGGCGCGCTGACCCGCTGAACTGTAGGGGTCCGATCGCATCGGTCGGGAGAGCTTCAGACATGAGTGCCTGTGGTCTCAGGGTCTTGTGGACTGTCTCAGTGTGCTTAGGTGCAGTGGCGCTACCTTCAATCGCCTTTGCCGAAACCGACGCATGCACGATGCTGACCTCGTCGGAGAGCAGCGGCGCTGTCGGCGTTCCGGTCGCGGCGGGGTCGCACGTCACCCCAACATACGTCAAAACCTGCACCTGGAATCCGGCGTCGGGCGGCTCGGCGATCAAATCCGTGACGATCTTCCTGCAAGCCGCTGGTGCTTATGACTCGGCAAGCAGCAGATCACTACGGCGCGGATGGCTGCCGGAGCCAACGGTACGTCGATCAAGCCCGCCGCGGTCGCAGACGACGCCTACTACTTCGTCGCAGGAGACCAGGTCGGGCTGATGGTGAAGAAGGGCGGTCTTTCCTTCAAGGTAACGGTCTATGCGACGTTTCCGGTCGACAAGAAGGAAGTGATGGAGCTGACGCTCGCCAAGGCCGTGGTGGCGAAGCTCTGATGCGAGGCTCGCTAAGTCGCTAAGAGGCGCGCAGGGGCGCAGCCGAAAGCGACTACTACGAGCAGCAAAACCAGCACAGGGCGATGGTTCGCCGGCGCTCCCGACCGCAATGGGTCGCGAGTTGCCGATCGCGATCGTCAGCTTTCGGCGTGAATTGAGTGACCGCTTTTGGAGATCGCTGAAGACCGCTTGGGGCCGACAGCGGACTTCCGTCGTGGTCAGCTGATCTCGAGTCAGTTGGCCGGCTCAATCGGCCAATTGCTGACTCTCATTGCACCAACGAGCATTGCCGGATAGCCGCCGTGCGACCGCGCGACTAAGCTCCGATTCTGGTCAAGCGCGCCCCTAACATATGACAGGAGCATCGTGAAAAAGTCGGTGGCCAGGAAAAGTTTGTCGGCCGGTTCGCGGACGACGGGTCCGGCGGTTCGTCCGCAAGTTCGTGGCCTTCTCGAGCGATCTGCGGCGTACCGCTCGCTGCCGCCCGAGAAACGTCGTCAGGTCGCGCATGATACGGTCCGAGTCGCGTCGTACTTGGCTGATCCCGACCGGCTCGTATCCCGTGAGTTCGCGAACCCGGTGCTGTCACCGAACGATCTGCTTGCGGCAGTGAACTTCCCATCATTCGTCGCGGGGCTGATCAACGGTGTCTTCGGCGCCATCGTCAATGCGTCGATGCAGCAGATGGAGGCGTACGCGAAGCTTGTGGCACACGCCTCGAAGTCTGTGTCCGACTTCACGGCCGACACCATCACGGACGGTAAGGCGCGGGCCGAGTTGGTAGAGACGTTCCCTCACTTGTTTTGCAGATCGGGCAACGGCCGCTTGCGTCTTGCGGCGGGCAGGTCGTTTAGCCGCTCGGATCTGGCGCACTTGAGGCGGACATTAGGCTTGCGTCGATCCTCTCCGGGGCTCGACTCGCAGAGCGGACTGCGAGACCTGGTGCAAGCCGTGCGTCGCCGGACGGCCCGCGAGCGACAGCGCGCCCTCGCTTTGGCGCTTTCGATGGGCATCAATCGGATTGTTGTGACGGACGGGCGAATTGCTGCCCGGTAGGCCCTCTCGCCAGGCCACAGGGTGAAGGCAGAGAAAGCCGACGCTCAACGTGTCATTCGCGTTGCGGAGCGAGATCAAAGTGATCGCATTCGTCCAAGGCTGTCATTTTGGCGAGCGTACTCAGTTGCCCCGATACCGGACACAATTCCACGTTGGTGCAACCGTCGTGCGCGCCGAGTTTCGATTGCGGCCGGCGGTCAAATCGTTCTGAAGACGTTTTCTCGTGCCGCTTGCCAACGCCGTGTCCTTTATCGACTTGTTCTCTGAAGGTGCTGAGCGCTACGCCGCCGCCCGCCCCAGGTATCCCGATCGCTTGATCGAGTTCATCGCCCGCGCGTCGCCCGCGCTTGATACAGCCTGGGACTGCGGCACGGGCAACGGCCAAGCGGCCGTCGATCTGGCTCGGCACTTCAGGCAGGTCTGGGCCACCGATCCCAGCCCGGCGCAGATCGACCATGCGATCCCGAGCGACCGCGTTGTCTATTCCGTTCAGCCCGCGGAGCAGGTGGACTTCCCCGACAAGAGCGTCGACGCCGTCACGGTTGCCCAGGCGCTGCACTGGTTCGACCAGGAACACTTCTTCGCTGAAGCGCGCCGGGTTTTGAAGCCTGGCGGGTTCTTCTGTGCTTGGGGCTACAGTTGGTCACGGGTCACGCCGGCGATCGACGCGATCCTGAAGGCGAGTGTCCTGCAGGCCGTTGCTCCGTACTGGGCGCCTCAAAACCGCGCGCTATGGGACGGCTACCGCGGAGTGGTGATGCCATTCACGCCCGTGATCCCGCCGAAGCTGGAGATCCGGATGCGTTGGACGCTGCTGGAGTACATGGCGTACGTGTACACCTGGTCGGCGACACGACGAGCGATTGCGGCGGAAGGCGCGGGATTCTTTGAGGCGGCGTGCCAACGAATGGAACTGGCGTGGGAAGGCAAGGAGTGTGCGCGCGAGGTGACGATGCCGCTTTCAGTTATCGCCGGGGTTGTCTGATGGGGCTAGGGGCAGACCGTTGAGTTCTGCGTGACACTTGCCCTGCGGTCGTCGCTTGATCTTGGGGTGTCCGTTCGAGCGAGTCTGCGCTCGAACGATTAAATCGAGGCTGAATTGTGCTTTCAAAGTTGATTGTCGGTACTTGGGAAGTCGTAACCCGCATTGATCGGGTGCACGACGGGACCGAGGTCGAGGAGCCTTCACTTGGCACGGATCCCGTCGCGCTGATCATATTTGACGCGAGCGGTCGATTCGCAGCGCAATTCATGAAGAGATCCGCCGTCGCGGCCGGGGAGACAGCGGCTCCTGGTCGCGCCGCGCCGAACAATAGCCGGGCGGTAAACGGATACGACGCCTACTTTGGGACATACAAAGTGGACGACGAGAAGGCGCTGGTGACACTAACGCTCAGAGGTGCCCTCGCACGGGAGAACGTAGGGATGGTCCTCACGCGCGAGATGGTTGTGGAAGGTGATCAACTCGTAATTCGAGTTCCAACCGCGACGCCGGATGGCACTCCCGTGATGCGCACACTGACGTGCAAGCGTGCGTGTTGAACCAACCGAGCGGCCAAGACCGGACAATCGACGACCACTCGCGACGTAAGTTGTGAGACGAGCAGTCCCAAGCCCCTACGGAAGTTTTGCCTTCAGCTGTTCAGAGAACTTGGCGAGGTTGATGACCATCCGCTCGTGCGTGCCAGTTCCGATCTGCTCGGTCGTATCGTTCGCCGCGATCCGGAATTCGATTCGCCGCCCTTCGCACTTGGTGACTTCCGCGTAAGCGGTGACCCTCGTGCCTGCTGGAGTAGGGGCCCGATGAACAACGTCGACACGCGTGCCCACGGCACTTTCGCCCGGGTCGAAGTAAGGCTTGATGGCGTTAAGCGCGGCGTTCTCCATCATCATGATCATGACCGGCGTCGCAAGAACCGGAGGCAACATCGCATCCTTGAAACGATTTGCGAGGTGGTCGGGATCTACGACCAGGCTAAACGAGCCTTTGGCGCCAATGGGTATGGATCGCATGGGTGTATCTCGCAACGGTGGAGTCGTTGACGACGAGCGAGATTCACAATACACGGACGCGAACCTATATCAAGATTCGGACTTCGTGCTCCGTCCGATGGCGCCGTCTCCCTGAGGCGGCTCTAGCGGTGACACGTACATGGCGCGCACCTCGGCCAGGCTCCGCCGCGGCAACGCCGCTCTTGTGGCCGCGCGCAGCGCCAGCGTGTGTTCCGCGGTCACCGCGCCCAGGATGGCGCGGATCGCTGCACGGACTCCGCCGAGTGTCCGCCGCGATGTCTGTTGAAAGTGCAATGCGTGAGCCATTGTGTCCTCTGGGCTTGGGCGCAAATTCGCTGCCTCTAACGGATGAATCGAAAAAGGACGAAAGAAGGCGACAAGGAACGGATACAGGCGACCGCGTGCAGCGGTGACGATCATCGCTGCAGCTATTGCGACAAGAAATACTCGCGTCGATCGATGCATGGCGCCGCTGCTATTGCCTACTCGGCGTCATCTTCGCCTCGCTGCTGGCGGTCTGCAGCAGGCTTCGCAACAGTCTGCGTGCGGAATATTCACGCTGTCGGCCGCACGATCCCGGATCCGCGTACAGGTGATCTAGAAGCGTTGACCGCCGCGCGGGCCCCGAGAGTTTCGATCGGTGCGCCAGATGGCTGCACCTGGCCACCAAGTTATTTGGTGTCCTCGACAAGCGCGATGCGCCGCCGCAGCTGTTCGGCCCCCGTCTGGTCGCCCGTCTTCTGCGCGAGCGCCAGCTGAACGCCCAGCCATGCCAATAGCGGCCGCCGCCATCCCTGCGCCGATGCGGTGTCGGCCGCGAGTGCGATGGCCGCCGGATTTGCGCGACCGCCTTGGAAAAGCACGCCGGTCGCGATCAGCCGGCTCAGCGGATCGTCGATGGATTTCAATGCCCCGGTTGCCCCATCGCCGCTGAGGTCGCGCGCGGCCAATGCGCGATATGGTTCCGGCAGCAGGGCGACTTCCGAGGTCTGCACGCGACCGGACAGGTAATCCGCGTATGCGCGCTGTGCAGCAGTGGCGTCGGCACGAAGTTGCTCGAACCCTGCGCACGGCCCGACGTCGAGGCTGGCGACCTGCACCGCGCAGCGTGTGAGTTCCGCCAATGCGACCTGGTCCGCGCGGCCGGTGCTCGCGAGCTCACGCCGGGCGAGGCCGAATTCCGCGTTCGCCACGCGCGTGTCGCCTACCAGGTAGGCCGTAACAGCGTCATCCAGGGCCCCCTTGGCATTGGCCTGCCATTCGAGTGGCGGCGCGCTGTTGCAGGCGGCCAGCAGCAGGGCAAACGATGCCGCGGTCGAACACGCAATGTGGCCGACGCGCTTCAAGGAAGCTTGATCTCCGTGGATTTCGCGAACGGCCACCGACGATTGACCTCCTCGATCATGCGGCTCACCTTGCGCAAGCTGGCGTCGACTTCGGAGCGCAACGCGGCGAGGTCGTTCGATGCAGCGCGCGCGTTGCCGGCGATCGCCTGTGCATCGACCAGGATCGCATCGATTTTTTTCAGGCTTTCGCGTGCCTCGAGCAGCGCCGCATTGAGTTGAACCACGGCCGCGCGCGCTTCGGGCATCAGGCCGTCGGCGCCGAACACCTGCTGGTCCGCCTTGGCGGCCAGCCCATCGATGCGCGCGAGAAGCGTATTCGTGCGGTCGAGGGCCACAACGAGTTTCTGCGCATCGGCCTCGTTGCCAAATAGCACACCGAGCGCGCCACGTGGTCCCTTGATTCTCTCTGTCGCACTCTGGATGTTGCCGAGGCTCGCGGCGAGCGCCGAATCGGCACTCGTCAGCTGCGTGAGGTTCTTGATGAGGTCGCGGGTCTC
>DATEZE010000018.1:0-7266 GCA_035255845.1 Burkholderiaceae bacterium | reverse complement strand
ATCCGCCAGTCGCGCAGCGAGATCAACGGCCTGCTTGGACGCATAGACTTCTTCCTGACCGAGTCCGAGCGCACGTTGGCACCGCGTGAAGTCTTCGAGCAGGACGGCCTGCGCGAACTGATCACGCATGAGCCGCTGGGCGTCGTCGCCAACATCTCGGCGTGGAACTACCCCTATTTCGTCGGCGCCAACGTCTTCGTTCCGGCCCTGATCGCGGGCAATGCGGTGTTGTACAAGCCGTCCGAGTTCGCGACGCTGACGGGGCTCGAGATCGGCAAGCTGCTGCACCTTTCAGGCGTTCCGCAGGACGTGTTCCAGGTGCTGGTCGGCGCCGGCGCAGTCGGCGCGGCGCTGGTCGACCAACCGGTTGACGGCGTGTTCTTCACCGGCTCCTATGCGACCGGCGCGCGCATCGCCCGCGCGGTCGGACCGCGTATGGTGAAACTGCAGCTTGAGCTCGGCGGCAAGGATCCGGCGTATGTCTGCGACGACGTCGACGTGCCATCGGCGGCCGCCTCGCTCGCCGATGGCGCGATGTACAACACCGGCCAAAGCTGCTGCTCGGTAGAGCGCATCTATGTCCATGCCGCGATTCACGACGCCTTCGTCGACGCCTTCGTCCGGGAAGTGCGCGGCTTCACGACCAGCGACCCGACCGACGAGGCCGCATACATCGGTCCGCTAACCCGGGCGCCTCAACTCGACGTCCTCGACCAGCAGGTGGCTGACGCCCGGGCAAAGGGGGCAAAGCTGCTGCTGGGCGGACAGCGGCTCGCCGGACCCGGCAACTGGTTCGCGCCGACGGTGTTCTCACATGTCGACCACTCGATGGCGCTGATGCGCGAAGAAAGCTTCGGTCCAATCATCGGCATCCAGAAGGTCGTCGACGATGACGACGCGGTGCGTCTGATGAACGACACCGACTATGGTCTGACGGCCAGCGTCTACACCCACGACGAGGCGCGTGCGCGCCGGCTGATGGCCCGGTTGCATGCCGGGTCGGTTTATTGGAACTGCTGCGACCGCGTCAGCCCGCGGCTGCCTTGGAGTGGTCTCGGGCATTCGGGCATCGGACTTACGTTGTCGACCTACGGCATCGAGACTTTCACCCGGCCGAAAGCGTGGCACATGAGAGCTGCGTGACCGATGTACGCGACCCCTCGGGTCGCACGTGCATCGGTCGCGGCTGCGGCCACCTCGCGGCCGCTCAAGACTAATTTGAGGGGCGGGCTTCGGAGCGGCCGGGCACCCGCCCCCATTCATAAAACAAGCTGGATAGGGGAGATCCCGGTGGCGGACGAGGCACTGACGACGCAGGCGCGGCCGCCGCGGGCGGCGCGGATCGTGGTGATCGGCGGGGGCATCATGGGCTGCTCGGTCGCCTACCACCTGAGTGCGGCGGGCGAGACCGATGTCGTGCTGCTCGAGCAGGGAAGGCTGACCTCCGGCACGACGTGGCACGCCGCCGGGCTCGTCGGGCAGTTGCGCAACCACGAGAGCATGACGCGGCTGATCCGCTATTCGACCGAGCTTTATTCGCGGCTCGAAGATGAAACGGGGCTTTCAACCGGCTGGAAGCAGTGTGGCTCGCTTGCCGTGGCACGCACGGCGGACCGCATGGTCCAGCTGAAGCGTACGGCGGCGGTCGCACAGGCGTTCGGTGTGGCTTGCGACGTGATCACCCCGATCGAGGCGGGCGAGCGCTATCCGATCATGGCGACCGCCGACCTTGAGGGCGGCGTGTGGCTTCCGGGCGATGGCAAGGCAAACCCCACCGACTTGACGCTGGCGCTCGCGAAAGGCGCGCGCAACCGCGGCGTGCGGATCTGCGAAGGCGTGCGAGTCAGCGGCGCGGTGACGCACGCGGCTGGGCGACGCATCGCGCAGGTGGAGTGGACCGACAAGGCCGGCAGCAGCGGACAGATTGCCGCCGAGATCATCGTGCTCTGCGGCGGACAGTGGTCGCGCGCGCTGGGGCGTCGGCTCGGCGTCACGGTCCCGCTGTTCTCCTGCGAGCACTTTTACATCGTCACTGAGGTGATCCCTGGCGTACATCGCGACCTGCCGGTTCTGCGCGATCCCGATGGATACATCTACTTCAAGGAAGAAGTCGGCGGACTGCTGATGGGCGGGTTCGAACCGCAGGCGACGCCATGGCTGCAGAGCGCGGAACACCGCGGTGGCATTCCCGAAAACTTCGAGTTCCAACTCTTGCGCGACAACTGGGACGCGTTCCAAATCCTGCTCGACAACGCAGTGATCCGTGTGCCCGCGCTCGAGACCGCGCCGCTGAAGCAGTTCTACAACGGCCCCGAGTCGTTCACCGCCGACAACAACTTCATCCTCGGCCCGGCGCCGGGGATCGACAACCTCTATGTCGGCTGCGGCTTCAATTCGATGGGAATTGCGTCCGCGGGTGGCGCCGGCAAAGCGCTCGCCGAATGGATCGTCGCCGGCGAGCCAACGCTCGATCTATGGCCGGTCGACATCCGCCGCTTCGCGCGCTTCAACGGCAACGAGAACTGGCTGCCCGACCGGATCGCCGAGGTGCTCGGCATGCACTACAAGATGCCGTGGCCGAACCGGGAACTCGAAAGTGCGCGACCGTTCCGCCGCTCGCCGCTGTACTCGCAACTGCAGCAACGCGGTGCAAGCTTCGGTTCGAAGATGGGGTGGGAGCGCGCCAACTTTTTCGCGCCTTCGACAGCGCAGGCGCGCATCGAGTACGGCTGGGGACACCAGAACTGGCACGCCTGGGTCGCGGCCGAGCATCGCGCGTGCCGCGAAGCGGTTGCGGTGTTCGATATGAGCTCCTTCGCCAAGTTGCTGCTGCAGGGGCCCGACGCACACGCCGCGCTGCAATGGCTGGTCGCCAACGACGTGCCGGCCACTCCGGGTTCCACCGTCTATACGGGAATGCTGAACGAGCGCGGCGGCTACGAGAGCGACTTCACGATCACCTGCCTCGAGCCGGAGCAGTTCATGGTCGTCACGAGCTCAGGTTCCGCGATCCGCGACCGCGACGTCATCGAGCGGGCGCTGCGCAGCCGGAAGCTTGGCTGTTCCGTGACCGACATCACGACGATGTACTCGATGCTCGCGGTCATGGGGCCGCGTTCGCGCGAACTGCTGCAGCAAGTGTCGACCGCGCGCTTCGACAGCGCGTCGTTTCCCTTCGGCAGCTCGCAGGAGATCGATGTCGGCTACGCCACGGTGCGCGCGACGCGTCTGACCTATGTCGGCGAGCTGGGATGGGAGCTCTATGTGCCGGTCGAATTCACCGTCGGCGTCTATGAGCAACTGCACGCGGCGGGTCGCGACCTGGGCCTAACGGACGCGGGCTATTACGCGATCGATTCGCTGCGGCTGGAAAAGGGCTACCGCGCCTGGGGACGCGAGCTGACTCCCGACATTAACCCGTATGAAGCCGGCCTCGCGTTCGCGGTCCGGCTGGACAAGCCCGACTTTCGCGGCAAGCGGGCGCTTCAGACCTTGAAGAATGCGGGCGGTGCTGCGGCCGTATCACGGCGCGTGGTGTCGCTCGTCGTCGAGGCCGCGCACACAAACCTCTGGGGCGGCGAGCTCATCCTGCGCAATGACGCGCCCGCGGGCTTCGTGACTTCGGCGGCGTTCGGTCACTCGATCGGCAAACCGGTGGCGCTCGGGCTGCTCAGTAACGCGCATGGTCCGGTCAATGCGGCGTGGATAGACGAAGGCCGCTACACGATCGATCTCGCGTGCGAGCGCTATCCGGCGTCGGTCTCGCTGAAAGCGCCGTACGATCCCGCCTCGTCCAGAACGAAGGCGTAGGAGAACCCATGCTCGTCGGCGTTCCGAAGGAGATCAAGGTTCACGAATACCGCGTCGGACTGACGCCGTCATCGGTGCGCGAAATGGTTGCGCATGGTCACGAGGTGTGGGTCCAGACCGATGCCGGCACCGGCATCGGTGCCAGCGATGAAGACTATCGACGCGCCGGGGCGCAGATCGCTGCGAGCGCCGATGATCTCTATCAGCGCGCCGACATGATCATCAAGGTCAAGGAGCCGCAAGCGATCGAGCGGGCGATGTTGCGCGAAGGCCAGATTCTGTTTACCTATCTCCACCTCGCGCCGGATCCCGACCAGGCGGCCGGCCTAGTGAAAAGTGGCGCGGTCTGCATCGCATACGAGACGGTGACCGCGCCTAGCGGCGGCCTGCCGCTGCTCGCGCCGATGTCGGAAGTCGCCGGTCGGTTGGCGGTGCAGGCTGGCGCTCGTTGCCTTGAGAAGTCCGCCGGGGGCATGGGCATGCTGCTCGGCGGTGTCGCCGGCGTCGCGCCGGGACGCATCGTGATCCTCGGCGCCGGCGTCGTCGGAACGAATGCGGCACAAATGGCCGTCGGCACCGGCGCGCAGGTGGTCGTCATCGACCGGTCGATCGACGCGCTGCGCCGGATCGATGCGATGTTCAACGGGCGCGCGATGACGGTGTTCTCGAACCGCGACAATGTCGAGCGGGAGGTGCTGCGCGCCGACCTCGTGATCTCCGGCGTGCTGATCCCGGGCGCGGAAGCGCCCAAGCTGATCAACAAGGCGATGCTGCCGGCAATGAAGTCCGGCTCGGTCATCGTCGACGTCGCGATCGATCAGGGCGGCAGCGTCGAGACGAGCCGCCCGACGACGCACGCCGAACCGACCTACGTCATCGACGGCGTAGTGCACTACATGGTCGCGAATATGCCGGGCGCGGTGCCGCGCACGTCCACCTATGCGCTGAACAACGCGACACTGCCTTTCGCGCTGCAGATCGCGGACAAAGGGTGGCGCAGGGCGCTGTCGGAAAATCCATACCTGAAGGAAGGGCTCAACATCGCTCTCGGCAAAGTGACGTATCGGGCCGTCGCGAAGGCACTCAAGCTGCCGTATGCGCCGGCCGATTCCGTCCTGCCGCTCTGAAAACGCTCCCTGCGATCCGCGCGGTAGCGGCCGAGCGCGATACTCCACGAGCCCGATGAGCCTGTGACGTGACGCTCGAAGTCTCGTTCGCAGTGCTGCTGGCCGCGCTGCTGCACGCATCGTGGAACGCGATGATCAAGGGCGGCAGCGACGTGCTGATGGACACCGCCGCGATCGTCGTCGGCGCCGGCGTCATCGCTCTGCCCTGCCTTTTGCTGGTGCCATTACCGGCACCGACGAGTTGGCCCTACATCGTCGCGTCAATCATCACGCACCTCGCCTATTACTTCTTCATGGTGAGCGCATACCGCTCGGGCGACTTGTCGCTGGTCTATCCGCTGATGCGCGGCGTGGCGCCGCTTCTGACCGGTGTGCTTGCGATCGTCTGGATGCACGAGTGGCCCGGAACGTTAGGCTGGGTCGGCATGTTGCTGATCTCGCTCGGCGTCGTCGCGCTGGCGTTTCGGCCGCCGCGACTCGGAGCGGCGCTGCACGGTCATGGCCGCGCGGTCCGCTACGCCCTGGCCAATGCCGTCGTCATCGCCGTTTACACAATCATCGATGGCAGCGGAGCGCGACTGTCCGGCAACGCATGGTCCTACATCGTCTGGCTGTTCGCGCTCGACGCCCTGCCCTTCAGCGTCTATCTGCTCGTGACGCGGCGCCCTGAATTCCTGGCGGCGCTGGCCGAGCGGCGTCAGCGCGGCCTGATCGGCGGCGGGCTGTCCGCCGCGGCCTACGCGATCTCGGTCTGGGCCATGACCAAGGCCCCGGTCGCGCTCGTCGCGTCGCTGCGCGAGACCTCGGTGCTGTTCGCAACCCTGATCGGCGCCCGCCTGTTAAAGGAGCACCTGACACCGCGACGCTGGCTGGGCGTCGTCGCCGTCGCCGCTGGAGTCGTCGCCTTGAAGGTCGCCTGACGGGTCCTCAGCGCAACGCGCGTCGGATTGGTTTACATCCGGCGCTCCGGAGCAGTGGGGCTTTACTCGGGTCTCCTATGCCCAACTCATTGAAGCAACGAAACAATGTTGCCTGCAATGGACAAGCGGGCACGGCTTATGCGTAAGGGTGCGACGCGGGAGTTGTTTTCGTCAACAGGCGGGTATTGGGGGCCTACACATGAAGTCGATTCGATTGATGGTTGCTGCATTTGCAGCGTTCGTGTCGCTCGGCAGCGCGCATGCCGCGTTGACCCCGTTCCAGTTGTTCACCGGCACTGTCGGTCTATCCAGCGATGGCTGGGGCTCAACGACTCAGGCCGGCACGATTTCGGCCAATGTGCCGGCCGGCGCTACAGTTTTGGCTGCTTACATCTACACATCGACGTTCAATAACGGCAGTTTGACCGGGGTGGGCGGAAATTTGGCGGGTAATGCGATCGGCCCGTTCACCAGCCTCGGTACCAACGCGACGGCATGCTGCTCGCTGACCGCCGCTCGCGCCAATGTGACCGGGATCCTGAAGCCGATCATCGATGGCGGCCCGGGTGGGCTCTACAACTTCAACGTGACCGAGACAAGCGGCAGTCAGGACGGGTATGCGTTGGTAGTCGTCTACTCGCTGGCGTCGCTGCCGGCGTCGACAGTCGGCCTCCTCGACGGCTGGGCGTCTGCCGCCGGTGACAACACAGTCGTTAATTTCGGAAAAGCGATCGATCCGACCGCCCCAGGCTTTGTCGCCGAGATGCGGCTGGGAATCGGATTCAGCTTCGATGGGACTGGCTGCGCCACTACCGCACCGGCCGGACAGCATTCGGTTGTGAAGGTGAATGGCACAACGATAACGGAAAACTCAGGCTGCAACGACGACAGCGCGGACGCAAACCCGTCCAATGGCAACCTGATCACGATGGGTGGCGACGACGATCCGTTCTCGCCCAACCTGCCGACAAGCCCGAACGACCATGAGCGCTACAACCTGGTGCCGTATCTAACACTCGGCGACACCGGTTTCACGGTGACCAACGCCAACGCGTCGCGCGACGACAACATCTTCCTCGCCTTGTTCCATATCACGGGCGAGGCCGTTGTCATCTGCCAGGAGCGCTGCACAGTTCCAGAGCCTGGGTCACTCGCCCTGCTTGGGCTGGCGCTGGTAGGCGTGGGGCTGCACCGCCGCCGGACAAGCATCACGCGCCGCTAAAAATCCGCTTGGCCTGACAAGGCCCCTGTCGGTATCGTCCGGCAGGGGCTTTTTCTTTGCCTGTCGCGATGATTCGGATGTCCGTTCGACTCGTTCCCGCCGGTGTTCTCGCGCTGGCGCTGCTGGTTTGTGCTCCGATCGAGGCAGCGCCGCTCGATTCCGGGCGACCGATGATCGACAGCTCAAC
>DATEZE010000017.1:0-2054 GCA_035255845.1 Burkholderiaceae bacterium | reverse complement strand
AATCATCGCTGCCCATTGCCTCCGTTTATGCTGGCCCCAGGTTTGTCAGTGCGCTGAAAAGCCTTTGCGGGTCAAAGCTGTCGTGTACGACGGTTTGCCAGTCTAACCCCGCGATTCCGTTAGCTTTGAACAGACCGCTCCGATTTACGTGAACTTCAACATCAACGAGCAGGAGGTGCTGAACATTCGCGCGGACATGCGGCGGCTCGGCATGACCGCGGAGGAGCTCAAGCAGTACCCGATCGAAGTCGGACTGCAGACCGACAAAGGATATCCGTATCGCGGTACGCTGAATTACGTTTCTCCCTCCATCGACCGGGCGACCGGAACGCTTGCCGTGCGCGCCATCTTGGGGAATTCGGATCAGGTGCTGGTGCCGGGCAACTTCGTGCGCGTGCGGGTTGGCGCCGCCGACGAGCAGGACTCCCTGCTGGTCCCGGATGCCGCGCTTGGCAGCGATCAGGGCGGACGCTACCTGCTCGTGCTCGACCAAAACAATACGGTCGAGTAGCGCAAGGTTACGATCGGTCCCCGGGTCGGCGACCTGCGTGTGATCGAGAGCGGGCTCAAGCCCGACGATCGCATCGTCGTCGCCGGCATCCTGCGGGCGATCCCGGGTCAGAAGGTCGATCCGCAGCTCGAGACCCTCGCTGCGACGCCGGCCTCTGCCGCGGGCGGCAAATAGCAGCGGCGCCATGATCTCCGATTTTTTCATCGCGCGGCCCGTTCTTGCGAACGTGCTGGCCATCTTGATGATTGTGATTGGCGGCGTCGCCATGTTTGCGCTGCCGGTGGCGCAGTACCCCGACGTGGTGCCGCCGACGGTGCAAGTCACCACGCGCTATCCCGGAGCAAGCGCCCGCACCCTCGTCGATACCGTCGCGTTGCCCATCGAGCAGCAGGTGAACGGCGTCGAAGGCATGATCTACATGCAGTCCTACAGCGGCGCCGATGGCAGCTACTCGTTGACGGTGACGTTCAAGATCGGCGCCGACCTCGACATTGCGCAGGTCCTGGTACAGAACCGGGTATCGGCTGCGCTGTCCTCGCTGCCGCAGGCGGTGCAGGCGCAGGGCGTCGTCGTGCAGAAGAATTCGACGGCGATCCTGCAGATCGTCACGTTGACGTCGCCCGACGCGCGCTACGACAGCCTCTATCTCGCCAATTACGCGACCATCAAGCTCAAGGACGAAATCGCCCGCCTGCCCGGCGTGGGCAACGTCGTCGTGTTCGGCGCCGGCCAGTATTCGATGCGCATTTGGCTCGACCCCAACAAAATGCAGGCGCGCGGGTTGATGCCGCAGGACGTGATCCAGGCGCTGCGGCAGCAGAGCGCGCAGGTCACGGCGGGACAGATCGGCGCGCCCCCGGCGCCGCGCGGCCAAACGTTCCAATACACGCTCAACGTCGCCGGTAGGCTCAGCGACCCGGCCGAATTCGCGCAGGTGATCGTCAAGACCGGCCGCGCCGGCGAGATCACGCGGCTCAGCGACGTGGGACGGGTCGAGCTCGGATCGCAGACCTACGGGCAGGTCTTCACCCTCGATGGCCAGCCGGCGGCGGGGCTGGCGATCTATCAGGCGCCGGGCGCGAACGCGCTCAACGTGGGTGCACGACAAAATGGCCGTGCTCAAACGCGAGTTCCCACAAGGGCTGATCTCCGACATCCCCTTCGACACCACCAAATTCGTCGAGCAGTCGATCCACGAGGTGTATAAGACACTGTACGAAGCCGCCTTCCTCGTGCTCATCGTCATCCTGGTGTTCCTGCAGGACTGGCGCGCGATGCTGATCCCGGCGACGACGGTGCCGGTCACTATCATCGGCGCCTTCGCGGCCATGGCGGCGCTCGGATTCACGGTCAATTTCTCGACCCTGTTCGCGATCGTGCTGGCAATCGGCATCGTGGTGGATGATGCGATCGTGGTGGTCGAAGGCGCCGTCCACAACATCGAGAAGGGCATGTCAGGACGCGAGGCGGCGAGCGCCGCTATGCGTCAGTTGTTCGGCCCGATCGTGGGCATCACCCTGGTGCTGATGTCCGTATTCCTGCC
>DATEZE010000016.1:0-5502 GCA_035255845.1 Burkholderiaceae bacterium | reverse complement strand
AGTCAGTTCTGCTTCCGGCGGCGTGGGACGCCTAAAGAACCGTCATGCCCTGGCCGCCACCGATCAGGGCGAGTTGCTCTTCGGTCAAATCCTCAACGACCGCCGTTGATTCGGTCTCGTTGTCCGCCAGCAATTCGAAGTCGTTCATGTCCAGTCTCCGCGAGTGAATTGAGTGTTCGTGTTGTTGTTGTTTGGCTACAGAACGGTCATTCCCTGACCGCCCCCGACGAGAGCCAGCTGCTCATCGGTCAGTGTGTTGATGTCCAGCAGGTCTTCGTCTGTACGCTCTTGAATGAACTCGACGGTGCTCGTGCTTTCCATGTCTCTCCCTCCGGGCCGATCGTTTGGTTGACTTGGCTTAGCGGTGTTTGACACACTCGCTGCGCTAGCCTAGCTTGAAAAAGTTTGCAGCCGTGATCCCCAATTTGTGAGCGACATCCAGCGACTCATTGACGTAACCGCAATTCCGGCAGACGCCGAGGACCGTCAACGCGCAGTGGTGGCCGAAATCGTTGCTCAGGTCCGCTCCGCGAACAGCGTCCCGCAGCAGGCGGATCGTTCGTTCCTCACCAAGGTGGCTGGTCGATTGCGTGACTTTCCTCCGCAGGTCGACAGCGCCGGCCAGCTCGAGGCACTCCAGGGGATTTGTCGATTCTTTCTCGGCAAGGATCAGGACCTGGCGTTCGCCATGGAGGCCGCGGCCGGTGTGACACGCCTGGCGCGGGCGACCGGACGCAAGCCCGAGCTGCTCAATGGGCTCCTGATGCAGGCCGTGGTCGCTTCGCAACTCGACAATCACATCGAGGCGCTGGAAAGCTGCGCTTTGGCGCGCGAGGTAGCAGTAGAGATCGGCTCCCCGCTTGGCGAGTTGAAGGCGGTCATCAATGCGGCCGCCTTCCTGCTGAATGTCGGCAATTATCAGTACGCGCTCGACTTGTTGCGCAGCGGCCTGACGATCGTCGACCGCTGCCCGGAAGCCGAAGACATCTTATGGATCCTGCTCGGCAACATCGCTCAGTGCTATCTGTTCATCGGCGAGTACGAGGAAGCGTTGCAGACGGCCGGCGCTGCGCGCGCGATGGCGAAGGAGCCGACCGATGCCCACGCGGCCGGCAATCGCGCGATCCTCGAATACACGCATCTGCGTACGCTGGTCGCGCTCAAGCGCGGCGCCGAGGCCCGATCGGTGCTCGATGCGATGGGTCGGTATGCGGAAAAGGCCGGGACCGTGCGCGCGCGTATCGATTATGCGTGCGCGCGCGGCATGCTCGAGGTGGTGGAGGGCCAGCGCGATCTCGGTCTGTCGCGCATCGTGGCTGCGCGCGAGAAGGCCAAGCTCGTCACCTCGACGCTGCCCGATGTCCTTTCGGCGATGGTCGCGGCCCAGGACGCGGTCGGTCATGCCGAGGGCGCGACCAGGACCCGTGAAGAGCTGAGGCAATTGCTCGCCACGCGGCAGGAAACGAGCCGTCTGCGCGCCGCGCTGATGTTCGCGCCGGCCGTTGGCGTGGCCGGACAGACCGATCGCACTGGCGAATACGACCGCCGCATCGACGCTGCGCGCGAGCGGTTGTTGCGTCATCAGACCTGAACTGCGCCAAACGCGGGCTTCGATGCCGCATTGGCGTTGTTGCGCGTCGCAGGAACAGGGGATCGACCGACGCAACACGCTCCGCAGCCTTTCCCTTTGCGCCATGCTCCCCGTCACTCTTCGCGAATCACTGCACGAGGTCGATGTGGGCAAGGTGCCAATGTTCAAGGGCGATATCGTGCGGCTGACCCGACCGGTCTTCGCGGCTGGGCGTGAGGTCCCGGCCGGAGTCGAAGGCCGCATCCTCGAAATATTCGCCTGCCTGCCCAGCGCTGAAGTTGCGCTGCGACACAATGACGAGACCCTCGTGCTGCCGGTGACGCTGGCGCTGCTCGAGCGGCTCCACCCGCAGCTCGACCGTTAAGCTGTCAGCTCGCGGCACGACGAAGCGAGCGATTGAAGCGATCCCGGCTGTTTCTATCGGGGCGTCGCTTGCGTGTCTGCAGCCGACGGTCATCATTCCTCATGGTGGCGACGACCAGATGACGGCGGAAGCCACGACGTTTCGCTTTGCGGCGAATGGGCTCGAAGAGGTCGACGCATGTCTCCTCGGGCGCCGGAGCGCGCTCGCCGCCTATGTTTTCGCGCACGGCGCCGGCGCCGGCATGGACCATCCGTTCATGGCGTCGCTCGCGCGGGAACTGGCTGAACGCCGCGTCGCGACTTTGCGTTTCCAGTTTCCGTACATGCAGAAAGGTCTGAAGCGACCGGATCCGGCACCCGTCGCGCAAGCCGCCGTCCGGGCGGCAGTTATCGAGGCGGCGCGGCGGCTGCCAGACGTCCCGCTTTTCGCCGGAGGCAAGTCTTTCGGTGGACGCATGACGTCGCAGGCTCATGCAAAAGAGCCGCTGCCCAAGGTCGTCGGCTTGGTCTTTGTCGGCTTCCCGCTTCATCCGGCCGGCAAGCCGTCGATCAAACGGGCAGACCATCTTGCGGCGGTGCAGATGCCGATGCTGTTCTTGCAGGGAACTCGTGACGCGCTGGCAGACTATGAACTGGTCAAGATGGTCATCGGACGGCTCGGTGAGGGTGCAACGCTAGCGACTTTCGACGACGCCGACCACTCGTTTCATCTGCGTGGTGGCCGTGGCACTAAATTCGATCTACTCCCCGTGATTGCGGAGACGATGTCCGCGTGGATGCGGGATCGACGTTGAGCTAACCCTACTTTTCAGCCGCCACTCACCTTCGCAGACGCGCTTCCTGTCGATTCGGTCACGGGGCGCATCAGCGTCCCGGCCAATGTCGGGTACAGCAGCGTACATAGGAGCGCTGCGCCGACCAGCGCGGCAGCCAGTTGCGTGTTCATGTGGCCTGCCTTGACGCCGATCTCGGTGATGACGACAACGATCGACAAGGACGGCACTGACGACAGCAGCGCGAACGGCAACTGCTCCGCGACGGCGAAGTCCTTGCGGTAAAGCAAAAACGTGCTGCCGCGGACGAGCAGGAACAGGACGGCAAAGAGCGGCACCGAGAGCGCTGTCGTCCAGTCCCTGGCCAGCGTTGAAAGGTCGAAGTGGATGCCGGCACCCACAAAGAAGAATGGGTAGAACCAGCCGAAGGTCAAACCTTCGAGCTTCTCGCGCAGCGGAGCGCCCGCCGCGCCGCGGGTGGACTGCCCTATGACCATGCCGGCCGCGAACACGCCGAAGATGCTCTCGAAGCCGAATTCCTCGGCCAGAACGAACAGTGCCGCGATGATCAGCAGAGCGATGCGGACCGGAAGCTGCGTGCTGGATTTCATCTCGCGACCGAGCAATGCCAGTATCCGAGGCGGACGCGCGCCTAGTCCAACAGCAATGGCCACGCCGAGGATGCAGACGAATGCGATCAGGAATCCGAACTCCTGCCATGTGCTGTAGCGCCGCGAAAGCAGCAGCGCCATGGCCGCGATCGGCGCCACTTCGCCGACGGTGCCGGCCGCCAGTACCATGCGTCCGAAAAAGGTGTCCAGCCGGCCGCCGTCGCGCAGGAGCGGCAGCAGCACGCCCAGCCCTGTCGTGCTGACCGCGAGGACGACCATCATCGGTGCATCGACACCGGGAACGATGTGCAGCAACCCGACCACGGCCACGCCCAGCAGCAGCGAAATGCCCCAGCCGCCGAGCGCGAGCGACAGCGGTCGCCCCTTCATCGCGCCGAAGTCGAGTTCCAATCCCGCCATGAATAGCGTGGCCGCCATGCCGAACCGGAACATCGGCTCCAGGATGCCTTCGAACCGCACCAAATCGAGCACGTGGGGGCCAATGACGATCCCGAGCACGACCTCGAGCACGACGACTGGAACCTTGAGCCCGACCGGAATCTGCGCGAGCAGAGGCGCCAGCACGGCGGCCAACAGCAGCCAGAAGATGGGGTGACCGATCGGCATGAGCCTGTCGAGCTATTTCAACGGGACCACAGCAGCCGGCGGCGCTTGCGCCGTTTCTATTCCGCAGTGGCGCGGGTGAGGGCCGTCAGGGAACGGTCAACTGCAATTGCCAGTGGCGCCGCATGCGGTGCAGAACTCGCACCCGTCGCGCTTGATAACGGCCGCGGCACCGCAGCTACTACACACCTTGCCCTTGACCGGCGCGGTCTCGTGCTCGATCACCTTGACCGCGTCGGGTAGCGCGAGGATGCCGGCAGACTGAATCGCCCGGCCGTCGTCGTCGAGAATGCCGAGCACCTTGTACCGGTTGAGCAGCAGTGTGGCGATGTAAGCGACCGTGCTCGGATACAGCGCCGAACGTTCTTCGCCCGGTACAGCGGCCCAGAACTCGCCGTTCTGTTCGCCGAAGTTCAACAGCTTCTTCAGCTTGAGCCCGATCCAGTTGGCGTCGACCACGCGCATGTCGAGCGAGATCAGCTTGCACAGGCCGTCGAGCACCTTCGGATATTCGCCGGCGAGCCAGATCGAGTAAGGGCGACGGCTGCCATCGGGCAGGTGCAGTTCCTTCACGCCGAGCACGAAGTCGTCGCCAGTGTTGGCATTCGCGATGTCGACGGTCCAGCTCATCGTGCCGAGCGGACCCGCCTTCGGCTCCTTCTTCGAGAACAGCGCGTTGAGCACCGGCGTGGGGTGCTGGTCGAGATCCTTGAAGACGCCGAGTTGCTCGCAGCGCCAGCGCACGATGTGCGCGAAGGCCGAAACGACTCCGCTTTGCCATTGCCTTTCGCCGGTTGGCGGCATCGGGATCGCAAAGCCCTGCTCGTCGCGCGCCTTGGCCAGCGCATCGAGCTTCATCTTGAGCCAGGCGCGATCCTCGCTGCGCATGTCCATCGACAGCGCCTTCGCGATCGCGCCAAGGCCGCGCGGCTGCTCGGCGCCGTTGACCCAGACTTCGAACGGGATCGCCGGACTGCCGACCTGTCCGATGAAAATCGCGAACGACTCACGGCGTTCCGGGATCTCGACCATGTAGGTCCACGCGAGGTTGCCCTCGGCCAGATCCGGGCGGCCCGGCCACTTGAGGCTCGCAACCGCAGGCTGCGGCGCGGAGGCGAGGCGCACTCGGCGATCCGGATCGTCCTTCAGATCCTGCGGAGCGGCACTATGAGAGGCCGCCTGCCCCTTCATGACCTCGAGCACCGAACCGATCACATTGTTTGGCCGGTAGGTCGTGATGCCCTTGAGCCCGGCGTGCCATGCGGCGAGATAAAGGCTCTTGAAGTCCTCGAACGGGTAGTCCTCGGGCACATTGACGGTCTTGCTGATCGCCGCATCGACGTACGGCTGCACCGCCGCGATCATCTGCATGTGATCGCTGGCGCCCATCTCGAGTGCGCTGACGAAGCCGGCCGGCAGCTGGCTCTCGTCACCGCCCATGCGCCGGAACAGGCGATAGGCATAGTCCTCGACGATGTACTCCTGCTTGCTGCCGTCGGGCATCCGCTTCTTGCGGATGTAGGTCCACGAGAACGTGGGC
>DATEZE010000015.1:0-22565 GCA_035255845.1 Burkholderiaceae bacterium | reverse complement strand
CCCGCCGTCGAGCGGCGGCAGTGGGAGCAGGTTGAGCGCCATCAGCCCGATGTTGACGAAGATACCGGCTCGCGCCATTTCGATAAGAAATGGCTCGCGAATCCCGAACGCGACAACCAGCTTCAGACCCAGCGCCCAGCCGATAGCCATCAGCAGGTTGATGCCAGGACCCGCGGCGGCGACCCAGATCATGTCGCGCTTCGGATGGCGCAAATTGGCGAAGTTCACCGGCACCGGCTTGGCCCATCCGAACAAGAAACCGGTTCCACCGGCGAGCTTGGACAGCAGCACGATTGCGAGCGGCACGATGATCGTGCCGACCGGATCAATGTGTTTGATCGGATTCAGCGTCACGCGACCCAGCATGTAGGCCGTCGAGTCGCCGAACATGCGGGCGACATAGCCGTGCGCCGCCTCATGCAGGGTGATGGCCAGCAGCACCGGGATCGCGTAGACGGTGATCGCCTGAATGATGCCGTCCATGGCGTGGCAGTCTATCAGTGCAGCGCTGCGGGTCGCGGCTACAGACCAAATGCGGCTAGATCGCCCTTGCCCTTACGGATGACGACGGCTTCGGGCCGGGTCAGATCGACCACCGTCGTCGGCTCGATGCCGCACGGTCCGGCATCGAGCACAAAATCGACGACATAGTCGAGCCGCGCGCGGATGTCGTCGACATCGTTCAACGGCAGCTCGTCGCCGGGCAGCTGCAGTGTCGTGCTGATCAGCGGCTGCCCGAGCACATCGAGCAGCCCGAGTGCAACCGGATGATCCGGGATGCGCAGCCCGATCGTGCGGCGAGACGGATGCGAAAGACGCCGCGGCACCTCGCGCGTCGCATCGAGAATCAGCGTGTACGGCCCGGGCGTAACGTCGCGCAGCAGACGATAAGTGGCGTTGTCGACCTTGGCGTATGAGGCAAGGTCGGACAAGTCGCGACACATCATCGTCAGCAGGTGCTTTTCGTCGATGCGCCGGATCGCGCGGATGGAGTCGACTGCGGCTTTGTCATCGAGATGGCACACCAGTGCGTAGCACGAGTCGGTCGGGATCGCACCGACGCCGCCGTGATCGAGGATCTGCGCGGCCTGGCGTAGCAGTCGCACCTGCGGGTCCACCGGGTGGACAACGAATAGCTGTGCCATGGCGGCAATGGGAACGAGCAGGCGGACTATCAGGGAGTGAAATGGCGGGCGCAGGATCTCACGAGAACCGGTGCCACACCGGCGTCAGACCCGCGGGCAGCGGTACCACCGCACCCAACTCGACGTTCTCGGCCTCGCCCGGCCCGTGGAAATCGCTGCCGCGCGATGCTTCGAGATCCATCTCGAGAGCGACGCGGGCGAAGTGCCGTGTCTGCTCCGGCGAGTGGTTGCTGGTGACCACCTCGATCGCAACGCCTCCGGCCTCGCGGAACTCGCGCAGCAACTCCTGCAGCTTCAAGTCGCCGACTCGGTAGCGTCCCGGGTGCGCCAAGACAGCAACGCCGCCGGCCTCACTGATCCAGCGCACTGCCTCGTCGAGATGCGCCCACTCGTGCGGCACATAGCCGGGCTTGCCGGCCACCAGATAACGCTTGAACACGTCGCGGACGTCGCGACACATGCCGGACTCGACCAGGTGGCGCGCGAAATGCGTGCGTGAGATCAGCTCCGGGTTGCGCACGAATCGCAACGCACCTTCGTACGCGTCCTCGATTCCCGCGGCAACAAGGCCCTCGGCCATCTGTCGAGCACGCGCCGTGCGGCCGCTGCGCACGCGCGCCAGCGCCTGCTGCAGCGGGCGATGGTCCGGATCGATGCCGAGGCCGACGATATGCACTGTGGTTCCGGCCCAGGTGACCGAGATTTCCACCCCGTGCACGAACGCAAGACGGAGCGAGCGCGCCGTGGCCTCGGCCTCGGCCAGCCCAGAAACCTCGTCGTGATCGGTGAGCGAGAACAACTGCACGCCATGGCCGGCGGCACGCTCGACGAGTTCAGCCGGTGTCAGCAGGCCATCGGAGACGGTCGAATGCGAATGCAGGTCGGCGTCGAGCGCCGCTGCCGGATGGATGGGTCGAGAAGTATCGCGTAGCACCGCCGCATTCTAACGGCCAGCTGCCTGGATCTTTCGCTCGATAAACCCGGCGATCGCCCGGGCAACGGCCTCCGGTTGATCGTGATGCAACATGTGTCCGGCATCGTCGATGACGAGTTCTTCGCAGTCGGCGATCACGGAGCGCCGCCGCTCGACCTCGCGCAGTGCGGCGTCGGGTGACTCGGCCACATGGCGCAGCACGTCGGTGTCGGCGGCACGCACCCACAGCACCGGACAAGAGATGCGGCGCCAGCAGGCGAGGACCTCGTCGAGGCGATAGAGCGTCGGATTGACGACCTTGTGCGCCGGGTCGCCCGCCACCTCCCAGCGTCCGTCGCTACGCGGCCGGGCCCAGTGCTGAGCGAGGAAAGCCGCGCGTTCAGGCCGCAGACGGCGGTTGTTGCGCACGAGTCGGGCGGCGACTTCGCCTGCGTCGGCATAGTCGCGCAACGTCGCGCCGCTGCGCAGCTCATCGAGCCACTGCGCGAAGCGGCCGGGCGCCTGCGCGGCGTAGGTTTCGCGCAGGCCGAAACCCTCGAGGTTGATTACGGCGCGCACTCGCTCCGGGCGGATGCCGGCGTACAGCAAGGCCACGTTGCCGCCCATGCTGTGGCCGACCAGCAGCGCAGGCCCCGCGGACGTGTGATCGAGTATGCGATCGAGATCCGCGAGGTAATCGGGAAACCAGTAGCTGTCTCCGCCGGCGCGGGAGGTCAGACCATAGCCCCGCCAGTCCGGCGCCACGACGGCCCAGTCGTCGCCAAGCGAATCTGCGACGAACTGGAAGCTCGCCGAGACGTCCATCCAGCCGTGCAGCATCACCAGCGTGCGCGGCGCCGCTGCGCGCGTCCCCCAGCAGCGCAGGTGATAGCGCAGGCCGCGGATATCGAGGGTTTCTGAATGTGAGGACCGCAGCATCGCATGAGCCTTTGTGCCGCGGCCGCGTTGCAGCCGCACGGAGGTTCGGCGATTATAGGAAGCGCGGCCCCACGCCCGAGAAAGGGATGAACCATGCGCGATCAATATCGCGCCTTATACGAGTCCTTCCGCTGGAATGTCCCGGACGAGTTCAACATCGCAACCGTCTGCAGCCGTCGCTGGGCGCACGAGACTTCGCGCATCGCACTGCACTGCGAAGACGCGCAGGGCGTGCGTGCTTCTTATACCTATGCCGCGCTGCAGGCCGATGCGAACCGGCTGTCGAACGCGCTCGCGGCGCTCGGAGTGCAGCGTGGTGACCGGGTCGCGCTGGTC
This sequence comes from Burkholderiaceae bacterium, assembly GCA_035255845.1. GTDB lineage: Bacteria > Pseudomonadota > Gammaproteobacteria > Burkholderiales > Burkholderiaceae_F > JALORV01. The sequence continues at coordinate 19,232 of DATEZE010000015.1, read as the reverse complement.
CTGCCGCAGCGTCCGGAGACCGCGATCGCGCACATCGCAATCTACCAGCTCGGCGCGGTGGCGATGCCTCTGTCGCTGCTGTTCGGGCCGGAGGCGCTCGAATACCGGCTGCAGGACAGCGGCGCCGTCGCCGCGATCATCGATGCCGCCGCGCTGCCCGCGATCTCGGCGATACGTGCCCATTGCCCGGAACTGCGCCACCTGATCGCCGTTGGCGAGCGCTCCAGCGGCGCGCAGGAGTGGAGTGAGGCCCTGTCGGCCGCCGCCGATCGTTTCGAGTGCGTGAACACGCGGGCGAGCGACCCGGCGGTGCTGATCTACACCAGCGGCACAACGGGCCCGCCCAAGGGCGCGCTGATGCCGCATTCGGCGCTGATCGGCAATCTGCCCGGCTTCGTCGCGTCGCAGAACTGGTTCCCGCAGGCGGGCGATGTGTTCTGGTCACCCGCGGACTGGGCCTGGACCGGCGGGCTGATGGATGCGCTGCTGCCAACGCTGTACTTCGGCTTTCCAATCGTCGGCACCCGCGGCCGCTTTGACCCCGAACGTGCGTTTGAGCTGCTCCAGCGCTATGGCGTGTCCAATACGTTTCTCTTTCCCACTGCGCTCAAGATGATGATGAAGTCGGTCGCCGCGCCGCGTGAGCGCTATCGGCTGCGGTTGCGTGCGGTGATGAGCGCAGGCGAAGCCGTCGGCCAGACGGTGTATGACTGGTGCCGCGACGCGCTCGGCGTCACTGTCAACGAGATGTTCGGTCAGACCGAGATGAACTACATCGTCGGCAACTCGCACGAAAAGTGGCCTGCGGTCGCGGGCAGCATGGGACGCCCATATCCGGGCCATCGGGTTGCGGTGATCGATGACAGAGGCGAGTCGGTGCCCGACGGCGAAACCGGCGAAGTCGCGGTACACCGGCGCGATATCCACGGGCATCCGGACCCGGTGTTTTTCCTCGGCTACTGGCGTAACCCCGGCGATACCGAACGGAAGTACACCGGCGACTGGTGTCGCACCGGTGACCTGGCGCGCCGAGACAGTCGCGGCTATCTCTGGTATGCGGGCCGGGCCGACGATATGTTCAAGGCCGCCGGCTACCGCATCGGTCCGAGCGAGATCGAGAACTGCCTGATACGGCATCCAGCCGTGGCCAACGTCGCCGTCGTGCCGAAACCCGACGCCGAGCGCGGCGCAGTAGTGAAAGCCTTCGTGGTCCTGGCGTCTGGCCACACCGGAAGCGAAGCGCTGGTGGCCGAATTGCAGGCTCACGTCCGCGGCAAGCTCGCCCCGTACGAATACCCGAAGGAGATCGAATTCATCGATGCGCTGCCGATGACGACCACTGGCAAGGTGCAGCGCCGCGTGCTGCGCGAACTCGAGGCCACGCGCGCCGCTGGGCCGGCAGTCGCCTAGCTGTCGGATACGAGCATCTTGCCGGTAGCGCTGGCCACGATCGTGCCATCCTGGTTGACGGCGCGACATTCGGCGACGACAACGCCTCCACCGCGGTGCGGCTTCACAACGAGGTCGGTGATGGTCCATTCGATCGTCAGCCGATCGCCCGGGCGCACCGGCGCGAGAAAGCGTGTGTTGTGCTCGAGGTAGCCGAGCGCAGTACCCGACACCAGATTGCCGAATGGCGCGCTCATCAGCGCCGATGTCAGAACGCCATGAAGGATGCGGCCGCCGAACGGCGAGCGGCGCGCGAATTCCTCGTCGACGTGCAGTGGGTTGAAATCGCCGATTAACTCGGCGCCGCGATCGAGATGCTCGGTCGACACGGCAAGCGTCGCGCCGAATGTCTGCCCGATGCGGAACTCCGAAAAGCGTCTGCCGGCGGCAACACTCGACCGCACGCTGGCGCTCCGACTAGCGGCCGCGGGTGTGGGCCCAGGGTCCGCGCCGTGCCGGTATCGGTCGCAGCGTCGCGTTGGCGATCGCTGCCTCGAGCACGCGCTCGCGGTGCTCGACCGGAGCGTCTACCAGGTGGGTCACGTAAGCCCCCGGAAGGTCGCGATAGCGACGTCGGTCGGGGCGGTAGGTGATTTCTCTCCAGCCCTGCTTGACGAGCCAGTGCCACAGTGAGTCGGTCATGCCGGCCTGAACCGTCATGCGCAGGTCGTCACGATTGATGCGTGAGCCAATCCGCGGCTTGGCTCCAATCGATGGCGTCCCGCGCGATACACGGACGTTGAACAACGTCCGAACTCGGTCCAGTACTGGTCCCACGAAACTCACCTCTTGTACTTTTCCTCCGGCCGGCTACTTTATCGACGAAGCGGCGCCGGCGCGTACCACGAATCGGTTAATTTGACGCCGCGCGTTCGGCGCGCGTCGTCTCGCGCGGGCGAGTGGCCTCACGAATCGCCAGCAGCAGGATCTTCTGCCGGTCATCCGGAGCGACGTCGTAAAGGCGGTTCACCAGCGGGCTGGACAGCGCGCGGTAGTGCAGCCGGTTCTCACCGCCGCGCAGTGCGCGCCATCCCAGCGCGGCCAGCCACGCCCACATTTCGTCGGTCAGTCCGGCCTGCACCGTCATGCGCAAGCCGGCGCAGCATAGCGTCGCGCCCATCCGAGGCTTCGGCGCTAGGGCCCGTGGCGGGGATGCCGGCTTGCGGCGGCCCAGCAATTGGGTCAACGGCATATTCAAAATGGCGGCGAAATTCATGCGTCCTCCGGGATGCGCTGCAGACTGTATCGACGCCGCCAGTGTTATTCGATACCACGTGATTGCGATCGCGGCTGCTGGCTAATCCGCAAAGCCGTTAAAAACCCCGAATTCACCGCTTTCGGCGCTGCAAGTCAGTTAGTCCACACGGGCGGTCCGACGGACGGCACCCTCGCGCTGCGTCATGGTCCACGCCGGCGCACGGATCGAGTCGCGAACCGAACGACCGCCGTCGCTAACGCCCGGCTGCGATTCAGGAACTGCGGGGCTGCTGCGCACGGCATGCGATACCAAGTGACTCAGGCGATTTGTCGGGCCCAGGACTTGCACCGACTCGCTTGCGCGAGGCCCAGTTGATTCCGTGCTCGCGCAGTCGCGTCGACGATTCTGTCTCGTCCGGGGAGCGTCGAGGCGGCGTGACACAATCCGTCCCCATCTGCAGGACGCCGCCCGCCGGCGCGGCGAAGGCTGGTCATTAATGTATCCGCACCCCAACCCGTTTTACCTCGTCGCTGCACCAAAAGACCCGCGCGAGCGGACGTCGCACACTGCAGCCCGTGGATCTTCAGACCGGCGTGTGGACACTTTTGCACGCATGCTGGCGACCCGTCGGTGAGCGACCGCCTGCTGAAGTTCCTGTTTCATGCCGCGCCAGTGCGAGGCGGGCTTGTGCGCGTCGACAGCGCGTGGCGACAGATGGTTGAACTGCACGACTTTCCTCCAGTGGTCACGCGCCTGCTGGGCGAAATGGTTGCGGCAGCAGCGCTGCTCGCCACCAACATCAAGTTCAACGGGGCGCTGATCATGCAGGTCCATGGTGACGGTCCGGTCAAGCTGCTGGTCGTCGAATGCCAGCCCGATCTGGCGATGCGGGCGACCGCCAAGCTCGGCGAAGAGCCGATCGACGCCCAGGCCTCGATGCGGCAGTTGATCAATCGGGGCGGCCGCGGCCGCTTCGCGATTACGCTTGATCCGCGCGATCCGATGCCGGGGCAGCAGCCTTATCAGGGAATCGTGCCCCTCGACGGCGAATCGATGGCTGCCGTGTTGGAAGCCTACATGCGCCAGTCCGAGCAGCTCGAGACACGGCTCGTGCTCGCCGCAGACGACCAGGCTAGCGCAGGCCTGCTGCTGCAGCGCCTGCCCGAGCACGGCGGGACCGCACCGCCGACCGACTCCGATGCGTGGGACCGCGCGCTCACGCTTGCAGCGACGCTGAAGAGCGGCGAACTGCTCGAGCTGCCACCGGAAACTCTGCTGCGCCGACTGTATGGTCAGGAACAGATCCAGCCGCAGTCCACGCTCACGCCGCGTTTTGCCTGCACCTGCTCGCGCGAGCGCATCGGCCGCATGCTGCTTTCACTCGGTCGAGAAGAGGTCGATTCGATCATCGACGAGATGCGAGTCGTCACCGTGACCTGCGACTTCTGCAGTCGCAGTTATTCCTTTGATGCCGTCGACGTGGCGCAGCTCTTCGCGAGTGGCGGTACCGAGACGACTGCCCACGCCACCCGGCACTAGGATCTGCGCAATGACGAACACGCCTTCGCTCCGCATCAGCCTCGCGGCCGCCTTAGTGCTCGCGGCCGGCGCCCTGGCCGAGAGTGCCTTGGCGGCCGACGCGCCGTCGAAGGCCGCGCCGGCCAAACCCGCGCCGAAGAGCCGCGCCAACCTGATGACGCGTGACGAACTGCGTGCCTGCATGAACGAGCAGGACCGGCTTGCAAAGATCAGCACTGAAGTGCAAAAGGAGCAGCTGGCGCTCGACAGCCAACTCGCCGAGGTCAAGAAGATGGACGCCGAGCTTGCCCGCAAGCGCGACACACTCGATCCCGCGGACGCCGCCGGCAAGCAGGCGATCACCGAGGAGGAAGCCAAGCGCGATGGCGTCGCCGAAACCTACAACACGCGCCTGCGCGCACTGCGCGAGCAGGGCAAGACATTCGACGAAGGGCGCGCCGCCTGGGTCCAGCGCTGCACGACGCGGGACTACGACGAGCTGGATGAGGCCGCGATCATGCGCGAGCGCAAGAAGGCCGCGGGGGCCGCGAAGTAACGCGCGTCCGCGATCCTTACCCGCCGGCCGCTTCCATCTCGCGGCGGAAAATGACCACCGGCTGGCGCTCGTCGATTTCTACGTCGGCCCAGCCGACCGGCTGGCCTGCCGCCACCGGACGATGCACGCGTACGTTGTTTGCCAAGCCGAGCGGGAGACCTTGGAGCCGCAGCGACTCTACGGCCGGCATGAGGCGTCCGTAGACGCTTGATCCGCCCTCGCCGTCGAGCATGTCACCCGGCGCGAGGTCTCGCTTCGCGGTCGCGACGACATCCGCCGTGAAGCCGATTGGACAACCGGTCGCCTCGCCGCGCAGGCCGACGCTCGCCACGCTGACGCCGAGTTCCAGCCCGATCAGATGAAACGGCTTGTAAAGCGCGGCGTACTGGCCGGAGGGATCCGTCACCAGACCATATTCCGCGAAGCATCGCTCGACGTATTCGCTGCCGCCGGCGAAGACGACGTAGACGCCCCAGCGCAGATCGCGGTAGACCGGCGTGCCGTCGCGGTTCAGGCTCGAGATGACCTCGACCTGGCCGCGCTGGTGCAGCACGCCGCCGTCGGCATGCGGTCGCAGGACCTTCGGCAAGTCGTCGACACCGCACGGTGGAAACGTGAGCCCATCCGGCGCATGCAGACCGGTGGCATTGGCGACCGCGCACATCTCGATTGCGCTCTTGGTGCCGTCGAGAAAGGAGTTGAACATCTGCGGGTTGAGTCCACCGCGAGCGGCATCGTCGGCGCTGAGGCCGTAGTAGTTCCACACCGTCGCCGGTGTCGAGCGGTGATACTCGGGCAGGTACTTCGTGCCCTTGCCGGCGGCAATCACTTCAAAGCCACTGGCCCGTGCCCAGTCGACCATCTCGCAAATAAGCGCCGGCTGGTCGCCATAGGCCAGCGAATAGACGATCCCGGCCTCCTGTGCGCGCCGGGCCAGCAGCGGCCCTGCCAGGGCATCGGCCTCGACGTTCACCATGATCACATGCTTGCGCGCCGCACAGCACGCCAGCACGTGATCGATGCCGGCGCTCGGCGAGCCGGTCGCATCGATCACGATGTCGACATCGGGTTCGTCGATCATGCGGCGCGCGTCGTCGTAACATCGCAGCGAAGCGATCGATGAATCGCTCCAGCCGACCGCCCGTAGCGCCTCGCGGGCGCGCTGCGGATCGAGGTCGGCGATCGCGACCAGCCGGACTCCCGGAGTGTGCTGTACCCGCGACAGGTACATCGTGCCGAACTTGCCGGCACCAATCAGGGCGACGCGTAGCGGTGTGCCGCGTTCCTCGCGCTTCTTCAGCAGTCGATGCAGATTCATCGTCGGCCTCCACGCTGCCCGGTTCGACGCTTACGTCTGTGCCGGCTCATCTGTGCACGGTCGAATCAGCGTTGCGGTGTCGTTGCGTTCGTGTTGGAGGGCGTGGCCGCGCGACCGACGAACTGGAACAGCACTTCGCCCTCGCGCACCATGTTGAGCTGCTGGCGGGCCCGCTCGGCGATCGCTTCGTTGCCCTCGCGCAGGCTGGCCATCTCGGCCGCAGCGGCAGCGTTGCGCGCAGCCAGCTGTTCATTGGTGAGGCGCTGGGCGGCGAGCTGGTGCTCGAGTTCCCGGGCGCGCAACCAGCCGCCTTTGCCGAACCACAACGGATACTGGATCGCGACCAGCAGGACAGCCAGCACCAAGCCCAGTATCCGCATCACTCAGCGCAGGTTGTAGTAGGCGCCGCGGCCTGGGTAGCTGGCGATGTCGCCGAGGTCTTCCTCGATTCGCAGCAACTGGTTGTACTTCGCGATGCGGTCGGAACGGCTCATCGACCCTGTCTTGATCTGCATTGCGTTGGTGCCGACCGCTATGTCGGCAATGGTCGCGTCTTCCGTTTCGCCGGAGCGGTGGCTGATGACCGAGGTGTAGCCGGCGCACTTGGCCATTTCGATCGCGGCGAAGGTTTCGGTCAGCGTGCCGATCTGGTTCACCTTGATCAGGATGGAGTTCGCGATCCCCTTGCGGATCCCCTCGCGCAGGATCGCGGTGTTCGTGACGAACAAGTCGTCGCCGACCAGTTGCACGCGCGACCCGAGTCGTTCGGTCAGCGTGGCCCATCCGTCCCAATCGTTCTCCGCCATCCCGTCTTCGATCGAGATGATCGGGTACTTGTCGCACCAGGTGGCGAGCATTTGGGTCCAGTCCTCCGCCGTCAGGCTGAGTCCTTCGCCTTCAAGCCGGTAGAGCCCGTCCCGATGGAACTCGCTGGCCGCGCAGTCGAGTGCGATGGCGATCTGCGAGCCTGCGGTGTAGCCCGCCGCGTCGATCGCCTGCAGGATCAACTGGATCGCCGCTTCGTGACTCGCGACGCTGGGGGCAAAGCCACCCTCGTCGCCAACGGCCGTGCTCATGCCGTTCGCGTCGATCAGTTTCTTCAGTGCATGAAAAACTTCGGCGCCATAGCGGACTGCGTCGGAAAAACTCGCAGCGCCGACCGGGACAATCATGAACTCCTGCAGGTCGAGGCTGTTGTTGGCATGCGCGCCGCCGTTGATAACGTTCATCATCGGCACGGGCATCGACATCGGTCCGCTGCCGCCGAAGTAGCGGTACAGCGGCAGGCCGGCCTCCTCAGCCGCTGCCTTCGCCACCGCCATCGACACCGCAAGCAGGGCATTGGCGCCGAGCCGTGACTTGTTCTCGGTGCCGTCAAGCTCGATCAGCGTGCGGTCAAGAAAGGCCTGCTCGTTCGCCTCGAGTCCCATCACCGCCTCGGAGATCTCGGTGTTGATGTTCTCGACCGCCTTCAGCACACCCTTGCCGAGATAGCGTCCCCGGTCGCCGTCACGCAGCTCCACCGCCTCCCGCGATCCGGTCGAGGCACCCGACGGCACCGCGGCGCGGCCCATGACGCCGGACTCGAGCAGCACGTCGCATTCGACGGTCGGGTTGCCGCGCGAATCGAGGATCTCGCGGCCGATCAGGTCAACGATGGAACTCATGTGTTGTTGTTCTGAGGTTGGATTCAGGCGGCCGGCACACCCTCGACCAGCACCATGTTGAAATACTCGGTCGCTCCGGCGCGCTTGCCGCGCACTTGACGGTACGCGCTGTCCTCGTACCACTTCTTGGCCGCGGCGTAGCTAGGAAACCTCAGCACCGCCAGCCGTGCCGGTTGCCAGTCGCCTTCCAACGTCTCCAGCTGCCCGCCGCGCACTACGTATTCGCCACCCTGCGCAACGATGGTCGCCGGCGCTGCCGCCATGTATTCCTTGTACCGCTCGGGATCGGTGACTTTCATTTCGACGATGACATAACCCGCGGCCATGAATTCTCCTAGTGAAAGGCGCGTTCGATGAATCCGTTCTTCTTGGCGGCGCGGTCGAGTTCGACCAGCGTACCGAGCAGTTCCTTCATACGGTCGAGCGGCACCGCGTTCGGCCCGTCAGATTTGGCCTCGGCCGGGTTAGGGTGCGTCTCCATGAAAAGGCCCGCGACGCCGACGGCAACCGCCGCACGCGCCAGCACCGGAACAAACTCGCGCTGTCCACCACTCGAAGTGCCCTGCCCGCCTGGCAGCTGTACCGAATGCGTGGCGTCGAATACGACGGGTGCGCCGGTGTCGCGCATGATTGCCAGCGAGCGCATGTCCGACACGAGATTGTTGTAGCCGAACGATGCGCCCCGCTCGCATGCCAGGAAGCGATCGTCCGACAGCCCGACTTCGCGTGCGGCATCGCGCGCCTTGTCGATGACGTTCTTCATGTCGCCAGGCGCGAGGAACTGGCCTTTTTTGATGTTCACGGGTGGTCCGGCGATTGCACATGCGCGGATGAAGTCGGTCTGGCGGCACAGGAACGCCGGCGTCTGCAACATGTCGACTACCGCGGCGGCCGGTTTGATTTCGTCTTCGTCATGAACGTCGGTCAGCACCGGCACGCCGACCTGGCGCTTCACTTCGGACAGAATGCGCAGGCCTTCGTCGATGCCGAGCCCACGGAAACTCTTGCCGGAACTACGGTTGGCCTTGTCGAAGCTCGATTTGTAGACGAAGGGCACGCCAAGCGACTTGGTGATTTCCTTCAATCGGCCCGCAACATCGATCGCCATCGTCTCGGTTTCGATGACGCACGGCCCGGCGATCAGAAACATCGGGCGATCGAGCCCGACGTCGAACCCGGCGAGCTTCATGCAGCGGCCCGTGCCAGCGAGGCCGGATCACCGCGCGTGGCGCGCTCACGCCGCGCCAGCGCGGCTTCGATGAACCCTTTGAACAACGGATGCCCGGCGCGCGGCGTCGACGTGAATTCGGGGTGGAACTGCACGCCGATGAAGAACGGATGGGATGGCAGCTCCATGATTTCCGGCAGATTCTCGGCCGGCGTCCGCGCCGAGACCTTGTATCCCATTTTTTCGAGTTGCGGCACGTAGATGTTGTTCACCTCGTAGCGGTGCCGGTGGCGTTCGTTGACCTCCCCGCCGTAGATCGCATCGGCCAGTGTGCCACGCTCGATCGGGCACTTCTGCGCACCAAGCCGCATCGTTCCACCGAGGTCTGATGAAGCGTCGCGACGTTCGATGCGGCCGGTGCGATCCATCCATTCGGTGATCAGCGCCACGACCGGGTGCGGCGTGTCGGGGTCGAACTCGGTCGAATTGGCGCCGCTGAGCCCGCAGACGTTGCGCGCGAACTCGATCGTGGCGAGCTGCATGCCGAGGCAGATGCCGAGATAAGGAACGCCATTTTCCCGCGCGTAGCGGATCGCCTTCATCTTGCCTTCGGTGCCGCGCTTGCCAAATCCGCCCGGCACGAGGATCGCGTCGAGATGGGAAAGATCCGACCACGCGCCTGATTCAATTGCTTCCGAGTCGACGTACTCGATCTCCACCTTTGTCCGCGCATGGATGCCGGCGTGGCGCAGCGCCTCGTTCAGCGACTTGTACGAATCCGATAGGTCGACATACTTGCCCACCATGCCGATCTTCACCTCGTGCTCGGGGTGCTCGAGCGCGTACACCAGCTTGTCCCAGGCAGTCAGGTCAGCCGGGCGTGACGGCATGCCGAGTGTGAAGCAGACGATTTCATCGAGCCCCTGCTTGTGCAGCATCGAGGGCACCTTGTAGATCGAGTCGGCGTCCCACACTGAAATCACTGCGTTATTTGGAACGTTCGAAAACAGCGAGATCTTGGCGCGCTCCTCATCCGGAATCGGCCGGTCCGCGCGGCACAGCAGCACGTCGGGCGAGATCCCGATCTCGCGCAGCTTCTGCACGCTGTGCTGTGTCGGTTTAGTCTTCAGTTCGCCAGCCATCGGGATGAACGGCACCAGTGTCAGGTGCACGAAACAGCACGTCCCGCGGCCGAGGCGCAGGCTCATTTGCCGCGCGGCTTCGACGAAGGGCAACGATTCGATGTCGCCGACGGTGCCGCCGATCTCGACGATCGCCACATCGGTCTTGCCTTCCCAGGCCGCGCGCGCTCCGCGCTCGATGAACTCCTGGATCTCGTTGGTGACGTGCGGGATGACCTGGACCGTCTTGCCGAGGTATTCGCCGCGCCGCTCCTTCTTGATGACCGATTCGTAGATCTGGCCGGTCGTGAAATTGTTCACCTTCCGCATCTTGGCGGAGATGAAACGCTCGTAATGGCCGAGATCGAGATCCGTCTCCGCGCCGTCCTCGGTGACAAACACTTCGCCGTGCTGGAACGGCGACATCGTCCCGGGGTCGACGTTGATGTAGGGATCGAGCTTGATGAGGGTGACTTTGAGGCCGCGCGATTCGAGGATCGCGGCGAGGGAGGCGGCGGCGATCCCCTTGCCCAGGGAGGAGACCACGCCACCGGTAACGAACACGTATTTCGTCATTGTCTCCGCGCTGTCCCGTGCCGTCCGGGGTTCAGGCGTTACCGGTAAAGCGGCAGTATACCGACCTGTATTCGACGCGGACGCGCCGTCAGTCGCCGCAATTCACTCGATCGCGACACCGCGCGCCAACAGAACACGTCGCGCACGCTCGGGAAAGTCGGTGATGAGTCCGTCAACGCCGAGTGCGATCACACCTTCGATGTCTGTTGGATCGTTGACGGTCCAGACAATGACCTTCAAGCCCTGCGCATGGGCGTCGTCGACCAGCTCCCGCGTCAGGTTGCGCCAGAACGGCGACCAGATCGAACAACCGGCCGCATGCACCAGACCGACGATCGAATCGCCGTGGTCCGCGGCGCGTAGCCCGGCGTGCCAGCGCGAAGCGCCGTCGGCTCCGGCGCTGACGGTGTCGGTACTGGGCGTCTGCATCGTCAGGCACGACGTGGTGAACTCCGGCGCGATGCGCTTTACCTCGAGCAGCGTGCGCCAGTCGAAGGATTGCACCGCGACCCGCTCGGTCATGCCTGAGCGGCGCACCTCGTCGACGACGGCGCGGGCGAAGGTGGCCGGATCGGGAGCGTCGGCCTCATCGTCAGGCGTGAGCTTGGTTTCGATGTTGAAGCGCACCCGCCGCTCCCGGGCCAATGCGAACAATGCCGCGAGCGTGGGGATACGCGCACCGTCGGCAGGCTGTTGTTGCGGCCACTGGCGCCCGTAGGACGTGTCCGGGTTGAGGCGGCCCACGTCGTAGGAGGCCAGCTGATCGAGGGTCATCGTCCGGATGGCAGGTCCGCCCGCGTCGAGCCAGCGGCCGTCAGGGCCGCGCGTCAGCGCGGGATTCAGGCGTGGATCGTGCGACAGCACCAGCACGCCATCACGGGTCATCGCGAGATCAGTTTCCAGCGTCGTGACCCCGACCGCCAGCGCCTGCGCAAATGCAGGCAACGTATTTTCCGGCGCAACACCGCGTCCGCCGCGGTGCGCCTGCAGATCGAACGCCCAGGCCGGTGCACACACAAGGAACAGGGCGGGCAGCAGACAGAAGCGAATCACGCGCGAACGATAGCCCGATCGCGCTCGCCCGGATTCGCCGGGGAAGCCTGCGATAGACTCAACAGGAGTTGGGACCGACGATGCGCTACTGCTCGACGTGCGGCCAGCCGGTCACCATGCGCGTGCCGGACGGCGACTCGCGCCTGCGTGCCTGCTGCGATCACTGCGGCGCCATTCACTACGTCAATCCGCGACCCGTGGTCGGCACGATTCCGGTGTGGGGCCACGAGGTGCTGCTGTGCCGTCGCGCGATTGAGCCGCGCTACGGCAAGTGGACCTTGCCGGCGGGATTCATGGAGATCGGCGAAACGACCGGTGCCGGTGCACTACGCGAGACCCTCGAGGAGGCCGGCGCACGTGTCGAACTCGGCCCGCTGTTTTCGATGATCGACGTGCCGCACGTCGAGCAGGTACACATCTTTTTCCGCGCGCGGCTGCTCGATCTGTCCTTCGTCCCTGGAGATGAAAGCCTCGAGGTGCAGCTGTTCCAGGAAGCCGCCGTGCCATGGGCGGAGATCGCCTTTCGCACCGTCGCGGCCACGCTGCATCACTTTTTTGCCGACCGAGCCCGCGGCAGCTTCGGCGTGCACACGGAATCGATCGATCCAGGCATGGCAGCGCCACGCGCCAGCGCGGCATGATTCCGTGGCTCGCGCCCGGGCAGACGTTTCCTCCGGTCGATGCGGCCCTGCGGGCGCCCAACGGCCTGCTCGCCGCAAGTGCGGAACTGTCGATCGAACGGCTGCTGGCCGGCTACGCCGAAGGAATCTTCCCCTGGTATTCGGAGGGTGAACCGGTGCTGTGGTGGTCGCCCGACCCGCGCATGGTGCTCCTCTGCGCCGAGTTCAAGGTCTCACGCTCGCTGCAAAAGGCCTTGCGGCGCTGCGCGCGCGAGCCTGCGATCGAAGTAGTCATCGACCGCGCGTTCGCTGACGTGGTTCGAGCCTGCTCAGCACCGCGCGCCGATGGCGCCGGAACGTGGATCACTCCAGAGGTGATGCACGCCTATGGTGACCTGCACGAGCGCGGCCTGGCGCATTCGGTCGAGACGTGGGTCGATGGAGCTTTGGCGGGCGGTCTTTACGGCGTTAGCCTGGGCCGGATGTTCTTCGGCGAATCGATGTTCGCGCGTCGCCCAGATGCCTCGAAGATCGCGCTCGCTGCGCTGGTACGAGTCCTGCTGGACGAAGGGGTGGCGATGATAGACTGCCAGCAGAACACGAGGCACCTCGCTTCTCTCGGGGGACGTGAGATCACTCGAAACGATTTCACCGCATATGTGCGCCAGGCCGTGCGCCAGCCGCCGATTGCCTGGGCAAAGTACCGTCGGCGGCTCAACGATGTGCTGGCGAATCCTTCTGTACGCGCGCTGAGCTGAAGTGGCAAATCTCAAAGAGCTCCCGTTCTCGGCGTTGCAGTTCTACGCAACGGCGCCCTATCCGTGCAGCTACCTCGATGACCGTCAGGCGCGATCGCAGGTAGCGACACCGGCACATCTGATCAATGCCGACGTCTACAGCGAACTCGTCAAGATGGGATTCCGGCGCAGCGGGATCTTCACCTACCGGCCGTACTGCGATGGCTGCCGGGCCTGCGTGCCGGTGCGGGTGCCCGTCGCAGAGTACCGGCCCAACCGAGCACAGCGTCGCGCGGCCCAGCACCACGTCGGTCTGGTTTCGCGCGTCGGTACGCTTGCCTTCGATGCCGAGCACTACGACTTGTACCTGCGCTATCAAGCGACGCGGCACGCGGGCGGCGGCATGGACAACGACAGCCGCGAGCAATATTCCCAGTTCCTGTTGCAGAGCAAGGTCAACACGCGGCTCGTGGAATTCCGCGATCCCTCGCCGGAGCCGGGCGAGCCGGGCGCGCTGCGGATGGTGTCGATCATTGACATGCTCAACGACGGACTGTCGTCGGTATACACGTTCTTCGATCCAGATATCGCGTCGGCCAGCTATGGCACGTTCAATATCCTGTGGCAGATTGAACAGTGCCGCGCGCTCAAGCTGCCGTACCTGTATCTGGGCTATTGGATCGGCGAGAGTCCAAAGATGTCGTACAAGGCGCGCTTCCGCCCGGTGGAAATCCTGCGCGGCGGTCGCTGGGAGCGATTGCGCGAGCCTCCGACGCGGCGCTGAGCCCACCGCGGCGCGTCGGTAAGATCGCGGCGTGCTTTATTCCCTCGCGCGCTCCCTCCTCTTCCAGCTCGATCCCGAACTCGCGCACGAGCTGACGCTCGGCAAGCTGGAGCACGCGGCTGCATTCGGGCTGACCCGGCTCGTCGCCCACCGCACCGCCAACCTGCCGGTTCAGGCCATGGGCCTCACCTTTCGCAACCCGGTGGGACTGGCCGCGGGCATGGACAAGAACGCGGCCCATATCGATGCGCTCGGCAGCCTTGGGTTCGGTCATATCGAAGCCGGCACCGTTACGCCGCAACCGCAGCCCGGCAATCCGAAGCCGCGACTGTTCCGGATCGTTCCGGCACAGGCGTTGATCAACCGGATGGGCTTCAACAACGACGGTGCCGCGCGCTTCGTCGCCAACGTGCGGCGTCAGCAGCGTTTCCGCGCCGCCGGCGGAATCCTGGGACTGAATATCGGCAAGAACGCGACAACTCCGATTGAGCGTGCGGCCGACGATTACGTCTCGGCCCTCGAGGCTGTGTACCCGGATGCGGACTACGTAACGGTCAACATTTCTTCGCCGAACACGAAGGATCTGCGCGCGCTTCAGGGCGAGCGCGAGCTCGTTGCACTGCTGCGGGCACTTGCCGAGCAGCGCCACCGCCTCGAGGATCGGCACGGCCGGCGCGTGCCGCTCGCAGTCAAGATCGCTCCAGACCTCGACGATGCGGCGATCGTACCGCTCGCCGACGTGCTGGTTGAGCACGGCGTCGATGGCGTGATCGCGACCAATACAACGGTGCGGCGCGACGGAGTGCAGGGTCTGCGACATGCCGAGGAAGGCGGCGGGCTTTCGGGCCGCCCGCTGCGTGAGCGCGCGACCGAGGTTGTGCATCGGCTTGCCTCGCATTTGCAGGGAAAGCTGCCGATCATCGGCGTCGGCGGCATCATGACCGGTGCCGATGCTGCGGAGAGACTGCAGGCCGGGGCGGTGCTGGTGCAGATCTACACCGGATTCATCTACACGGGGCCCGAGCTGATCGCGGACAGCATCGAGGCGATCCGGGCCGCGCAGCCGGCCCCACGTAAGTCATCGCGCGCGCGGGGCGCGCGCGCGGCCTGATGCGTTGCTTCATCGCCGCGTGGCCGGATGACGCGACTCGGCGGCGCTTGCAGCAACTGATCGAGGCATTGGCGCCGCGGGTGCCGAAGGCGCGGCCGATGCAGCCGCGCAATCTGCATCTGACGCTCGCCTTCATCGGTACGCTCGACGACGCGGCCGCGGCGCACGTGGCGGGCGCAAGTAGCGACCTCGTGCGGAACACGTTCGAGTGGTCGATCGACGCGTTGGGCTGGTTCGCGCGCGCGCGAGTCGCCTGGGCCGGGGGGCTTAGCAACGCGCAGCTCGACACCGCCGCAGCCTGCGCGCGCGCGCGGCTTGACCAGCTCGTCATCCCCTACGACCGCAAGCCGTTTGTGCCGCACGTCACGCTGTTTCGCGACGCGCGCCGTTTCGACTGCAGCGGACCACTCACGCCGCCGCTCGCCTGGCGCACCTCAACTGTCGCGCTGTACGCCGCGGCGAGAGACGCGGCCGGACCGATCTATTGCAGGGTCGAACCCTAGCCGCTGTATCGCGGACTAGGCCTTGGTCTGCCGTTCGTGGCGTTCCCGATACAGGTCGCGGAAAGTGCGGCCGCTCGGTGCCGGAAGGTCGCGTGTCGCGGTCCAGCCAGCGCCGAGCGGCAGGCTGCGTATGCGCCCTTCCGCTCCGCCCATCCACTTCAGAACGCGCACCGCGATGCGAGTGCCCAGAGCATAGAGTGCAGGAGTCGTGGCCGCGAACGCCCAAAGACTGACTGCTACGCGCTCGTACCACGGTCGAAGATGGCGCTCCCATTGCTTCTCGCGCAGCTTGCGCAGCAAATCCGGCAACGGGATCTTCACCGGGCACACTACGCTGCACTGGCCGCACAGAGTGGCCGCATGCGGCAGGTCGAGTGCGTTCTCGAGGCCGACATAGCTCGGCGTCAGCACCGAGCCCATCGGACCGGGGTAAACCCAGCCATAGGCGTGGCCACCGATCTTCTGGTAGACGGGACAGTGATTCATGCAGGCGCCGCAGCGGATACAGCGCAGCATGTCCTGGAATTCGCTGCCGAGCAGTCCGGTCCGGCCGGCGTCGACCAGCACGTAGTACATGTGCTCAGGCCCATCGGCATCGGCGGTGCGGCGCGGACCCGTCAGGATCGAAAAATAGTTGGAAATCGGCTGGCCGGTGGCTGAGCGCGGCAGCAGTCGCATCAGTGTCGCCAGATCCTCCAACGTCGGCAGCACCTTTTCGATGCCGGTAAGAACCACGTGGACCTTCGGCGGCATGATCGTGCACATGCCCTCGTTGCCTTCATTGGTCACGAGGGCGACCGACCCAGTCTCGGCGATCAGGAAATTTGCTCCGGTGACGCCCATGTCGGCCGAAAGGAAGTGGCTACGCAGCACTTCGCGCGCCTCGCGCGTCAGCTCAGTGATCTCCGTCTTGCGCTCGGTCGCATGCACCTTTGCGAACAGCGTTGAGATCTCCTCCTTGTCCTTGTGGATGACCGGCGCAATGATGTGCGACGGCGCCTCGTTGTCATTGATCTGCAGGATGTATTCGCCGAGGTCGGTCTCCACCGGCTGAACGCCCGCCGCGGAGAACGCCGCATTCAGCTGGATCTCTTCGGAGACCATCGACTTGGATTTCGTCACCTTGCGCACGCCATGTTTCTGCGCAATCTCGACGATTAGGCGCGCGGCATCCTGCGCCGACTGCGCGTACAGCACCTGCGCCCCTTTAGCGCGCGCGTTGCGCTCGAAGGTCTCAAGCCAAAGATCCAGGCGCTCCAGCGCGCGATTGCGCCGTTCGACAGCGGCGCCGCGCGTACCCTCGAAGTCGGCGAGCTCTTCAATCGCGGCGGCGCGTGCAGTGACAAACTTTTCTGACAGTTTTTTCAGGTTCTTCTGCAACCGTGCGTCGGCCAGCCGCTCGCCGGCGCGCGCCTTGAAGTGCATTGACTGGGTTTGCATCGGTGCCTCAGGACGCGGAGGGGCCGACATCCCCGGCAAGTACCTGGGCTACATGCAGCACGCGCGTCGTCTTGTCACCGCTACGACGCAATCGGCCCTCGATGTTGAGCATGCAGCCGAGATCACCCATCACGACTGTGTCGGCGCCGGTCGCACGGATGTTGCGGCATTTCTCCTCGGCGATCGCGCCCGACACATCACCGAACTTGATCGAAAATGTGCCTCCGAATCCGCAACACTGCTCGGCGGCGTCCAGCTCGGTCAGCTGAACACCCGGCACCAGCGCAAGCAACTGGCGCGGCTGGCGCTTGACGCCGAGTTCGCGCAACCCGCAGCAGGAGTCGTGATAGGTGATGTGGCCGCTGAACTTTGACGGCACGCTCGTGACCTGCAACACATTCGCGAGAAAGTCGGTGAGTTCATACAAGCGACCCGCAAGTTGTTCGGCGCGTGACTTCAGGTCGGGATGATCGCGGAAGAGCTCGAGGTAGTGCACGCGCACGTGCCCACCGCACGAGCCGCTCGGAATGACCACGTAATCGAATCCTTCGAACTCGCGCAGGACCTTTTCCGCAAGCGTGCGCGCCGTGGCGCTGTCGCCCGAGCTGAATGCAGGCTGGCCGCAGCAGGTCTGGCTTTCGGGCACGACGACCTCGCAGCCGGCAGCCTCGAGCAGTTTGATGACGGAAAACCCGATCTCCGGTCGGACGAGGTCGACCAGGCATGTCACGAATAGCGCTACTCGCATCCTGATCCCGGCGTCGCCCTGAACTGCTGCGAAGCAACATCAATCTGCTCGTACCACCACAAGCCTTGAGCAGCCGCAAACCCGCAGCACGCAAGGGACTTGGCCGCCGTTTCGTATGGTGGTGTAATGCAGCCAGCAACAATATTGCTTTGCGTCATGTCGACGACCACCCGCGAAAAGACCGCCATCCAAGTCATCGAGCGGCTGATGAAGCTGCTCGACACGCTCGCATCGAGGTCAGATCCGGTCAGCCTCAAGGACCTAGCTGCGGCGACCAGCCTGCACCCATCGACAGCGCACCGGATCTTAAATGACATGGTGATCGGTCGCTTTGTCGACCGCGCGGAGACGCCAGGCTCGTACCGACTCGGCATGCGGCTGCTTGAGCTTGGCAACCTTGTAAAGGCTCGTCTGTCAGTGCGTGAAGCCGCGCTGGACCCGATGCGGGAACTTCATCGCAAGACCGGACAAACCGTCAACCTGTCCGTGCGCCAAGGCGACGAGATCGTCTACATCGACCGCTCGTACAGCGAGAGATCGGGCATGCAGGTGGTCCGCGCCATCGGTGGGCGCGCGCCATTGCACCTGACGTCGAGCGGCAAGCTTTTCCTCGCGTCCGACGATCCCCGGCTAGTGCGCGCCTATGCGACCCGCACGGGGCTCGCCGGCCATACGCGCAACAGTCTGACGGATCTGGTGAAACTGGAGCGCGAGTTGTCGCAAGTGCGCGCCAGAGGCTACGCCCGCGATAACGAGGAGCTCGAACTCGGCGTGCGATGCATCGCGGCCGCAGTTCGGGACGACACGGGTCGGCTGGTCGCGGGACTTTCGGTGTCGGCGCCCGCAGAACGCATGCAGGACGAGTGGCTCGAGGACTTGCAGGCTACGGCGGTGCGGATTTCCTCCGCGCTTGGTCACACGCGGACGGCTGCCTAGCCGCGCGGCGATCAGATCGGCTTCGCCGCGGCGGCGGTGTTTGCCACTGGCCGCGCCGGCGCCGGACTGATTTCTGCGGGGCGTTTGGCCGTGAGCCAGTCGTGGATGCGCTGGGCGTCACCCAGGCGTGAATACTTTCCGACGGAATCGAGCAGCACCATGACGATCCGCTGCCCTTCGACAACGGCCTGCATCACAAGGCAGCGCCCGGCCGCGGAGATGTAGCCCGTCTTCTGCAGTCCGATGTCCCATTCTGGATTGGCGGTCAGTCGATTGGTGTTGCCATAGCGAACGATGCGCTTGCCCACCGGCAATGCCATTTCGCCGCTAACCGAGTGCTGGCGGATCACGTCATGCTCGTACGCCGCTTTTACCAACCGGACCAAGTCATTCGCGCTCGACCGATTGTCCGGGGACAGCCCCGTTGGATCGGTGAAGTGCGAGTCCATCATTCCGAGCATGCGGGCCTTGGCGTTCATCGCCTCGACAAAGGCATCAATCCCGCCGGGGTACGTCCCCCCGAGCAGTTGCGCCGCACGGTTTTCCGACGACATCAGCGCAAGGTGCAAGGCGGTGTCACGCGTCATTGTCATGCCCGGGCGCAGGTTGGAACGAACATTCGCGCGCACGACTTCGTTTTGCGTGACCGTCAGGTTCTCGTCGAGCGGAAGGTTGGCTTCGACGGTGACCAGCGCCGTCATCAGCTTGGTGATGGATGCGATCGGCAGT
>DATEZE010000014.1:0-2025 GCA_035255845.1 Burkholderiaceae bacterium | reverse complement strand
GGCGCCGTTCTATCCGCCGCCCGCCGTGATCGAGGATCCGCGCAGCTTCTTCCTCGGCTTCCTGTATTCGTTCACGAAGCTTCCCGAGCAGCCGATGGCGGCGCGCCCGGCCGACTCGCGCATCGGTCACTTCAACACAGCCAAGGTCGACTTCAGCGATGACTCGAAGTTCTCGCCGGTGCGCTTCTACGTGCAGCGCTGGCGACTCGAGAAGAAGGATCCGAACGCCGCGCTGTCGGAGCCGGTCAAGCCGATCACCTTCTGGCTCTCGAACGAGATCCCGGAAAAGCATCGCGAGCCGATCCGGCTGGGCATCATGGAGTGGAACAAGGCGTTCGAGAAGATTGGCTTTAAGGACGCGATCGTCGTCTTGCAGCAGCCGGATGACGCGGACTTCGATCTCGGCGAGACGCAGTACTCGTCGGTGCGATGGCTGACGACGGCCACGCCGTCGTTCGGAGCCATCGGGCCTTCGCATGTCGATCCGCGCAGCGGCGAGATTCTCGACGCTGATATTGGTTGGGACGCGAATGTGACGCGAAATATCCGCGCGCTGCGAACCGAAGGTGTCGTCGCCTATCAGCCGATGTACGACGAGGCGACCGGCAATCTGCGCATCGAGACCATCGGCTCGGTCGATGGCCGCCTGTGCAACTACCGTGAGCATGCGGCGCGCGAGGTCGGCTTTGCGCTGGCGCTGCTCGAGGCGCGTGGCGAACTCGACCCCGACAGTGCGCAGGCCGACCAACTGGTCGCTGATTTCCTGAAGGACGTGACGATGCACGAGGTCGGCCACACGCTGGGGTTGCGCCACAACTTCCGTGCCTCCACGGTCGCCACCCAGCAGCAGATTTCGGACAAGGCGTACGCGCAGGTCAACGGCCTCACCGGCTCGGTGATGGAATACACGCCGGTGAACCTCGCGCTCCGGGATGAAAAACAGGGCTCGTACTTCACTCCGACGCTTGGTGCCTACGATTTCTGGGCGATCGAGTATGCGTACAAGCCGATCGCGCCCGATGAGGAAAAGCACGAACTCGCGCGCATCGCTGCACGGGCCGGCGAGCGCGAACTTGCATTCGCGACCGACGAGGATGTCGGCTTCTCGATCGACCCGTTGGTCAACCAGAACGATCTCGGCAATGACCCGCTCGGCTTCTACCGGCGTCGCGTGAAGCTGTCCCAGGAGCTGTGGCTGCGGCTGGAGCAGCGACAACTCCCGGCCGGCGACAGTTACTCGGTGCTGCGCAGGCGTTTCCTGACCGGATTTACCCAGCTGGGCCAGGCGATGGGACTCGCCGCGAAGTATGTCGGCGGAGCCGAACTCACCAACGATGTCTCCGGCTCGACACGTCTGCCGATCACGCCGGTGACGCCAAGCAAGCAGCGCGAGGCTCTGACGATCATCACCGAGGGGCTTTTCCGCAGTGGCAGCTTCAAGGTGTCGCCAGAGTTCATGCGCAAGTTGGCCTCGGATCGACTCGAGCGCGAGGAGCTCTATCTCAGCAACCCGCAGGCGATGCCGGCGATGGTCGAGCTGGCGCTTTCAGACCGCGTGCTCGCGGTCCAGCGCGACGTGCTGAACCGTCTGATGAGCCCTGTTGTCGCACGGCGCATCGTCGAGAGCAACGCACAGGCGAAGAAGGGTGGCGAGACCTTCCGTCTGTCCGAGCTGTACAGCACCGTGCAGGTTGCCATTTGGGAAGAGGCACGGACCGGGTCGGAGTCGGATCCGCTGCGCAGGAATCTGCAGCGCGAGCACTTGCGGCGAGTGACCGGCGCAGTCCTCGCGCCGTCTGGAGGCTATCCTGCCGATGCGCGCGCGCTGATGCGGCAGAACGCGCGGCAGCTGCAGACATGGCTGGTCGCGGCAGCCAACAAGCCGGGCCTGTCGCCCGAGACCCGCGCGCACTATTCCGATGCTGCCGACTCACTCGCCGAGGCGTTGAAGGCGCCGCTGATCCGCGGCGGGGTCTAGACTGCCTGCGTGTCACGTCGCAACTCCCACGCGAAGAAGGTTCTGAC
>DATEZE010000013.1:0-11996 GCA_035255845.1 Burkholderiaceae bacterium | reverse complement strand
CGGACTCGATCATCGAATTGGGATCGTGTCGAGGAAGCCGTGCAGGCTCGCGTCGGCACGCGAGCCCAGGCCGAAGCGCAGCAGGAAACCGTCGCGCGAGCTGCCGTCGATTTCCCGGCGCGACGCATAACTGAGCTCGGCCCGGTTGGTCACGCAGAATTCGCGGGCGAGAAACAGACCGAGTCCGGTGCCCTGATTGCGCGTCGTGAAAAATGGCTCGAAGAGTCCGGTACGAGCCTCAAAGGGCACGCCCGGGCCGTCATCGAGCACCCACAGTTGCGGACGATCGCCCTCCGGCGCAGGCTCGACGATGACACAGACGCAGCCTGGCCCCCCGCTCGCATAGCGCAGTGCATTGTCGACCAAGTTATAAAGCACCTGCCGCAGGTGCGACTGTTCGAACTTCACTCTTTGGTCCGGGGTGAACTGAGCTTCGACCGTGGCGGTAGGCAATCCACGGTCGCGCACGAATTCGTCCAGGAAGTTGCGGGCGAAATCCCCCAGCGCGATCTCGTCGCCCAGCGGCGGCTCGCGCCGTGCAACACGCAGTACGTCTTCCACCAGGCGGTTGAGCCGCTGCGTGTTCTCGCGCACGATAGCCGCGAGCCGCTTCAGCACCGGGTCGCGCGCATCTTCATTCAGCAGCTGGCCGGCGTTGCTGATTGCCGCCAGCGGATTGCGGATTTCATGCGCGATCGATGCTGTCAGCCGGCCCATCGCAGCAAGCTTCAGCTGCTGGGCGCGGTCTTCGACATCGCGCACGTCTTCGATGAAGATCACGAATTCCTCGGAAGTCGGTGCCGACGGGCGAGCGAAGCGCGCGCGTAGCCGCGACTCGGCGGGCGCCGGTGCCTCGCTGCCGGGCGCCGGAACGATCGTGTTGGACCACAGACCCTCGCTGCGACCGCCTTCGCTCCAAACCGAAAATGCGACCGCCAGTTCGCTCGCGGCCGAAATGTCGGAGAGACGCTCGCCGGTCAGCTGCGCGGTGGAGTCCAGTCCCAGCATGCGCCGCGCTGCACGATTGTTCGCCCGCACCCGCCCGCCGCGATCGACGACGATCACACCCTGGTCCATCTGTGCGATGACGAGGCGATTGATCGCAAGCTGGTTCTGCAGATCGCGGCCGCGGCTGCGGGCAAGGCGCTCCTGGCTGGCGAGCCGGGCACTCAGCGCACGCAGCAATGCCGACAAGGCGAAGAGCGCGGCACCGAAGAGCCCTGTCTGGAACAGGAGCGATTCCCCCGACTCCGCACCCAGCGCGCGCAGCCCGGCGTCGACGAGGATGGCAAGCACCGCAATCGAGCAGACGAAAAAAACCTGGATCGATGTCAGCAGCATCGATGCGCCCACGAGCGGGAGCAAGTACAAGATGACCCAGCCCGACGCGACCCCGCCTCCGGCAATTACGAGCGCCGTGACGGCACCGAGGTCGAGCGCAAGTTGAGCGAACGCCTGCAACAGAAAGCGGCGATGAAAGTAGAGCGACAGCCCGGCAAATAGCGCCGCTGCGACGAAATACCCGAGCGTCAGCAGCAGTCCGAACTGCGGCGCGCCAGCACTCGCGAGACTGCGGAAACCAAAAGCAGCCGCGCCGAGGACGAGAGCGCTGGCAACGATGACACGAGTCGTGGCGAAGTATTCGAGCGTGCGCCACGGCGCGTCTTCTGTCGTGCCGCCAGCGATCTCCTCGACCGTCGGTTCGACCACGGACACCGGGTCGGGATCAGGCTGAGGCGCTGAGGCGACGATGCTCATCACTGCAGAAATAGCGGTTGCCGTCGACCAGCGCATCGGTTTGCGGTAGATGCAGCCCGCAATGCGCGCAGCTCACCATTGCCTGGGTCGCGGCCGGAGGCGGCTTCGGATCCGTTCTTCGGCTGGCACGCTGCAACGACTTCCAGACCAGATAGGCGGCCACCGCCAGCAACACAAAAAAGATGATTCGTCCCATCACACCCGCCCCAGCAGCACCTCGAGCACGAAGCGGCTGCCGATATAGGCCAGCACCAGCATCACGAACCCGATCAATGTCCATCGCAGTGCGGTGCGTCCTCGCCAGCCGAAAAAGCGCCGCCCCGCGAGCAGTCCAGCGAATACCAGCCAGGCCGCGATCGTGAAGACCGACTTGTGGTCAAAGCGTAACGGACGGCCGAACAGTTGTTCCGAGAAAAAGACCCCACTCGCCAGGGTTGCGGTTAGCAATATGAAGCCGGCGGCGATCAGGCGGAACAGCACGGTCTCCATCGCGAGCAGCGGCGGCAACCGGTTGAGGAAGCGCGCGAGCGGCGTGCGTTCTGCCAGCACATCGCCATGCAGGCGGCGGTCCATCGTCGCCATCAGCAGCGCCTGCATCGCAGCGATCGTCAGCAGGCTGTAGGCGAGGATCGCTAGCACGAGGTGGAGGCGGAACACGACCGACGTCGTCTCCGGCCCGATCGCCGCGCCGGGAAACACGACCGGCAGCCCGGACGCCAGCGCGGCCAGAGGCAGCACCAGCAGCAGCAGGCCGCGCGATGCCGAGAAGTAGCTCTCCGCCCACACGATCAGCACGGTCAGCCACAGCGTGGCCGACAGCGCATAGGCGAAGCCGAAGTGGAACTGCTCGGGACCGATGATGGCCTGCCAGAGCAACACGCCGTGCAACACGAACGCCACTGCAAGCAGGCCGCTCGGCCACGCGGCCAGGCGCTCGGCACTGCTCGACAGCGTGCTCCATTCACGCCACGCGACGAAGAGGTAGAGCGCGACGACGGCGCCGTACAATACGAGCCATTCGGAGCGCAGTGGCATGAGAATTTATACCATGCACCCGCTCGTCCTTTGTTCATTCTCCCCATGCTGGAACAGCTGACCTCCCGGCTCGCACGCGTCGTCAAGACGATGCGCGGTCAGGCACGCCTGACCGAACAGAACATGCAGGACATGCTGCGCGAGGTCCGCGTGGCGCTGCTCGAAGCCGATGTCGCGCTGCCGGTTGTGCGCGAATTCATAGTACGAGTGCGCGAACGCGCCCAGGGCGAAGAGGTCGTCGGCAGCCTGACGCCAGGCCAGGCGCTGGTGGGTGTCGTCCAGCGCGAACTCACGCTGCTGATGGGCGGTGACCTGCCCGATGCGCAAACCAATCTGAACCTCGCGACGCAGCCGCCTGCAGTCATGCTGCTCGCCGGCCTGCAGGGTGCCGGCAAGACGACCACCGCTGGAAAGCTTGCGCGTTGGCTGCGCGCTGAAGGCAACAAGAAGGTGCTGGTGGTCTCGACCGACGTGTATCGCCCGGCGGCCATCGAGCAGTTGCGCGCGGTTGCGGCGCAGGCCGACGCACAGTTTTTTCCTTCGGCCGCTGGTGAAGCGCCGCTGGACATCGCCGCACGTGCGCTCGAGCACGCACGCAGGCAATTCTTCGACGTGCTGATCGTCGACACGGCCGGACGTTTGGCCATCGACGAAGCGATGATGCACGAGGTTGCCGCGCTGGAACAGCGGCTGCAGCCGATCGAGACGCTGTTCGTGGTTGACGCGATGCTCGGTCAGGACGCGGTGAACACGGCGCACGCCTTCGGCGCGCGGCTGCCGCTGACCGGAGTCATCCTGACGAAGCTCGACGGCGACTCGCGTGGCGGCGCTGCGCTGTCGGTGCGGCAGATCACGGGCCGGCCAATCAAGTTTGTCGGTGTCGGCGAAAAGCTTGACGGGTTCGAGCGCTTCAACCCGGCCGGCATGGCGAGCCGAATCCTCGGCATGGGCGACATCGTCGCGTTGGTGGAGGATGTCAGGAAAGCAGTCGATGTCGAAAGCGCACAAAAGCTCGCAAAGCGGATGCAGGCTGGCGATCGCTTCGACCTCAATGACTTCCGCGAGCAGGTCGGCCAGATGCGCAAGATGGGCGGGATCGCCAGCCTGGTCGAAAAGCTGCCGGCGCAGCTGGCTCAGGCGGCCGGCCAGGTCAATTCCGCCGACAGCGACAAGCAGATCCGTCGCATCGAAGGGATCATCTCGTCGATGACGCCTGCCGAGCGCGCCAAACCCGATCTGCTCAAGGCCTCGCGCAAGCGCCGGATCGCCGCCGGCGCCGGAGTCTCGGTCCAGGAGGTCAACCGGCTGCTGAAGCAATTCGAGCAGATGCAATTGGTTATGAAGCAGATGAAAAAGGGGGGCCTCGCGAAGATGATGCGCGGTCTCGGCGGCATGCACGGCCTCGCCGGCATGCCCGGCATGCCGAAGCGCTGAGCTATCCCTTCGGCGCTAGTTGCGTCGGCCGTGCCGGCGCATCGTAGTGCCAGCGGCTCTTCCAGGCCGCGAGCACCGCGTTCGGATACTGCGGACGGCCTCGGCTTCCGTTATAGCGACCGAGCGCCATGAACAGATCGCCCTGCTCGATATCGAGGTAGTGGCGCAGGATGACGGTGCCGTAGCGCAGGTTGCTGCGCATTTCGAATAGGCGGCGCGGTTCGCCGTCGCCGATCAGGCGTGACCAGAATGGCATGACCTGCATGTAGCCGCGTGCGCCGGCCACCGAGACCGCGTACTTGCGAAAATTGCTTTCCACCTGGATCAGCCCAAGCACGAGCTGTCGATCAAGACCCGCTCGCGCCGTTTCATAGTCCAGGGTCTTGAGGAACTCGACGCGGGCGCCGTAGTCGGCGATGCGGTCCTTCAGGCGTTCCGACATCTCGCCCATCCAGGCGAGGTACGCCATGCGCTCGTCAACCGTAGCGAAACCGCGCTGCGGCGGCCGACTGTCGGCGATCTGACCGGCAAGGGCGACCTGGACGGCATCGGCGAGTGGCTCGTACTTCTGCGCACCCGCACGCGCGAGCTTCGGCAGCAGTGCGAGGGACCCTGCACCGAGCAGAAGGCGTCGACGCGTCATGCGCGCAGCTTGCGTCACGTGCCCGAAAGCCGGCCCCGAACGAAGGCGTAGGCCTCGGCCAGCGGCACCGTGACCGTCTCTTGCGTGCGCCGCTCGTATACCTCGACCGCGCCGTCCTTCAGCGCGCGCTCCCCGACCGTCACGCGGTGCGGAATGCCGATCAGCTCCATTTCGGCAAACATCACGCCGGGTCGCTGGTCGCGGTCGTCCAGCAGTACGTCGACGCCGGCAGCGCTCAGCTCATCATGGAGTTGGTCTGCGGTCTGCCTCACGGCTTCCGACTTTCGATATCCGACCGGAGTAATTACGACGGTAAACGGCGCGAGTGCATCGGGCCAGATGATTCCCTTGGGATCGTGGTTCTGCTCAATGGCCGCGCCCAGCAGGCGCGTCACTCCGATCCCGTAGCAGCCCATCACCATTGGCCGCGACCGTCCGTCCTCGTCGACGAACTGCAGGTTCATCGTCTTCGGGTAGGGCAGGCCCGAGAAAACATGGCCAACCTCGATCCCGCGCTGGATTGCCAGCACACCCTTGCCGTCGGGCGATGGGTCACCCGTGACAACGTTGCGCACGTCGGCAACGACCGGCTCGGCCACGTCGCGGCCCCAGTTGACGCCGGTGTAGTGAAAGCCGTCTTCATTTGCGCCGGTGACGAAGTCGCTCATATTCGCCACCGTACGGTCGGCCACGATGCGGACGGGCCGCGAGGTTCCGATCGGCCCGAGGTAACCCGGATTGCAACCGAAGTGATCGACGATCTCGGCAGGCGTTGCAAAGCGGAATCCGGCGTCAAGGCCGGGCACCTTGCTGACCTTCACTTCATTGAGCTCATGATCTCCGCGGATCAGCACGAGCCAGATCTCGGGGCCGCTCGAAGCGTCTGCGTCGGGCGAGTCCACCGCAAGCACTATCGACTTGACGGTGCGTGTCAGCGGAAGGCGCAACAGCGCAGCCACGTCCTCGCATTTTTCCCGGTCCGGCGTCGGGACCTTGACGAGGGGTTGCGTCGGCGTGCCCCGCTGAGCCAGCAATGGCAGTGCCTCGGCCATCTCGATGTTGGCTGCGTAGTCTGAATCGGGACAGTAGGCGATCGCGTCTTCACCGGTGTCGGCGATCACCTGAAATTCGTGACTCGCATTGCCGCCGATGTTGCCGGTATCCGCAGCCACTGCGCGGAAGCGCAATCCCATGCGCTCGAAGATACGCGCGTAGGCGTCGTACATCGCCCGGTAGCTCACCATGCCGCTCGCCTCGTCGCGATCGAACGAGTAGGCATCCTTCATCGTGAATTCACGTCCGCGCATCACGCCGAATCGCGGCCGGCGCTCGTCGCGAAATTTCGTCTGGATGTGATATAGATTGAGCGGAAGCTGCTTGTAGCTGCGAACCTCATCCCGCACGATGTCGACAACGACCTCCTCGCTGGTGGGCTGCACGATGAATTCGCGCTCGTGCCGGTCCTTCAGGCGCAGTAATTCCGGGCCCATTTTCTGCCAGCGGCCCGATTGCATCCACAACTCGGCCGGCTGTATGACCGGCATCAGCAGCTCGACCGCTCCCGCACGGTTCATCTCCTCGCGAATGATGCGTTCGATGCGGCGAATCACCCGCAGGCCCATCGGCATGTACGTGTAGATGCCAGCGGCCAGTTTCTTGATCATGCCCGCGCGCAGCATCAGCGAGTGGCTGATTACCTCGGCATCAGCGGGCGCTTCCTTGAGGGTCGAAATCAGGAATTCTCTGGCACGCATCGGAAAGCGGCGCCTATCTCCGCGCTTATCTTCGTTGTGATCGCGAGAGTGCGACCCCTATAATGGGTCGCAGATTCTAAAGGTTCAGGGGTTGGCATGCTGGACAAGGACGGGTATCGCCCGAACGTCGGCATCATCCTGCTCAACAGCAAGAACGAAGTCTTCTGGGGCAAGCGGGTCAAGCAGCATTCGTGGCAGTTTCCGCAGGGCGGCATCAAGCACGGTGAATCGCCCGAGCAGGCAATGTTCCGCGAACTGTGGGAGGAAGTTGGCCTGAGGCCCGAGCATGTGCGCATCGTCGGACGGACGCGCGAGTGGCTGCGTTACCAGGTGCCCGACCAGTGGATCCGACGCGACCTGCGCGGAAACTACCGCGGCCAGAAGCAGATCTGGTTTCTGTTGCGCCTCGTTGGCCGCGACTGCGACGTCAGCCTGCGTGCAACAACACATCCCGAATTCGATGCCTGGCGCTGGCACGACTACTGGGTGCCGCTCGAGGTTGTGATCGAATTCAAGCGCGACGTCTATCAGCAGGCACTGCTTGAACTGTCCCGCTTTGTGTTCAAGCCCGGCCGCCCGCTCCACAGAGATCCTCATGTCAGGTCGCGGGCGTCGGATGCGGCGAATCGCACGCAAAGCGTCACGAGTGCGTTCGAGACCTCGCGCACCGGCGACAAGGCTTAGCCGCTACAGCAGCACGAGATTGTCGCGGTGGATGAGTTCGGGCTCCTCGATGAACCCCAGGATCGATTCGATCTCGCTGGTCGGCTTGCGCGCGATCTGTCGCGCTTCCAGGCTGGAATAGTTGACCAGACCACGCGCGATCTCGCGCCCGTCCTTCTTCACGCAGCCAACGACATCACCGCGCCGGAATTCGCCGATCACATCGACGACACCGATCGGCAGCAGGCTCCTGCCGCCGGAAGCCAGGGCGGCGGCCGCACCGTCATCGACCACGACACGCCCCTTCAGCAGCAGATGGTCGGCGAGCCACTGCTTGCGCGCCGTCAGCACTGGAACCGAAGCGGTGAGTTCGGAACCGATCGACTCACCATCGGCCAGTCGACATAACACGTTGTCTTCGCGGCCTGAAACAATCAGCGTGTCGGCACCACTGCGCGACGCCCGCTTGGCGGCGAGAACCTTCGTCAACATTCCGCCGCGCGCGATCGCGCTGCCCGCTCCGCCCGCCATCGCCTCCAGCTCGGCCGCGCCGGCAACGCCACTGCGCACCAGCGACGCGGACGGATCTATGCGCGGATCGGCGGAGTGGAGCCCGGCCTGATCGGTGAGGATCACCAGGACGTCCGCCTCAACCAGATTCGTCACCAACGCGGCCAGGGTGTCGTTGTCGCCGAACTTGATTTCGTCGGTCACGACGGTGTCGTTCTCGTTGATAACCGGAACGACCCCGAGCTGAAGCAACGTGAACAGCGTCGAACGGGCATTGAGGTAGCGCGCCCGGTCGGCGAGATCCGCGTGCGTCAACAAGACCTGCGCACTTTTCAGTGCGAATGCGCGGAACTGCGCCTCGTAGGCCTGTGCCAGCCCCATCTGACCGACAGCGGCCGCCGCCTGCAGTTCGTGGATCTGTTGCGGGCGGCGCGACCATCCGAGCCGCTTCATGCCCTCGGCGATGGCTCCGCTGGAGACGACAACGATCTGCTTTCCGGCATTGCGCAGATAGGCGATCTGCTGCGCCCAGCGCGCGATTGCCGCGACGTCGAGGCCCCGGCCCTCATCGGTAACGAGGCTGCTACCGACCTTGATGACCGCGCGCCGTGCGCGCTGCAGCGCCGGCATCAGGTGTGCACTCCGCTCGCTTCGACCGCGGGCGCCGACGCGCGGCGAGCGTCGACGTGCGCCTGCACTGCCCGGACGAGTTCAGCGCACCCTTGGCGGGTGGCGGCGGAAACCATGAAGACGGGGGCGGTCGTGCGCAGCCGGCGCCGGAACCCCGCGGCCAGCGCAGACCGATCTTCCGCAGGAATGAGGTCGATCTTGTTCAGCACATACCAGCGCGGCTTGCGCGCTAGCTGCGGGCTGTACTTCCGTACCTCTGCGGCGATCACCCGCGCGGCGGCCACCGGATCGGCTGCGCCGTCCGCGCCGACGCAGTCGATGACATGCAGCAGCAGCCCGGTACGACTCAGGTGCCGCAGGAACTGATGACCGAGTCCCGCCCCCTCGGCGGCACCTTCAATCAGCCCGGGAACGTCAGCAATCACGAAGCTGCGTTCCGGGCCAACGCGAACGACCCCCAGATGCGGATGCAGCGTCGTGAACGGATAATCCGCGACCTTCGGTCGCGCGTTCGAAACCGCCCGGATCAGCGTCGACTTGCCGGCGTTCGGCATGCCGAGCAGACCGACATCGGCGAGGACCCGCAGTTCAAGCCTTAATTGACGATGCTCTCCGGGGTCGCCGCGCGTGAACTGCCGCGGCGCGCGGTTCGTACTCGACTTGAAATGCAGGTTCCCCAGGCCACCTCGGCCGCCGGCGGCAAGCTGCACGCGGTCGCCGTCCTGCGCAAGATCGGCTAGTTGCTCGCCGGTTTCTTCGTCGGTGACGACCGTTCCCACCGGCATTCGCAGTTCGATATCCTGACCACCCGCACCGTAGCAATCCGCCCCGCGGCCGGACTGGCCGTTAGCCGCCCGGTGCACGCGCGCGTAGCGATAATCGATCAGCGTGTTCACGTTGCGGTCGGCGCGCGCCCAGATGCTGCCCCCCTTGCCGCCGTCACCGCCGTCCGGTCCGCCCTTGGGAATGAACTTTTCCCTGCGGAACGAGGCGCAGCCATCGCCCCCTTTTCCCGCAATCACCTCGATCAGCGCTTCGTCTATGAATTTCACGCGTCACCAATGAAAAAGGCCCCGCCGGACGGCAGGGCCTCTTGAACCTGGGCGCCGTCCGAGAGATCAGTGCTTCGGGAGGACGCTCACGATGCGGCGGTTCTGCGCTCCGCTCACTTGAAACTTGACCTGACCGTCGGCCGTCGCGTACAGCGTGTGATCGCGGCCGATGCCAACATTGTCGCCAGCGTGAAATTGCGTCCCGCGCTGGCGCACGATGATCGCCCCCGCCGAAATGCCCTGTCCGCCGAAGACCTTGACGCCGAGGCGCTTCGACTGGGAGTCACGACCGTTGCGGGATGATCCGCCCGCCTTCTTGTGTGCCATGGTGTTCTCGCTTTCTGCCCGCCGAGCGCTCGCCGTCAGGCAGCGATCGATTCGATCCGCAGTTCGGTGAAATTCTGTCGGTGACCAGCGTGCTTCTGAAAGTGCTTGCGACGCTGCATCTTGAAGATTGTCAGCTTGTCGCCGCGACCATGCGAAAGGACCGTCGCTACGACTTCGGCGCCTTGCAGCGGTGCGCCGGTTTTCAGGCTTCCGCCGTCGACTACAGCCAGAACTTCCGAAAGCTTGACCTGCTGGCCGACGTCCGCCTTCAGCGACTCCACACGGACGGTATCGCCGGTTGCGACCCGATACTGCTTGCCACCTGTCTTGATCACCGCATACATTTTCTTCACTCCACGGCCGGACCAGCGTCGGTCGCACGGCAACACCTGTTCGGGCTACGCGCTCTAGTTTGCAGGCAGCGGAACTCGCCCGCCGCATGTTGCAGCGTTGCCCCAGGAAAGCCTTGAATTATCGCTGTTTTGGGCGCAGGACGTCAAACGACGGTCACGCTCGCGGGATTCCCACGGTGTGTCGCCAGCCCACGCGGAACGCGGGGGCGTCGACTCATATAATGGCTCGATGGAGCCCAGCCGCACGCCGAGTTCCCCGCTCGATCGCGCAGCATCGGCGCAATCATCTGTCGCGGCTGGTGCACCCGGACCCGTGCCCGACCTGAAGCGGGTGCTGGCGCCGGTCGCTGCCGACATGCAAGCCGTAGACGCGGTGATTCGGGAGCGGCTCGCCTCGGACGTCGCGCTGATCAACTCGGTTTCCGAGTACATCATCGGGGCAGGCGGCAAAAGGCTTCGGCCGGCGGTGCTGCTTCTCATCGCCCGCGCACTCGACTACCGTGGCACGGCTCATGTGTTGCTTGCCGCCGTAATCGAATTCATCCACACGGCGACTCTGCTACACGACGACGTCGTGGACGAATCCGACCTGAGGCGCGGACGAGCGACGGCCAATGCGCGCTTCGGCAATGCGGCCAGCGTTCTTGTCGGCGATTTCCTCTATTCGCGCTCGTTCCAGATGATGGTCGACGCCGGAAGCATGCGCGTCATGCGCATCCTCGCCGACGCGACTAATCGGATTGCCGAAGGCGAAGTGCTGCAACTGCTGAATGTGCACGACCCGTCGGTGAACGAGGAGAGGTACTTCAGCGTTGTGGAGCGCAAGACGGCGACGCTGTTCGAGGCGGGAGCGCGCATCGCCGCAGTGCTCGCCGGCGCCGACGGCAGAACCGAGGACAGTTGTGGCACCTACGGCGCGTCACTCGGCCGGGCGTTCCAGATCGTCGATGACATGCTGGACTATTCGGGCCATACCGTCGACATCGGCAAGCGCCTGGGAGATGATCTGCGCGAAGGCAAGGTCACCCTGCCGTTGATTCACGCGTTGCGCAATGCGACTCCCGAGCATCGCGAACTGGTCGTGCAGGCGGTGCGTGATGGTCACGGCGACTTCGATGCGATAGCGCGCATCGTCACCGATAACGGATCGATCGCGTACTCGGCTGAGCTGGCCGCGAAGGAAGCGCAGGCCGCGAGAACCGCGCTGACAGCCCTGCCGG
Source organism: Burkholderiaceae bacterium (assembly GCA_035255845.1). Classification (GTDB taxonomy): domain Bacteria; phylum Pseudomonadota; class Gammaproteobacteria; order Burkholderiales; family Burkholderiaceae_F; genus JALORV01. The sequence continues at coordinate 617 of DATEZE010000013.1, read as the reverse complement.
GGTCGATCTATGTTGAATCTTTGTTAGACTTGCTCGCTTTCGCGGTGGGTCGCGATCGATAGCACTCCAAAGGTGATCGGCGTGCTGCAGCGAATCGACGACGCGCAGGCCGTTGCCGCCGCACCATCGTCGGGGTGTAGCTCAGCCTGGTAGAGTACTGCGTTCGGGACGCAGGAGTCGGAGGTTCAAATCCTCTCACCCCGACCACTCCCTCAATCGTTGCCGCAGTCGGTTGCTCTGCGGATCGCGCAAATCCCTGGCATTTCCACGTCCCGCAGCGCGCGAACACTGCTCTTTCGGCTTGCCTTGTTTGCGGGACGTAAGCTTTACAAATCCGGGCCTTATCGGCAGTATCTTTTTGCTTCGTGAGAAGTGCCCGCCCGCTATAACTTGGGTCTGATCCGACCCATCAGGGACAGTTCCATCCCATGTCTGCAGTTACCCAGGGCCCTGCGGCCGCTGCAGGGGCCCTCACCGGTCTCGCGCGTGCTCTCGTTCAGCAGGGGAAACTGCGGCCGGATCGAGCCGAGAACTTTGCCCGCAAGGCGGCACAGTCCAACACGCAGTTCATCGACGAATTGATCAATTCTGCTGACGTCACAGGCCTGTCTGCAGGT
>DATEZE010000012.1:0-12209 GCA_035255845.1 Burkholderiaceae bacterium | reverse complement strand
AGCGCGGAAAGGCCGCAGCGGCGGCCTCGGTGACGCGCGCCGGCGACGGGCGATGCTCGAAACTCATCTTGCGATCGAGGCAGTCTTCAGCTCAACGAATCCACGTAAAACAAAAAAGGGGCAGCGCTGGCTGCCCCTTTTGTTTGTCTGCCTTCCGCAGCCCCGGATCCCGCCCTACTTCCGGCGCGTCTTGGCGGCAGTGGCCTGCGCTGCGGCGGCGTTGACCGCCTCGCTCTTCGCGGCGAACTTCTGCCGGAATTTTTCCACCCGGCCGGTCTCGACGATCCGCGTCTGTGCGCCCGTATAAAAGGGATGTGACTCCGACGATGTGTCGAGCTTGAACAGCGGATAGGTCTTGCCCTCGAACTCGATCGTCTCCTTTGACTGGAGCGTCGAGCGCGTGATGAACTTGAAGTCGTTCTGCATGTCCTGGAACACGACTTCGCGATACTCGGGGTGGATGCCTTGCTTCATGTCTTTGCCTCGTTGTGGGCCGCCCGATCGAGGGTGACTGGTGGTTGAACATGTTCTGTCCTGAACCAACCTGCCTGCCTGGACCACGGTCCCGGTACTTTTGGGAACCGCGCATTATCCGGAAATTCGGGGTCGCGGGCAACCGGCTGTATCCGTAAGCCCTTGAAATCAATAGGACCGACGGACCGTGCAGCGCTCGACGTGCATCGGCGCGTACGTTGAATTCCCGCTTCAACCACCTCGCCGCATCATGTCGAAGAACTCGGCGTTGCTCTTCGTGGCCTTCATCTTGTCGAGCAGGAACTCCATCGCCTCGATTTCGTCCATGCCGTAGAGCAGCTTCCGCAGGATCCACACCTTCTGCAGGATCTCGGGCTTCAGCAGCAGTTCTTCCTTGCGCGTACCGGAGCGGTTGACGTTGAGCGCCGGATACACGCGCTTTTCGGCGAGCCGGCGCTCCATGTGGATTTCCATGTTGCCCGTGCCCTTGAACTCCTCGTAAATGACGTCGTCCATGCGCGAGCCGGTATCGATCAGCGCCGTGGCGATGATCGTGAGCGATCCGCCTTCCTCGATGTTCCGCGCTGCGCCGAAGAATCGCTTCGGCCGCTGCAGGGCGTTGGCGTCGACACCACCGGTCAGCACTTTCCCGGAGGCGGGCACGACCGTGTTGTAGGCGCGGGCCAGGCGCGTAATCGAATCGAGCAGGATCACGACGTCCTTCTTGCTCTCGGCGAGTCGCTTGGCCTTTTCGATCACCATCTCGGCGACCTGCACGTGGCGTGTGGCCGGCTCGTCGAAAGTCGAAGCGACGACTTCGCCCCGCACCGAGCGCTGCATCTCCGTCACTTCCTCCGGCCGCTCGTCGATCAGCAGAACGATCAGCACGATGTCGGGATGGTTCTGCGCAATCGCATGGGCGATGTGCTGCATCAGTACCGTCTTGCCGCTTTTCGGGCTCGATACCAAAAGGCCGCGCTGGCCCTTGCCGATCGGCGCGATGATGTCAATCAGGCGGCCGGTGATGTTCTCGTCGCCCTTCATGTCGCGCTCAAGGGTCAGCGGCTGGTTCGGGAACAGTGGCGTCAGGTTCTCGAACAGGATGCGGTGCTTGGTCGCCTCTGGAGCTACGCCGTTGACCTTGTCGACCTTGACCAGCGCGAAGTAGCGCTCGCCATCCTTCGGCGTCCTGATCTCGCCTTCGATCGTGTCGCCGGTGTGCAGGTTGAAGCGGCGAATCTGCGACGGCGAGATGTAGATGTCGTCGGTGCTGGCGAGATATGAGGTTTCCGGCGAGCGCAAGAAGCCGAAGCCGTCGGGCAGTACTTCGAGCGTGCCGTCGCCGAAGATCTGTTCGCCACCTTTGGCGCGCTTCTTCAGGATGGCAAACATCAGTTCCTGCTTGCGCATCCGGTTCGCGTTGTCGATCTCGAGGCCAATGGCCATTTCGAGCAACTGGGAAACGTGCAGGGCTTTGAGTTCTGAAAGGTGCATTGGGACTACCGGAGGAGTTGTGGGGCGCCCATAGACTGTTTCGGGCGCCCGCGGGGCGGGCGGGCCGGCGAGCGCCGGCCCGGGTAAGACTTCAGATATTGCTGTCGATAAACTGCGTCAGTTGCGACTTGGACAGTGCGCCGACCTTGGTGCCAACGACGGCGCCGTTTTTAAAGAGCATCAACGTCGGGATCCCGCGGATGCCGTATTTGGCGGGTGTCGACTGATTCTCGTCGACATTGAGCTTGGCCACCGCGATCTTGTCGCCGTACTCCTTCGACACCTCGTCCAGTATCGGCGCGATCATGCGGCAGGGCCCACACCACTCGGCCCAGTAGTCGACGAGGACCGGCGTGCTCGATTTGAGAACGTCCTGCTCGAAGCTCGCGTCGCTGGTGTACTTGATGTCGCTCATTTGTATTCCTCTGGCGCCCGGATCGACGCAATCGCAAGGAAGAGAAGGTGGGGATGATGGGGCCGGCGCACAACCCCGGAACCGGGGCGGGCAGGCATGGACTGACCGCGATGGTACAACGTTGACCCCATCTTGGTCCAGCCCGATCGTCACCGGCCGAACGGCTGAGCATCCAGCAGCGATCCATACAATGACCGCATGGCGTTGACCCGACTGCATGTGGCGGCCGATTGTGGATTCTGGCCGGCCGCCGCGCAGGCCGTACTGGAGTTCGCCCGTGGTCACGGTGCGCAGGAACGACAGCTCGGTGCGCTGACATGGGTCGTGCCCAGTGGTGCGCTGGCCCAATGTGCCCGCGCCGCGCTGCACGAGGCCTCTGGCCGACGTGCATTGATCCTGCCGCGCGTGGTCCCACTAGTGACATGGTCGGGCGATCGCGAGGACTCGGGCATCGAGGCACGCGTCGAGATTTTTTCCGCATTGCGCTCCAACGAGTGGATCGCGCGCAGTTTTGGCGAGCAGTCCGAGACCCTCTGGTCACTGGCGAGCGATGTCGCCCGCATCTGTGACGAGCTGACGCTTGCAGCGGTTGATCAGCCCGAGGCGCTCGAAGAGCGCCTGCAGGCGAGCCTAGCGCGCCACTTCGGCCGCCGTGCGAGCCGTGTCCTCCAGGCGCCGGCACAACTGGTCCTGCGCCTGTGGCGCGCGCGCAGGGAGGCAGGCGACGGTGCTGCGCGGATGATTGCGGCGCTCGCCGTACGTGCGGCGGCGCTGCAGGGGCCGCTGGTCTACCTGAGCGATGCCATCGCGACTGCGGAGGCAACCGCCGTCGAGTCATGGGAGCGCGCCTTTGTCGAGCGCGCCGCGGCCCGGTCGGAGGTTTTGCATCTGGTGCCCGACGTTGCGATGGCACTCACGGCCGCGCCGATGCTCGGTGCCGCGTGGCCCGAACTGACTGCGAGCGGCGAGTCCGCGCCGATCGCCGCTCGAGCGCAGGCGTTGCTCGGGCGCGCGAGCGTGCCGCCCGTCGTACTGACGTGCGGCGCGAGCCTCGAAGAAACGGCGAGCGTGGTGGCGCAGCAGACCCTGACCTGGCTGCGCGAGGGCCGGACGATGATCGCCCTTGTCGCGCTCGATCGCCTGCTTGCGCGCCGTGTGCGCGCGCTGCTCGAGCGCGCCGAGGTCCTCGTGCACGATGAGACCGGCTGGAAGCTGTCGACGACGAGCGCGGCTGCCGCGATCATGAGATGGCTCGACCTCGTGCGCGACGATTTTTACTGGCGCGATCTGCTCGACTGGTTGAAATCGAGTTTCACGCTGGCCGAACGTGCCGGCAAAGGCCATGAGGTCGCTGTCATCGAGCGCGCGATCCGCTCGAGCGGAGTCGTGCAGGGCGCGCAGGCGATACGCCGCGCCCTGACTGAGGTCGCCCGGCACGACGACACCATGCTCGACCGAGCGGCCTACGACCAGGCGACCTACGATCGTGCGCTCGAAGTGCTTCGGCTGGTGGAGGCGGAAGTGCAGGCGACGCGGCGCGCTACGAACACGCTGAGCGGGCAGTTGCGCGCGCTGCGACATGCGATGACGGCGCTCGGAATGCAGACGGGTCTCGAAGCCGATCCAGTCGGGCGGACGGTACTGGCCGAACTCGATCGGCTCGACCATCAGCTGGCGTCGCAGCGGGCCGCAGCGACATTTGCGGACTTCCGCGCGTTGCTGGCCCTCAGATTCGAGGAGGCTGCATATGTCGACACCGCGGTCGAGTCGCCGGTTGCCATGGTGACGCTGGCCGCGGCTGCGCTGCGTGATTTTGACGCCGTCGCGCTCGTCGGTGCCGATGCGTCGCATCTGCCGTCGGCGACGTCCGAGCTACTGTTCATGTCGAACGCTGTGCGTGCCGAACTCGGGCTGGCCACCGCCGAGCGAACGCGCATGGAAGAGTCGGCGCGGCTGGCGGTGCTGCTGGCCCGGACACCGTTCACACTGGCCGCCTGGCGCGCCCGCATCGGCGACGAGCCCAATCCGGTTTCACCGCTTCTCGAGCGCCTGCAGTTCGTCAGTCGGCAGGCGACCGGTGACGATCTCGTGCGGGAACCTCAGTGGCTCGACTATGGTGTGTCGCCCGTGCCTGCCACGTTGCCGCGGCCCGTTGCGCCGCAGCTGCTGCCGCCGCGGGTCACGGCGGGCGATGCACAGAGTCTGGTCGATTGCCCGTACCAGTTCTATGCCCGACGCATGCTCGGTCTGGATGAGCCCGATGATGTGATCGAACTGCCTGATAAACGCGATTTCGGCATCGCGCTGCATGAAGTGCTGAAGCGCTTTCACCGATCCTGGGGCGGCGCCGACTTCTCGGCGCTCGGCGCTGCCGAGCTTGTGACGAGTCTGCGCGAACATGCGCGTGCGGTGTTCGCGCCGCAACTGGCTCGCGCACCAGGCATGCTCGCGTATCAGCGACGCTTCGACGGTTTGGTTGCAGGATATGTCGCCTGGTTGCAGCAGCACGCCGCTGCCGGCTGGCGCTGGACCGCGGGCGAGGAATCACACCGGGCGTCGGTGGCGTTGCGCGACGGCCGCAATCTCGAGCTCGCGGGACGCATCGATCGGGTCGATGCGCGGCCCGGCGGAGCGACGGTGTTGATCGACTACAAGGCGCGCGATCCGGTCGTGCTGCGCCGCGCGCTGGGCCGACGCGGCGAAGAAATTCAGCTGCCGTTTTATGGCTTACTGCTGCCGCGGCCGCCGGATGAGGCTCAGTACTTGTGCTTCGATCGCGCCCGCGACCGCCGCGGTGGCGTCGAATCCGTTGCGCCAGATGAGGCGCTCGGCCCACTGACTGAAGCGATAGGAATGCGGTTGCGCGAAGACCTGCAACGCATCGCCGACGGCGCGCCGCTGCCCGCGATCGGCTGCGAAACGGTCTGCGGCCGCTGCGAGATGCGAGGCCTGTGTCGCCGCGACCACTGGGCACAAGAAGACGACAGAGGCACTGAGACGTGAGCGATTACCAGGCCGACGGCACGCCGATCGGCGCACGCGATTTCATCCGCTTGGCCTGCGATCCGCTGCGCAGCGCGGTCGTCGAGGCTTGTGCCGGCAGCGGCAAGACGTGGCTGCTGGTCAGCCGTGTGATCCGGCTGCTGCTCGCCGGAGCGGCGCCGGGTGAAATTTTGGCGATTACCTTCACCCGTCGCGCGGCCCAAGAAATGCACGCGCGACTGCTGCGTGAACTGCGCCATCTCGCCGAAGCGAATGACGTCGACCTCCGGTCTGCACTCGAGGCGCGCGGCCTGTCCGGCCCGGAGGCGGATCGCGCACTCGCCAGCGCGCGGCAGCTCTATGAACGCGTCGTGACGGCGCGTGTGCCGCTGACCATCGAGACCTTTCACGGCTGGTTCTGGCGACTGGTCAGCCGCGCCCCGCTCGGAGCCGGCGTGCCTTTTTCACCGGCGCTGCTCGAAGCCGCGGAGCGCGTACGGGCCGACGCCTGGCTGCATTTCCTCGCGGCGCTGCTGCAGCCTCGTCACGCCGACGCACGCGAGGGATGGGAGTGGCTGCTGGACGATGTCGGCGAGGTGACGGCGAAGACGCTCCTCATGGATTTCCTTCACAAGCGGGCCGAGTGGTGGAGCTTCGCGGCAGCGGATTTCCGGCCGGCCGCCGACCGGGTGCTCGACAGTTTCGGACCCGACACCGAGGATCCGGGCGGCCGTGTGCGCGCGCCGGCCTTCGTCGACGCGGTACGCACGCTCGTCGAACTGTGGCGCGTGACGAGTTCTCGCACGACCGTGAACTCTGCCATCGAGCGCGCCGAGCGCTGGCTCGCGACGCAGGAGGCGGTGGTCGGTGCCGACTTGTTGACGGCCTGTCATGTCGTGCTGACACGGACCGCGTTATCCCCGATCGTCGCGCTGACTCCGGCGCAGCTGGCGGTGCCGCTCTCTGCGGCCGGGCAGCTCGAGCGCTATCGCACGGTGCACGCGTTCGTGATCGCCGAGCTCGACCGCCTGCTCTCGCAGCGGCGAACGTGGCGGGCGCGGCGACTGAATGCAGCCGGCCTGGCGTGCGGCACGCTGCTCGTCGACACCTATCAGATGCTGAAGGCGCGCGAGCACGCAATCGATTTCACCGATCTCGAATGGCACGCGCTGCGCCTACTGACCGATCCTGAGCACGCGGCCTATATGCAGGCGCGCCTCGATGCCCGCTACCGCCACATACTGCTGGATGAGTTCCAAGACACCAATGCGCTGCAGTGGCAAGTGCTGCAGTCCTGGCTCGCGGCATACGGCCCGAGCGAGGCCGGGGCCGTGACCGATCGTCCGTCAGTATTCATCGTCGGTGACCCCAAGCAGTCGATCTACCGCTTTCGTCGCGCCGAGCCCCGCGTCTTTGGCGCGGCGATCGAACTGCTGCAGCGTGACTTCACGGCGCATCACCTGCGCACCAATGTCACCCGACGCAATGCCCCTGCGATCATCGATGCGCTCAATGCCACGATGTCGGGCAATCCGCTGTTCCAGCCGCAGACGACGCAGGCGGCAAGCGCAGCTGGCGCCTTCGTGCTGCTGCCGCTTGCCCAGCCGGCGCCTGCGAGCGGCGGCGATACTGGTGCACTGCGTGATGTGCTCACCACGCCGCGGCCCGAGAAAGTCAGCGACGCCCGCTACCGTGAGGGGCTGGCGATCGCCAACGAGATCCGCTCGTGGCACCGTCGCCTGACGGTCGGCGACGGCCCTCGTGCTGCGCGCTGGTCGGACGTGCTGCTGCTGGTGCGACGGCGCACGCATCTGCCGGACTACGAGCGGGCCTTGCGCGATGCAGGCGTCCCCTTCGTCAGTGACCGCCGCGGCGGGCTGCTAGCGACGCTGGAAGCCGCCGATTTCGACGCGCTGCTGCAATTCCTGACGACGCCCGATGCCGATCTGCGTCTTGCGCACGCGCTGCGTTCGCCGCTGCTCGGCTGCAGCGACGAGGATCTGATCCGACTCGCCTCGGCGTCCGGCGCTCACTGGTGGACGCGGCTGCAGCGGCTGCAGGATTTGTCGCCGGCGCTGTCGCGGGCACGGGCGCTGTTGCACCGATGGCTCGAACTGGCCGGCGTGCTGCCGGTTCACGATCTGCTCGACCGCATCTATTTCGAAGGCGACGCCCGGCGTCGCTATGCCGCCGCGGCGCCCGCGGCTGCGCTCGCCCAGGTCCAAGCAAACCTGGATGCCTTCATCGAGCTCGCTCTGCAGCTCGATGCCGGCCGCTTCCCGAGTCTTTCACGCTTCATCGACGAACTTACGGTACTCAGGCGACAGGGCGGCGACGAGGCGCCCGACGAAGGTATGGCGTCCGCCGAGGATGCCGTCAGAGTGTTGACGATCCATGGAGCCAAGGGCCTCGAAGCCGAGGTCGTCGTGCTCGCGGACGCGCACGCTATGCCGCCGAATGACGGCGCCGGTGTCCTGGTGTCGTGGCCGCCGGAAAGTGCGGCGCCGGACCATCTGTCGCTGCTGGCGGGCGGCGAGAATGCGCGCGACGCGGCTCGCGCTGTCTGGCTCGCCGCAGACGACGCGCAGCGCGAACAGGAAGACTGGAATTTGCTCTACGTCGCGGCAACCCGAGCGCGGCAGGTGCTCGTCGTCTCCGGCAGCCGCACGGAACGGGAAATCGCGACAAGCTGGTACACGCGACTGCAAGTGGCGGCGACATCTTCCGCCGGCGTCGCACCGGCCGAGGCCGACGAACCCATCACCGACGGGCGGCGCGTGCGCGACTTCCTGCCCGAGCCAATTCCGACCGGTCGACGCGCCGCGCCAGTAGTCGACACGGATTCGATGCGACTCGGGCGCGTCTGGCACGCCCTACTGGAACACGGCGAGGATGCGCCCGCCGAAGCGATCGCGCGCGCCCACGGGTTAACGCGCCAGCAGGTCAGCGAGGCGCAGGCAGCGGCTGCGCACGTGCGTGCGACCTTGCCGCAACTCTTCGTGACTGGAAGCACCGCCGAGACAGAGCTCGTGGCCGCAGACGGTCAGCTCCTGCGCGTGGACCGTCTTGCAGAAATCGATGGGACGCTGTGGGTCATCGACTTCAAGTGGCGCATGACGGAGCAGGAGCGGCCGCAGTACGAAGCGCAAGTGCGCCGCTACGCGGAAGTGCTGCGATCCGTGCATGGCCAGGCGGTCCGCATGGGAATAGTCACGGCTGCCGCGGTGTTCGCCGAGGTGGAGCTCGGGGCGCACGATGCGGTCGACTCAACGTAAGCACGAATTGACCGACCGGCGTGGCATCGTAAGTATCATCAGCGGGCTCGCCGCTGCGGCGGAGGAATCCGGTGACAGCGGCGGAACAATGCCGAACAACAACCCATGGAGACAGCGATGAAGAAGATGATGGGTGGGCTGGTTGCAATAGGTCTGACCACGCTCGCGGGGTGTGCCAGTGCCCAGCCGCAGGCGGGACCCAAGGACATGACGTTCTTTCTGACCAGCGTCGGGCCGGGAAAGGGTGCCGACCTCGGCGGGCTAGCCGGCGCCGATGCGCATTGCCAGGCACTGGCAAAGGCCGCGGGTGCGGGCGACCGTCAATGGCACGCCTATCTGAGTACGCAGAGTTCCGCGTGGAATAAACCGGGAGCGGTCGACGCGCGAGATCGTATCGGTACCGGGCCGTGGCAGAACGCCAAGGGGGTTGTCGTTGCGCGCAGCGTCGACGAACTGCACTCCGCCGCGAACAACATCAACAAGGACACCGCGCTCGACGAGAAGGGCAACCGCGTCAACAACCGCACCGACAAGCCGAGCAAGCACGACGTGCTGACCGGCTCGCGGCAGGACGGCACCGCATACGTTGGTCCGCCCTATGCCGACATGACCTGCGGCAACTGGACCAAGAGCGGCAAGGACGGTTCGGCGATGGTGGGCCACTTCGACCGGGGCGGGCCGTATCCGGCCTCCTGGGCCACGTCATGGAATGAGTCGCATCCGTCGCAGGGCTGCGATCAGGACGGCCTTCGCAGTACCGGAGGCGACGGACTGTTCTACTGCTTCGCAGTCAAGTGACGAGTCATCAGTGCGCGACTGATACCATTCAAGTCGGCGGGCCCCCTCGCATGGAGGTGCCGTGAACCTGGTCAGATCGGGAACGAAGCAGCCATAGCGGGATTCCTTTAGTGCCGAGGACAAGGCTCGCCTCACTCGCTTTGCGGGTGCGACGAGCCTGAAGGCTCACTTGAAGACGCAAGAAGGGCAGGACCCCTCCTGTCCTCCTCCCAACTCAGTTGACTGCTTGAGCGATAGCGCTGTTGGCCATGACCGTTTCGATACAGCCTGCGCAGCCATCCGATGTGCCGGAGATCCTTGCGCTGATCCGCGCGCTGGCGGAATACGAAAAGTTGTCGCATGTGGTCGTCGGCAGCGAGGAACGATTGCGGCAGGAGCTCTTCGGTGCGCAGCCCGTGATCGAATGCGTTTTAGCGAAGGAGGGAGAACGTGCGCTGGGCTTCGCGCTGTTCTTCCAGAACTTCTCCACTTTCCTCACACGTCGCGGCTTGTATCTCGAGGACCTGTTCGTCGTACCCGAGGCGCGCGGCCGCGGCATCGGCAAGGCGCTGATGCGCCACGGCGCACGACTGGCGGTCGAGCGCGGCTGCGGCCGCTATGAATGGGCCGTGCTCGACTGGAACGCGCCCGCGATCGACTTCTACGAAGCGATCGGCGCGATCGTCCTGCCGGACTGGCGCATCTGTCGCATGAGCGGCGAGCCGCTGGCGCGCTTGGCGGCACAAACGGACTCGTAGAATCACGCAATGTCCTACCAGGTTCTGGCGCGAAAGTGGCGCCCGCGAGATTTCTCCACATTGGTCGGCCAGGATCACGTGGTGCGTGCACTGACGCATGCGCTTGAAGCCAAGCGCCTGCACCACGCGTATCTTTTTACCGGCACGCGCGGCGTTGGCAAGACAACGCTTTCGCGCATCCTGGCTAAGGCGCTGAACTGCGTTGGTCCTGACGGTCGCGGCGATATCACTGCGGTGCCCTGCAATGTCTGCGAGCCCTGCACGGCGATCGATGCCGGACGCTTCGTCGACTACATCGAGATGGACGCAGCGAGCAATCGCAGTGTCGATGAGATGGTGCAGTTGCTCGAGCGTGCGATGTACGCACCGAGCGCCGCGCGCTTCAAGGTCTACATGATCGACGAAGTGCACCAGCTGTCGGCGCATGCGTTCAACGCGATGCTGAAGACGCTGGAGGAGCCGCCGGAGTATGTGAAATTCATCCTGGCGACGACGGATCCGCAGAAGGTGCCGGTCACCGTGCTGTCGCGTTGCCTGCAGTTCAACTTGAAGCAAATGCCGCCGCAAGCGATCACGGCGCGGATGCGCGAGATTCTGGCGCACGAAGGCATCGCTGCCGAAGACGCAGGCCTGACGCTGCTCGCGCACGCGGCCCGGGGCAGCATGCGCGACGGACTGTCGCTGCTCGACCAGGCGATCGCCTATGCCGGTGGGCAGGTCTCGCTGGAGGCCGCACGCGCCATGCTCGGCGCGATCGACGAAGGCACGCTGGTGCGAGTGCTCGACGCGGTGGTCGCCCGCGATGCCGCTGCTGTGCTTGCGCTCGCCGACGAGATGAACGGCCAGAGCCTTTCGTTCGGCCAAGCGCTGCGCGACCTCGCGAGCCTGCTGCACCGGATCGCGCTGGTACAAACGGTGCCCGACGCGGCAGAAGAAGATGTGCGGGCCGCGGATATCCGGCGTTTGGCCGCGGTCCTTCCCCCGGAAGAAGTCCAGCTTTATTACCAGATCGCGCTGCACGGCCGCAACGACCTGCATCTTGCGCCGGACGAGTACGCGGGCTTCACGATGTGTCTGCTGCGCATGCTGGCGTTTGCGCCCGGCGGGACGACAGCTCGCGCCACCGAGGCACGGGTAGCCGCGCCGAAGGCGTCCGCGCGGGTGGAGGTAATCGCCCCTCGTGTGGCGGCGCGACCAACGGCAGTCACTGCGGAAGTTGCACCAAATGTCCCTTCGCAGCCGAATTTCGATGGCAACTGGCCCGCGCTGGTAGCACGGCTGAAAGTCGGTGGGCTCGTGCGCGAACTTGCACAGCGCAGTGAACTCGTGTCGGCCCAGGGCGATCACTTCAAGCTACGCGTGCCGCTGAAGACACTGCTCGAGGCCGGTGCCGTCGACAAGTTGAAGGCCGCGGTCGAAACTGCCCTCGGCCGGAGCATCCGGCTCAGCACCGAGCTGGGCAACACCACTGGCCCGACGGCCGCCGGTCTCGCTTCCGAGGCGAACGCGGAGCGCCAGCGCCAGGCCGAGGAAGCCATCTACGGCGATCCCTTCGTGCGAGAATTGATCGACAACTTCGGCGCATCGGTCGATCCGACATCGATCCGACCGCGCGATGCCAAGGACACCAAGCAATGATGAAGAATCAGATGGCGGGCCTGATGCAGGCCGCACAGAAGATGAAAGAAACCGCCGACCGTGTCCAGGCGGAGCTGGCAAGCACGGAAGTCGAGGGGCAGTCCGGCGCCGGCATGGTCAAGGTCCTGATGACCTGTAAGCATGACGTGCGGCGCGTCAGCATCGACCCGAGCCTCGTCGGGGACGACAAGGACATGCTCGAGGATCTCGTCGCCGCTGCGTTCAACGACGCCGTGCGGCGGGCCGAGGCGGTGTCGCAGGAGAAGATGTCTGCGATCACCGCCGGCATGCCGCTGCCGCCCGGCATGAAATTACCATTTTGATGCGCACTCGGTGTACGCGGCGGCTGCGCCGCCGCACGTGCACCTCGCGCGGTCTGATGAGCGAGCCAGGCTT
>DATEZE010000011.1:0-14996 GCA_035255845.1 Burkholderiaceae bacterium | reverse complement strand
AACGAGCAAGTGATCGAGCCGGCGGTGCCGCGCCGTGAGGTCCGCGTGCCGAAGATCCCGAGCAACGACATCATCGTCGGCGCCTACCTCGGCACGTATTCGAGCGAGGACTTCGGCTCGAGCTTCGTCTACGGGCTGCGTGTCGGCTATCACATCACCGAGGATTTCTTCGTCGAAGGCGTGTACGGCACGACCAAGGTCAGCGACGAAAACTTCCGGCAGATCCTTCCTGGAGGCATCTTTCCGCAGAAGGAGGAGACGCTCAGCTACTACAACCTGTCGGTCGGCTACAACATCCTCCCGGGCGAGGCCTTTTTCGGCAGCAAGTACGCGAAGGCCCAGGCGCTGTACCTGATCGCCGGCGTCGGCAGCACGAAGTTCCTCGAGCAAAGCAACCAGACGATCAACTTCGGCCTGGGCTATCGCGTGTTCCTGAAGGACTGGGCAGCGATCCAGGTCGACTTCCGCGACTACATCTACACGCTCGACCTGCTGGGCAAGAGTAAATCCACGCAGAACCTCGAGCTGACGGCAGGCCTCACCTTTTTCTTCTGAGTTTCTGAACGCGACATGAGATCAATGGCCCGAATTCGATCGACGGTGCGGCTGCTGACGCTGGCCACGCTCGCCGTGATCAGCGGCGCTGTGGTCGCGGCAACCACCGCGGCCACCGGCGCGCCCGACTTCACGTTGCCGAGTATCGACGGGCCGAATCTGCGACTGCAGGAGCAGCGTGGGCAGGTGGTGATGATCAACTTCTGGGCGACCTGGTGCGGACCCTGCCGAGTAGAGATGCCGCATCTGGCTCGCCTCTACGACAAGTACCGCGGCTCAGGCTTCACCGTGCTCGCGGTCAACATCGACGAGGACCCGTACAAGGCCGCGAACCTGGCCAAGCAGCTCGGGATGCGTTTCCCGGTGCTGCTGGACAAGGAAAAGAAGGTGAGCCGGCTGTACGACCTCAGCACGATGCCATCGACCATCCTCGTCGACCGTGAGGGGCGCGTTCGCTACGTCCATCGCGGCTACCGCGACGGTTACGAAGAAACCTATGACAGACAGATCCGGGAGTTGCTGCGCGAATGAGACATGCTCGCCGAAGTTCGTGGCCCGCGCTGCGCGGTTCGTTCCTCGCTGCTGCTGCGGTGAGTGTGCTCGCCGGGTGCGCGATGCCCGAGCCGTGGGTCAAGCCTTACGAGCGTGAGCGCCTCGCCGATCCGGTGATGAAGGTGCAGCGCGATCCGCTGTCGGCCAAACATCTGGAGCACGTGCACGAGGTGCGTGAGGGTTCGCGCGGGGCCACCGGCGTCCAGGGGGGAGGCTGTGGCTGCAACTGAACGCTGCCGGCGTGTATTGCGCCGGGCACAGCAGGTGTTGCTGACGCTGGGCCAGCGCGCCCACGGCGCGCGCCGACTGTCATTCCTGGCGACTGGACACTTGCTCGGCGCGCTCGGGGGGCTGCTCGCGAGCGGGCACGCGCAGGCGGCCGAGCTGCCTGAAGACCGTGCTGACCTGATGCTGCACAGCTTCAACGGCGGGGGCGTCGATGCCTGGGGACCGGCGCTGTTCGTGCGCAAGAATCTGCTCAACAAGGTCTCGCTGTTTGCGACGTATTACGCCGACATCGTCAGCAATGCGTCGATCGACGTGATCACGACCGCGAGTCCGTATCACGAAACTCGCCACGAATACGGCATCGGCTTCGACTACGCGGTGCGTGACTCGATGATCACGCTCGCAGGTTCGTACAGCACGGAGCCCGACTACACGGCGACGGCTTTCAATATCGATGTGACGCAGGACGTCTTCGGCGGCATGACGTCGGTCGCGCTTGGATACACGTACGGATCGGACGACGTCGGCAAGGTCGGCGAAGGGTTCTTCAGCAATGCCAAGCATTGGCGCTATCGGGTTGGTCTGACCCAGATCCTGACGCCGCGCTGGTACGCCAACATGAACTTCGAAGTCGTGTCCGACGACGGCTACCTAGGCAGTCCATATCGTATGGCGCTTGTCTTCGGCGCGGCGGTCCCCGAGCGGCTGCCGCCCACACGGACCAGCCGGACGCTGCAGTTCCGCACCGTCGGCGAGGTCGCCTCGAATGTGTCTGTACGCGCGGAGTACCGCTACTTCTGGGATACCTGGGACATCACCGCGCACACCATCGGGCTCGGTGGGTCGGCCAAGTTCGGCGAGAAATGGCTCGTCGATGCCTATGCACGCAGCTATCGGCAGGACGGTGCGCTGTTCTACTCCGACAACGCGACCACCGAAACGCAGTATGTGACGCGTAACCGGCAGCTGAGCAACTACACGTCGTGGACGATCGGAACGAAGGCGACTTACGCGCTGACGCGCGTGCCCGGACGCTACGAACTCTTCCTGAACGGTGCAATCGAGTACTGGAAGACCGATTACAAGGACTTCACCAACCTGCAGACCGGGAACTTGTACTCGTACAACGCGACCGTGCTGCAGTTGTTCGTGACCGCGTTTTTCTGAGGTGCCTGGGGACCGCAGTATGTCGAAACTCAACTTCATTTTCGCCGCCGTCCTGTCGCTCGCGCCATTGTTGAACGCGTCGGCACAGCAGGCGCCAACGCCCGCACCGACCAATACGCCGGCAACAACGCCACCACCGTCCGCTGCGCCGGCGCCGAACGGCGCGAGCCTCGACGATCGGATCCAGGATGCCAAAGCCGATGTGATCCGCCTCAACCGTGACCTGATGGTGCTCGAGGAGGAACTGCTGTTCCCGGCCAGCACCCAGGTCGCGATCTTCGTGTCGATGGATGTCGGCAAGATGTTCTCGCTCGATTCGGTGCGCGTGAAGCTCGACGACAAAGAGGTCGCGGCGTATCTGTACACGCCGGCCGAAGTGCAGGCACTCCACCGCGGCGGAGTGCAACGGCTGTACGTCGGCAACGTGAAGGCCGGAACGCACGAACTCGTGGCGTTCTTCACAGGCAAAGGGCCGCACGACCGCGACTACAAGCGCGGCGCGACGATCAAGATGGACAAGAGCACCGAGCCAAAGTACATCGAGCTGCAGATCAAGGACTCCACCGGCAAGCTACAGCCGGAATTCGAGGTCAAGGTCTGGCAGTAATTCCGGGATGAAAGCGCTGGTCGCTGTGAACCGACACGCCGGGCGCTGGATGCGGGCTGCGGCGCTGACCGTGCTCGTGTGCCTGTTCCCCGCCGCGCACGCGCAGACGTCTGGCTCAGGTGTCGTGCAGCCGGCGAGCGTCGGGACGTGGCTCGACATGTCCACCTGGATGAACTGGTGGCCGTGGCGCGACACGCGCCCCCCGCCGCCGGGCGGCGTCGAATCGCCGCACTACGGCGACAGCCTTTTCTACTTCTTCCAGGGCCGCTACTTCACTTCGGTCACGGTGCTGATGGCGTCGCAGCAGATTGACCGCATGGCGCCGCACGACGACGAGGCCGAGATCCTGCGCGGCGGCCTGTTCTTGTCCTACGGCATGCATCGCGAAGCCGGCGAGGTATTCGCCAAGCTGATCGAGCGTCGCGCGCCGCAACCGGTGCGCGATCGCGCCTGGTTTTATCTGGCCAAGATCCGCTACCAGCGCGGCCTCTATGTCGAGTCCGAGGACGCACTCGGTCGCATCGAGAAGCGCCTGCCCGGCGCCCTGGAAGAGGACCGCGTCCTGCTGCAGGCCAACGTGTTGATGGCGCGCGGCAAGTACGTCGAGGCGATCAAGGTGCTGGAGCCGCTCGCCAAGGCGCCGGCCGCGAGCTATGTCCGCTACAACCTCGGCGTGGCGCTGGTGCGCAGCGGCGACATGAAGGGCGGCGCGGCGCTGCTCGACGAGGTCGGCAAGATGCGCGCCGTCAGCCCCGAGTACCGCGGCCTGCGCGACAAGGCCAACGTCGCGCTTGGTTTCGCCTCATTGCAGGAAGGCCGCGGCGAGCTGGCGCGCGGGTATCTCGAGCGCGTTCGGCTGAATGGGATGTTTTCCAACAAGGCGCTGCTGGGTTTCGGGTGGGCATCCGCCGCTCAAAACCAGATGAAGTCGGCGCTGGTGCCGTGGAGCGAACTCGCCGGGCGCGACCCGAGCGATGCGGCCGTGCTCGAGGCGAAGCTCGCGGTGCCGTATGCGCTGGCCGACCTCAAAGCTAACGCACAGGCGCTCGAGCTGTACCAGGACGCGATCGCCGTGTTCGATCGCGAGAGCGCAAACCTCGATAAGTCGGTCGTGGCGATCCGCGGCGGCAAGCTGCTCGACGGACTGATCGCCGGCAATCCGGGCGACGAGATGGGTTGGTTCTGGAACATTTCCGAGCTGCCGGACGATCCGGAGCTGCCGCTCGGCGCCCAGCTCGCTCAGCTGATGGCGACGCACGAGTTCCAGGAGGCCTTCAAGAATTACCGTGACCTGCTGTATCTCGATCGCAACCTTCAGCAATGGCAGGAGAGCCTCGGCGTGCTGCGCGACATGCTCGCCAACCGTCGCGAGGCATTCGCAACGCGCCTGCCGCAGATCCGGGAGAAAGAGCGAGTGCTGAATCTTGCGGGCGCCGACGAGCGCTATCAGGCGTTGCGCACCGAACTGGAGCAGGTCGAGCGCGACGCTGATGCGGCGGCATTCGCCACGTCGCGCGAGCGCGAACTGCAGGTGCGGCTCGACCGCGTGCGCGAGACGCTCGAGCACGCAGGCAGCGATCCCGAGTTTGCTCAGGCACGCGAGCGCTATCGGCGCGTGGCCGGCGCTTTGCTCTGGCAGCAGAGCGATCAGTTCGCCGTGCGGCTGTGGTCTGCAAAGAAAGGCATGCAGGAACTGCAGCGCAACCTGAACGAGGCGCAGCAGCGCGATGCAGCGCTCGCGGCCGCCGAGCGCGACGAGCCGGCGCGGCTCGATGCGTTTGCCGGGCGAATCGATGCCCTGGCGGCGCGCGTCGAAGCGATGGTTCCGCGCGTGGCCGAGTTGGCGCGCGAGCAGGCAAATGCGGTGCAGGAGCTGGCGGTGGCGGACCTGCTGCGGCAGAAGGAGCGCCTCGCCGCCTACGGTACGCAGGCGAGGTTTGCGGTCGCGCAGATCTACGACCGTGCCAGTACGGCGAGGGAGGACGGCCGTGCGCTCCCGCAGTAGCCTCGCCTTCGTCAGCGTCGCCGTCGCGCTGCTCGCGGCGTGCTCGAGTCCGTTCAGGCGGCCGCCACCCGAGCCGCCGACGCTGAAGTCGCTCGCATCGCGCCAGTACACCGTCAAGCCGGATGCCGGCGTACAGGCCAGCGAGGAAGACGCGGCACGCGCCTATCGCGACTTCCTCGCCGCTTCGCCGCGCGAACCGCAGCGCCAGGAGGCGCTGCGTCGGCTCGGCGATCTGGAAATGGACATGGTCGACACCCGTTCCGCCAGTGGCGCCACGGCCTCCACCGACTACAAGCCTGCGATTGCGCAGTATCAGGACTTCCTAAAGACCTATCCCAACGACTCGGGCAACGACCGGGTGCTCTATCAGCTGGCTCGCGCCTACGAATTGAGCGGCGAACTCGAGACATCGCTGAAAACGCTCGACCAGCTGGTGCTGCTGTATCCGACGACACGCTATCGCGACGAAGCGCAGTTCCGCCGCGGCGAAATGATGTTCGCGCTGCGCGAGTATCCGAAAGCGGAGGCGGCGTACCTCGTGACGATGAGCGGCGACAAAGGTTCGCCGTATTACGAACGCGCGCTCTACATGCACGGCTGGTCGCAGTTCAAGCAGGGGCGGCTCGACGAATCGCTGCAGTCGTTCTTTGGCGTGCTCGACCTGAAGCTCGTCGGCCGGGGCAACGAGAGCGATCTTGAAAAGCTGCCAGGACTGACGCGAGCCGATCGCGAGCTGGTCGAGGACACGTTCCGTGTGACGAGCATCTCGCTCGCCAACCTGCAGGGGCCGGCGTCGATCCCGCCGTACATCAACTCGCCGGTGCGGCGCGAGTATGAATTCCGCGTCTACCAGCAGCTGGGCGAGCTCTACATCAAGCAGGAGCGCGTCAAGGACGCCGCCGACACCTTCAGCGCTTTCGCGCAGCGCTCGCCGTCGCATCCCGAGGCGCCGGTGCTGCAGGCGCGCGTCATCGATATCTATGCGGCTGGAGGTTTCCCGACACAGGCACTCGACGCGAAGAAGCAGTACGTCACTCACTATGGTGTCGGCAGCGACTATCAGCGCAGCAATCCGGAAGGCTGGACCCGCAACGCCGAGCCACTGGTCAAGACCCATCTGGAAGAACTCGCGCGCTATTACCACGCCAACGCGCAGAAGACGAAGAAGTCCGAGGACTACCGGGAGGCTGTGCGCTGGTATCGCAGCTACCTGACCTCGTTCCCGCAGGATCCGCAGGCGGCGCAGAACAACTTCCTGCTGGCTGAGCTGCTGTATGAGGACGCGCACTATCCCGAAGCCGCGGTCGAATACGAGAAATCGGCCTACGGCTATCCGCAGCACGCCAAGAGCGCCGATGCCGGCTACTCAGCGCTGCTCTCCTACGCGCAGCAGGAGAAGCGCTTGGCCGCGCCCGAGGTGCAGACGGTGCAACGTGCCGCAACCGAGAGCTCGCTGCGCTTTGCCAAAGCGTTCCCGCAGGACCCTCGCAGTGCGCCGGTGCTGACGAACGCCGCCGAGAAGCTGTATGCGCTGAATGATGGCGCGCAGGCCGCCGTGGTCGCGCGGCAAGTGCTGGCGCTGCAGCCTGCGCCGCCAGCCGAGCAGCGGCGCGTCGCCTGGACCGTCGTGGCGCACACGTCGTTCGAGCAGGGCCAGTTCGTCGATGCCGAGCGCGCCTACGGCGAAGTCCTCGCGCTGACGCCGGAAAAGGATGCGTCGCGCGCCGCGCTGACCGAGCGGCTCGCCGCTTCGGTCTACAAACAGGGCGAAGCGGCGCGCGCGCAGGGTCAGTTGCCGGCCGCGATCGAGCACTACACGCGAGTGGCGAGCGTCGCGCCGCAGTCGCCGGTGCGTGCCACCGCGCAGTACGACGCCGCCGCAGCGATGCTGGCGATGAAGGACTGGGACGGCGCGGCGCGATTGCTTGAAGACTTCCGCGTCCGCTACCCGAAGCATCCGCTGCAGGAAGACGTCAGCGCCAAACTGGCTGTCGCCTACGTGGAGAAGGGGAACTGGGCGCAGGCTGCTGGTGAGTTCGAGCGGCTCGCTGCCGCCAACAAGGATCCGCAGCTTGCGCGCGCCGGTCTCTGGCAGGCCGCCGAGATGTACGAGAAGGCCGGAGCGCGCGCGCCTGCTGCTCGTGCCTACGAGCGCTATGTGAAGCAGTACCCGGAGCCGCTCGAGCCCGCGCTCGAGGCACGCTATCGGCTGGCGCGCGTCGCACGCGAAGATGGCAATGCGGCGCGCGAACTCGCGCTGATGAAGGAGGTCCAGCGCACCGATCAAACGGCGGGTGCCGCACGCACCGACCGCACCCGCTACCTCGGCGGCATGGCGACGCTGGCGCTGGCCCAGCCTCTGGTCGACGACTACCGCAAGGTCGCGCTGGTCGAGCCGCTGAAGCGTCAGTTGAAGCTCAAGAAAGACAAGATGGAGCTGGCGCTGAAAGCCTATGCGGCAGCCGCCGACTACGGCATCGCTGACGTGTCGACAGCGGCGACATTCGAGACCGCCGAGCTGTATCGGGACTTCGGCGCGGCGCTGATGACCTCGCAGCGTCCGAAGGGACTGAAGAAGGACGAGCTCGAGCAGTACAACGTCATGCTCGAGGAGCAGGCCTTCCCGTTCGAGGAGAAGGCAATCGAGGTGCACGAGATCAACGCTAAGCGCACCGCCAATGGTGTCTACGACACTTCTGTGAAAGCAAGCATCACCGCCCTCGGAAAGCTGCGCCCGGCGCGCTACAACAAGGTCGAGCGTGCCGAAAGGACAGTCGATGCAATCCGTTGACCGCTTGATCCACTTCGTGTGCTTCGGCGCGGCGTGCGCCGCACTGGCCGCGTGCTCGATGTTCAGCGACAAGCCGGCAACACCCGCTACCACCGCGCCCGCGGAGGCGAAAGCAGCGCCGGCCACCGCGACCGGCAAAGAGCCTGCGGCGGCGGCCGCCAAGGCCGATCTGTCGCCGATCAGCCCTGCCACGCAGCGTACCTTCGACGCCGCGCGCCAGGCCCAGGCCGCGGGGCGCACGGCCGATGCCGAGCGAGGTTTCGTCGCGCTGACGAAGTCCGATCCGGAGCTTGCGGGACCTTACGCGAACCTGGGGCTCATCTATCGCCAGGCCGGCAAGACGCCGGAGGCGGTTGCCGTCCTGGAAAAGGCGGTCCAGCTGAGCCCGCAGCGGGCCGATCTGCACAACCAGCTGGGCATCACCTACCGCATGGCAGGGGCTTTTGCGAAGGCGAAAGCCTCATACGAACAGTCGATATCGCTAGACGGGACTTATGCCCCCGCCATCCTCAACCTCGGCATTCTGTATGACTTGTATCTATGGGATGGTGCGCGTGCGCTCGAACTTTACGATCGATACCTGCAGCTGACGCCGGGCGGTGACGACCAGGTAAAGCGCTGGGTCAGCGACCTCAGGAACCGCAGTACGCAGAAGAGCGCGCCTCAACGCAAGGAGCAGGGATGAAGCGGCGCTTCTTCGAGCATCGCGCGGCGATGTTGCGCGCCAACATCGCGATCGTCGCCAGCGTGATGGCCTTCGGTGCGGCCGCCCAGGACCGGGCAGAGATCGACCGCGCGCAGATCATCGGCAACCGCGAACTGCCTAAGGTGCTCTACATCGTGCCGTGGAAGAAGCCGTTGCCGGGCGATCTGTCGAGCCGCCCGCTGGACAGTGTGCTTGACGAGGCGCTCGCGCCGGTCGATCGCGACGTGTTCCGCCGGCAGGTGCGGTACGACGCGGTAATCGAGTCGCGCGCTGCGGCGCCAAACAGCACCGCAGCACCGAGCGCCGTGCCGGTAACGACGCCCAAATGAGTTCAGCAGTGATCGCAGTGCCTTCGGAGATCGAGTCATGAATGCCTTCAATACCGTCGTCAAGTTCTTTCAGGACAGCGGGCTCTTTATCTACCCCAGCATCCTGATCATGGCGCTCGGCGTCGCGATTGCGATCGAACGCTTCATCTTCCTGAACCGCGCGCGCGCCGACAACCGCAGGATGTGGGACCAGATGCTGCCGCTCCTACAGCACGGCAAGTTCGACAAGGCGCTGGGCCTCGCCGGCAGCGGCGAAGTGGCGATCGGCAAGATCGTCAGCTACGGCATCGAGCGGCTGCGCACACCGCACCGACGCGAAGACGTCGACGCCGCGATGGAAGAAGGCATGATGGAAATCGTGCCGCGCCTGGAAAAGCGCACGCACTACATCGCGACCTTCGCCAACGTCATCACGCTGGTCGGTCTGCTCGGCACGATCATTGGTCTGATCAAGGCGTTCACTGCGGTGGCCAACGTCAATCCGGCTGAAAAGGCGGAGCTGCTCGCGGCATCGATCTCGATCGCGATGAACAACACCGCCTTTGCGCTGATGGTGGCGATTCCGTTCCTGCTGATTCACGCCTTCCTGCAGGCGCGCGCCACCGAGATCGTCGACAGCCTGGAGGCCGCGAAGATCAGCTTCCTGAACCTGGCGCAGCGGATGACCTCCGAGGTCAAACACCGCGCGGCCGCGTAACCGGCCAGTCGCCTCCGAGGAGCACAGATGCGCGTGCGTCGCCTGCGCCGCGAGTCCACCGGGCTCGACGTCACGGCGTTCATCAACTTGATCGTCGTGTTGGTGCCGTTCCTGCTGAGCACGGCGGTGTTCACACGGATGTCGGTGCTCGATCTCTCATTGCCCGCGCAGGCGACCGGCGCGCTGGAGCAGCTGTCGGCCGAGAAGCTCAACCTCGAGATCGTGATCCGCGCCGACGCGATCGAAGTCGGCGACCGCATCGGCGGGCTGATCCAGCGGATTCCAAGGACACAATCGGGTCACTACGACGTCGCCGCGCTCGCCACGCTGGCGCTCGCGATCAAGGAGAAGTTTCCTGACAAGACCGATGCGACGGTGCTGCCCGAGCCGAACGTCCCGTATGACGTGCTCGTGCAGGTGATGGATTCGCTGCGTGCCGGCCGCCAGGTACAGGGCGCCAAGGTGGTTGAAGTCGCGCTGTTCCCCGACATCTCGATCGGCGATGCGCCGATCCGGCAGGCGGCGCGATGAAGTCGACCGGCATCCAGAAGCGCGCCGCGCGCCGCAATCGCAATACGTCGACAGTCGACCTCAACCTCGTATCGCTGATCGACATCTTCACGATCCTGATTTTCTTCCTGCTGATCAACACGGGTGTTGCGGACGTCCTGCCCAACTCGAAGTCGATCAAGCTGCCGGAGTCGAGCGCCGAGAAGCTGCCGCGCGAGACCGTCGTCGTGCTGATCAGCCAGAACGACATCGTCGTTGAAGGCCGCAAAGTCGCCGCAGTGAGCGACGTGATCGACGTGGAGGCCGATGTCATCCCGTCGCTGAAGGCCGAGCTCGACGTGCTCGCCAGCCGCCAGGTAATCCGTGCCGAGAACGAGGCGTCGAAGCGTGCGATCACGATCATGGGCGACAAGGAGATTCCCTATCGCCTGCTGCGCAAGGTAATGGTGACCTGCGCCCGCGCCGAATTCACCGACGTTTCGTTCGCGGTGCAGAAGAAGGGCGGCGGCTGATGGTGGCTGCAGCGACCTACCTGCATACGCCGATCCTGGCGTGGTCGGTCTCAGCCGAGGACGAGGAGCGCTTCAAGCGGATCCTCAAGCAGGTGTTGGCGGTCTGCCTGCTGGTGGCGTTGGTGCTGCCGTGGTTGCCGGTGCGCGAACCCGATCGGACCGCGGTCGAGCCGCTGCCACCGCGACTGGCGAAGCTGCTGCTCGATCGCGAGCCACCGCCGCCGGTGCTGCCCAAGCCGGAAAAACCGGTGATCAAGGATGAAGCCAAGGCGAAGACGCCGGATGCTTTGAAGCCCGAACCGAAAGCGTCTGTCGTCGAGGCGCGCCGTCCCGAGGCGAACAAGCCGCCCGGTGAGAAGCTCGAGAATGCGCGCGCACGCGCTTCCGGCGTTGGCCTGCTCGCGATGAAAAACGAACTCGCCGAACTGCACGCCGCGCCGGCCGCGGTGCAGCTGAACAAGGACATCAAGCCCGGACCGGGCGTGGGAACCGGCGTCGGACCGGGTGTCGGCGCCGGCGTCGGCCCCGGCGTGCCGACGCGTTCGCTGATCACCTCCAATGCAACTGGCGGCAGCGGCGGCATCAACACCGCGGCCTACAGCCGCGACACTGGTGGTGGCGGATTGGCCGGTCGTTCGACGACGCTGGTCGAAGGTGTCGCCGGCGGCGCCGGCGGCGGTGGTCCGGGCGGCGTCACGCACGGCCGTGCCGGTGGTCCCGGTGGCGGCGGTGGCGCGGGAGCAGGTGGCACGCTGCAGCGGGGCGGCAGCGGCAAGGCGTCGCGTTCTATCGAGGAGATCAAGCTCGTCTTCGAGCGCAACAAGGGCGCGATTTATTCGATCTACAACCGTGCGCTGCGCGAGGAACCCGCGCTGCAGGGCCGGGTCGTGCTCGAACTGAAGATTGCGCCCGAGGGCCAGGTCGTCGACCTGCGGATCGTTTCGAGCGAACTGAGATCAGTGGACCTCGAGCGCAAGCTGCTGGCGCGGATCAAGCAGTTCGATTTCGGCGCGAAGGACGTTGACGCGATCACGGTCACGTGGCCGGTCGACTTCCTGCCGTCCTAGCGGGTCGGGGCAGGGCCGCGTTGGCGGCCCTGTGCAGCGCAAAACTGACGCAACACCAGAGCGCACGCAGCACTACGCCAGACGCATTGCTCGACGACGACTCTGGACAACAAGCCCCACAATGCCGATTCCAAAAAGGAGCAGTGAGGCCGGTTCCGGTTCTGGAATGGGCGTCACCGTCAGGTTGACCAACAGATTCACGTGCGTCCTCGGCGGTGGGGTCTGCGGAAACAACACCGACTGCGTGAATGACGACTCGTACGCGAGCGGATTCGCGCTCAGCGGCGATACCAGCGTGGGATCAACGAAAACGAGGAAGAGAGAAAGCGATGCGAGGTCGAATAGCGGTCCGACCTCCATTATTGTCGCTGGTCGTCCGTCACCGGTCATTCCTGGGGACGTCGTGACATCACTGAGGGCAACGTGCGTGCCCTCGAAGTTCAGATCGTAAACGGCGTTCAGATACACGCCACGAATGGGCAAGTTTGGATAGAGGGCCGGGTCGTACGTATTGAGGACGGCGGTATCCAGGACGAAAGACGCTATCTCGCCGGTGTCGGCGACCGCAGAGAATTGAAGTGGCGTGGCGTCCGCGGACGCAAGACCCAACGTTGCCGAGACAACGCCCAAGATAGCGCTCGATTTCAGGAGTCTCATAGGAACCGAAGCGTTTTTCCGCTTTGCTGCTTGAGCCAGCGGTCGTTCACTCTTCGAAAGGATAGTCGACTACGTGCGTGCGACTGATTTGGCGAGTCGTTGCGCCCGAAGCGATAGTTAACGGGTCGGAGCGCTTCTGATGTCACCAGGCGTTCAGAATCGATACAGGAAGAGCTCCTGGCAGTTGAACGAAACGTCGCAGGCATATTGGCTCATCAAGAGCGCAGCGCCTTGCCCCGAGGCATTCAACGCCATTGCAGCTACGTATGCTGCGCTCGAGATGCTTACGGCCGCGGCCGCGCCCCTTCTATTGGACCTTGAACGACTTGGTGGCCGCTGGCTTGCCATCCACGGTGATGTCCACCTGATACGTGCCCACTGGCCACCCGTCGGGCTTGCTGATGTGGAACTCACTGGTCGCCGGACCGGTTGGGCTGATCGTTGCGGTGTCTTCCTTGACCGGCACGGTCTTGCCGTCCTTTGTGTAAGTCCACTTGGCCGCCAGGGTGGCCGAACCCGATCCGGTCGTATCGACCGACGCGTAGATCGTGTCGCCCTTCGCAAAGGTGTCGGTTGCCGCCGCGACCTTCTTGTCCGCACCGACCGCCTTGCCGATTGAAACTGAAGAAACGGTGACACCAGCAGGAACGGGGGCAGGGGCAGGAGTAGGAGCAGGCATCGGGGCCGGTGCAGGTGCCGGCGGCGGCGCGGGCGGTTCCTTCTTGCCGCAGGCAACAAGCGCGACGACCGAAGCGGCCGCGATCGCGATGAGACGAAGCTTGGGCAGCATGGCGAATCCTCCGAAGCAGATTGTTGTTGTGAGCAAACGAGACGTGCGCCGGCCGCAGCGGCCGGCTACCGCGCGCGTCAGGCCAGCGGCGGGATCTTCAGCTTCTGTCCGGGGAAGATCTTGTTGGGGTCCTTCAGGATGTCGGTGTTGGCATCGAAGATCAATTGCCACTTGCTGGCGTCGCCGTACTCCTGCTTGGCGATCTTGGACAAGCTGTCACCTGACTTGACCTCGTGGATCTTGGTCGCGGTCGAACTGGAGCCGCTCTTGACGTTCGAGAAATCCGGCATATCGCTCATCGGTCTTCCTCTCCATGTTTGTCGGACATCCGACCATTCGAAAGTGTAAGGGCAGCGCCGTGACGGACGTGTCCGCAAGTCACTGAACCTCTTCGGTCCAGTCAGTCACACGCCGATCCTAGGCGATGGCGGCCTCGATCTTCGCGAGCGCGGCCTTTTCATCGTCGCTGACCAGCGTGCCGCCGATGCCGAGGAATCCGCCTTCCTTGGCGGCTTCCGCGGTTGCCTTGCCGATCGAACGGATCGTTGCCTTGAATGCATCAAGCTCGCCCGGCGAGTGCTGCTTCACCGCAGCCGTGGCGTCGGCGATCAGGCGCGTCAGGGCGTCGCGATCCTTCGCCATCTCGCGCACCGACTTGAGTGCACTCTCCGTCAGGCCGCCACCGAAGGCTGCCGCCAGCACCGAACCGCCGGCGCGGTTTCGTTGCCTCGAGCAGTGCCGCCTGCGCGGCCTTGACTTCCTTCATCGTGTCGAAGGGGCCGTCGAGGTCCGAACTCGACACGGCCAGCAAGGCGGCCACCGGTGCGGCGGCGACCTTGTTCCAGTCTGCGCCGTAGGATCCAATCACGGTCGCGGCCTTCTCGCCTGCGGCCGTTGCCTCGTTGACCAGCTTCATCGTCGCCGCATTGGCCGGGTTGACAGCGAACTGCGTGGTTTCGCGCTTCAGAAGCTCGGCCAGACCATTGCCGTCAAGCTTGTCGGTCTGCACGGCCTTGCTGACCAGGCCCATAGTGCTGGGGCAGCCAGGCCGAGCAATGGCATGACATTGAAGCCGAGTCAGCGACCCGCCAATCGCATTGAGTCCCGGACCCAGGAGGGACGACAGCATGCTGTTGCCGGTGGGGCCACCGCTGAACAGGTTGCTGATCAGGCTGGTGAGGCTGCCGAAGCCGCCAAATGTCGCGGCGTCCTCCGGCAGCATTTTGAGCAGTGACTCGGCGCCCGACGGCGTGCTCGCCATCTTTGTCATGCTTCCCATCAGCAGCGGCGCGGCGGCGGAAAGGCCCTGGTTGCTGTTGTGGCGGCATCAACTGCCTTGCTCACCACGTCACCGTCGTGTCCGCCGCTTCGCTTGCGGACGTGGCGGCGCGCGGCAGGTTCACTCCGGAAGGAAGGTGCCGCCGAAGAGCGGCCAACAGTCAGCGGCGACCACCTCCATACGCGTCCTCCTGCATCTGGGCGTAGGTGCACTTCTGATAGCCCTCGTTCCACCCCTGCGCGTACTGCTTGTCGGATTCGAACAGCTTGGTGTCCTTCTTGTACCAGCCAACGACCGGGTTCTGGGTCACGCGTCCGCTTGAGCAGCCATCGTTGAACCCATCGGCGTACATCGGTGTATGACCAGGGCCCATCAGCTCGTTGGGCGGCGTTTTGCAGCCCGACAGGCCGACCAGCAAGATGGTTGCAGTCACAAGCGCGAGTTGCTTCATCAGTTCCTCCTTTCGCCAATTCCGCCGCGCTAACGGCGCCGTTCGAGTCGATTGCGCCGTTGGCTCGGCTTGAGTGTCGGGACCATCGTCACG
>DATEZE010000010.1:0-7934 GCA_035255845.1 Burkholderiaceae bacterium | reverse complement strand
ATTCGCTGTCGGCCGCCCCGCCGGACTGGGGCCAGTCTGCCGCCGCACCGGGCATTATCGAGACGATCCTGCAGGCCGCGAGCGTGCCGATCGACCGGAACTCAACTGATACGATCGTGATGATGTATTCGATGCTGCAGCGCTGGAAACTCGAGTCTGAACTCGAGGGCCTCGATCCGGCGCTGATTCCGGGCGCGCCGCCGCCCGACCTCGCGTTTTACCCGGTCATCCTCAGTTTCGACGGCCTTGCCGACGCTGCGGACCGCGAGTTCTTCAATACGCTGCCGACGACGCTGACGTTGCCGGAGAGCACCATCGACCGGTTGCGCGCGGTCGGCGGCGAATTGCTGCGGCAGTCGCCAGAGTTCCGGCGCTTCCTGGAGTCATTCGGGACGCCGCGCGCGGTCGGGGATGGAACCGGAGCCCGGCGGCATGCGACTGAGTGAACGCTGCTGAAGCGCCCCGTGTCATGGCGCGCCGCCCGCGCACGTCCTGCAACTGACCGAGGGCTCGGTCACATGGTCGTTGCCGAGTCGGGCGGCGGCCTGCCTGCGGGACTCGTTCGCGACCAACTCACTTCGTCGATATCACGACCAGCCGATCGGTTCCCGATTCCGCGCCCCAGGCCTCGCCTGTGCGGCCCAGCATCTGGCGCACTTGGGCGTTTGACTTATCGCTCGGAAACCGCTGGAACTTTTCGGTCTCGGGGTCGAACCGCAAGATCGCGTTGCTCGACCATTCGGTCAGCCACACCTTGTCGTGATCATCGACGTAAACCGCGTAGATCTGTGACTGTTCGGACGGCCTCCAGGCCTTCCACTGCTTGCTGGCGGGGTCATACATGCTGACCTGCCCGGACACCCACTCGCTGATCCACAACCGTCCCTTGCTGTCCGACCAAACGCGCCGCGCACCCTGCTGCGGCGTCGGCGGTTCGATCACAGTGGCTACGCCAGTGCTCGTGTCGATGTGCGCAAGGTGGTTGCCGGCCAGCGAGACGTAGTAGATCTCGCCTTTCGGTGTCGCCGTGATGCCATAGGGGCCGCGTCCGCGCGGTGCCTCCATCGCACGCACTTCGCCGGTCTTCGGGTTGACACTGCCGTAGTAGCCGGACTGTCCCGTCCACCAGAGCACGCCATTGCCGTCGAAGGCGGCGGTGTTCAGGTTTGCGTAGGGCGTGCCAGCTGGAAGCGGAAAGACTTTAACCGCGCGAGTCGCCGGATCGACGCGCACGATCGCGTTCTGTCCGCCGTCGGTTACCCATGCAGCGCCGTCAGGCCCGACGATGACGCCGTGCGGCGCCGACAGCCGGCCCAGCGGGATCTCGTCGACCTTGCCGGTGCGCGGATCGAGCCGGCCCAGGCGACCGGTCCGCTGCGCGGTGTACCAGACGGTGCCATCGGGAGCGGGCGCCACGTCGTGCGGTCCGGATCGCGAGGGCAGGTCGTAATAGCGCACCGACTGCGCCGCGGCCGGTACCGCGAGCATCGACAGGCCAATAAGGGCGATGACGCTGGATCTCATGGCAGTTCTCTCGCTTTGCGGTGTCGGCGGCACCGCGTGGATGACATACCGGCTGTCCACGCTGACCGGGGACATTGACTCTACTTTGCACGATCTTTGGCCCAGACCGCAGGTCCCGTCAACCAGCCTGCATCCGCGATCGTGCCGCATGGTTGGGGTGTGCAAACAGTGCTCAGTGTCTCTGCGAGGCGCGCAGTCAACGCGCACCTGACTCGGGCATGATGCGCACGTTCAGGAGCGGGGAATGCCCATGAGGATTGTTCGAAGCTTGGCTGTTGCGCTGCTCACCATCGCGTTCGCGACCGCGGCATCGGCGCAGACGACCCAGAGTCACTATGCCGACATCAACGGCATCCGCGTGCATTACCTGCAGGCCGGAAGCGGCGAGCCAGTCGTCTTGCTGCACGGCTTTGCAGAGACAAGCCACATGTGGCGCCCGCTGATCAAGGAGCTGGCGAAGAACCATACAGTCATTGCGCCGGACCTGCGCGGATACGGCAGCAGCTCTGCGCCGGCGGAGGGGTACACGAAAGTGGCCATGGCGCGCGATGTTCACGCCCTGGTTACTCGCCTCGGCCACAAGAGCATCGAGCTCGTCGGCCACGACATTGGCCTTATGGTGGCCTATGCGTATGCGGCGCAATATCCGACCGAGGTCAAGCGCATCGTTCTCATGGATGCGTTCTTGCCGGGCGTAGGCGATTGGACCAACGTCTGGCTGCTGCGCGATCTCTGGCACTTCCATTTCTACGGCAAGACGCCGCTGGCCCTGGTGACGGGTCGGGAGCGCACCTACCTCGAGCACTTCTGGAACGACTTCGCGGCGGATCCCACCAAGTCGATTTCCGAAGCCGATCGCAAGTTCTACGCGAAGGAATATGCGAAGCCAGGTCACATGAAGGCCGGAATGGAAACGTTCCGGGCGTTTGAACAGGATGCGAAGGACTTCGCGCAGTTCGCCAAGACTCCGCTCACCATGCCGATGCTGGTGCTCTCCGGCGAAAAAGCAGGCGGCCAGTTTCTGATCGACCAGGGCAAGCTCGTCGATACGAATGTGGAGGGCGTCATCGTGACCGGATCGGGTCATTGGCTGATGGAAGAGGCGCCCAAGAAGGTCATTCCCTTGCTAATTGATTTCCTCAATCGCTGACGCGGACCCGTCCAGCGGTCATTGGATACGCCAAAGGCGGCCGGCGGGACCGAGAACATTTATGGAGGACTTGAAGGAGCGACAGCGAAAACTCGTCGATCGAAAATACGAGTTGCGTTGCTGATCGAAGTTACAGAGAGAGATGCCGAAAGTAGGCCGTACGCCAAATTTCGCTGGCGCTTGTTTCGGAGACGCGTTTGGTTTGTATTGGTGGGTGGTACAGGGTTCGAACCTGTGACCCCTGCCGTGTGAAGGCAGTGCTCTACCGCTGAGCTAACCACCCTGGCGGAGCGACGTCGGCGCCGGCCGACGAGGGCGCGAATTATTGCACACGGACGCCTCCTCTCGCCGTCTCAACGTATGCCGTCGACACCGGCGCAAGCCTCGTGGGATCATCTTCCGAGGACTGACGGAGGTGTCACTGAACCTCGCCCACACGCTCTTCCGGACTGCACGCCGTCTGCCACGCGCGATCGCCTTGATCGAGCGCGATCGGCTTGAACTCGATTATGCGGTGCTCGCCGAACGCACACTAGCGCTTGCGGGCGGATTGCAGACGCTCGGTGTGGCCTCCGGCGACCGCATCGGCATGCTGATGAAGAACTGCGCGCAGTACGTCGAGCTGCTGTACGCATGCTGGACGATCGGTGCCTGCGCGGTCCCGATCAATGCGCGGCTGCATCCGCGCGAGACCGCGTTCATCCTCGACGATGCCGGGGCACTCGTGTGTTTCATCACCGAGGATGCGGACAGCGGCGCCATTGCGGCGGCGCGCCGCAACGGCAAGACCCACTTCATCGACGTCGACAGTAGCGACTACCGGCAGCTGCTGCGCACTTCACCGGCTGCTCCGCGCGAGGCTTCGAGCGCGAGCGGCGCGGCGTGGCTGTTCTACACCAGCGGCACGACGGGTCGGCCGAAGGGCGTGGTGCTTACGCATCGCAACCTGCTCGCGATGACGCTCAACTACCTCGCCGATGTCGACCGCGCCGCGGTCGGCGAGCATCTGCTGCACGCGGCGCCGATGTCTCACGGCTCGGGTCTTTACACGATCCCGAACGTCGCCGCCGGCGCCACCCAGGTCATCCCGGCGGCGCGCGGCTTCGAAGTGGACGAGATCCTGCAGATCCTCGCGTACACGCCGCTGACGAAATTCTTCGCGGCACCGACGATGGTCATGCGGCTGGTGGACGCCTATGCGTCGCAGGGTTCGTCACCCGAGCACCTGAAAACGCTGATCTATGGCGGCGGTCCGATGTATGTGGCCGACAGTGTGCGTGCGCTGGACGTGCTCGGACCCAGACTGGTCCAGATCTACGGCCAGGGCGAGTCGCCGATGACGATCACAGTGCTCACGGCCGCGGAGCACATGGACGACCACGACGGGCGCCAGCTGGAACGGCTAGGTTCGGTCGGACGCGCGCAGGTCGGCATCGAATTGACCGTGCGCGACGAGGCTGGACGATCGGTGACGCCGGGAGAGATCGGCGAAGTCTGCGTGCGTGGTGACACGGTGATGGCCGGCTATCTCAACAACCCGCAGGCGACCGCCGAGGCGCTTGCGGGAGGTTGGCTACACACCGGCGATCTCGGCCGCTGCGACGAGGCCGGGTACCTGACGCTGGTCGACCGCAGCAAGGACCTGATCATCTCGGGCGGGTCGAACATCTATCCGCGCGAAGTCGAGGAGGTGCTGCTGCTGCATCAGGCGATCAAGGAGGCGGCAGTGATTGGGGAGCCTCATCCGGACTGGGGCGAAGCCGTAGTCGCGGTGCTGGTGCGCGAAGCCGGTCACATTCCCGACGAAAAGGACCTCGATCTGTTTTGCCTCGAACACATCGCCCGCTTCAAGCGGCCGAAGCGCTACGTTTTCGTCGACGAGCTGCCGAAGAACGAAAACGGCAAGGTGCTGAAGCGCGACCTGCGCGATCTGATCAGGCGGCGATAGGCTGCATTGCAGCCACAACGCGCCAGACCGGCGTGACCTTGCATTCCTTCTCGATCGCGTCGAGCAGTGCTTCATGCGCCGCGACCTCGGCCGGGAGCGCGGTGACGACGATCAGCCGGCTCGCATCGATCGGCCCGTCGCTCGCCAATGCGGCGACCTCGGTCAGAATGTCGATCGTCAGGCTGTCCTGGCCGCGAGTCATCGCCAGGTACACGTCGGCCAGCAGCCCGGCATCCAGCAGCGCGCCATGTAGCGCACGGTGCGCATTCGAAACTTCGTAGCGTTCGCACAGTGCGTCGAGCGAGTTGCGCTTGCCTGGGTGCTGTTCGCGCGCGAGCTGCAGCGAATCGGTCACCTTCAGACAGTGCTGCGCGAAGGGCGGGCGACCCAGGCGCGCAAGTTCGGCATCGAGGAACTCGAGGTCGAAGGCCGCGTTGTGAATCACCACCTCCGCGTCTCTGACAAACGCCAGCAGGTCGTCGGCAATCTCGCCGAACTTCGGCTTGTCCTCGAGGAAGTGTCGCGTCAGGCCGTGCACGGCCAGCGCACCCTCGTCGCTCGCGCGCTCGGGGTTAACGTAGTGATGGAAACGCTGCTCTGTGATACGGCGCGCGACCACTTCGATCGCGCCGACTTCGATGATGCGGTGACCTTCCCTGGTCTCCAGGCCGGTGGTCTCCGTGTCCAGCACGACGATTCGCATCGGCGGATATTAGCGCCTCGGCTTATCGATCTCGTGCTGCAAAGAAAAGCGCAGGCCGGAACACAGCGCGCGCGCGTCGCCACGCGACAGGCCGTCTTTGGCGACGGATCGAAAAGCGGTTCACTCGGCGCCGGCGGGCGCGGCGTCGTGCTGATGACGGTGCGCACCCATCCACCGGCCGAGCCACTGCTCCATCAACGTGTACATCGTCGGCACGACAAACAGCGTCAGCAGCGTGCCGAACGTCATGCCGCCGACGATGACCCAGCCGATCTGGATGCGGCTCTCGGCACCGGCACCATGCGACATTGCAAGCGGCATCGCGCCAAGGACCATCGCCCCGGTCGTCATCAGGATCGGGCGCAGGCGCAGCACTGCCGCGTGCCGTACGGAATCGAACACCGTCTCGCCGCGCTCCTGCAGTTGGTTCGCAAACTCGACGATCAGGATGCCGTGCTTGGTGATCAGGCCAACCAGTGTCACAACGCCGATCTGGCTGTAGATGTTCCAGGTGCCGCCAGTGGCCCAGAGTGCAAAGAGCGCACCGGTCATTGACAGCGGCACTGACAGCATGATGACGAACGGATCGGCGAAGCTCTCGAATTGCGCGGCGAGCACCAGATAGATGAAGATCAGCGCGAGCGCGAAGGTAAGGTAGATCGACCCCTGCGAGTCGCGGAATTCGCGCGAGACGCCGTTCAGATCGGTTAGCGCGCCCTGCGGCAGAACGCGCCGTGCGGTCTGGTCCATCATCTTCAGCGCGTCGCCGAGCGCGTAACCCGGCGCAACCTGCGCGCTGATTGTCACGGCGCGCAGCCGCTGGAAGTGGTTCAGTGACTGCGGCGAGACGCCTTCGAGCACGTTGACCACGTTGGCGAGCTGCACCATCGCGCCGTCGCGACCGCGCACGTAGATGTCGCTGATGTCATCGGGACGGCTGCGGTCGCGCGGCGCGACCTGCACGATCACGTCGTACTGCTCGCCGTCCTTCTTGAAACGCGTGACCTGGCGGCCGCCGAGCATCGTCTGCAGCGTGAGGCCGACCGTCTGCACTGAAATGCCGAGGTCACCCAGTTTGTCGCGATTGACATCGACGCGCAACTCCGGGGTATTCAGGCGCAGGTCCGACTGCGGGTTCAGCACGATGCCGGTCTTGTTGATCTCGGCAATGAAGTCCTGCACGACCCGATCGAGTTCAGCGTACGGCATCTGCGCCATGATCACGTACTCGACCGGAAGGGTCCGAGGCGACTGGCCGAGCGACGGCGGATTCACCGCGAAGCCGATCACGCCCGGCAGTTGCGCGAACTTCGCGTTCAGTTCGCGCGCGATGTCCTGCTGCTTGCGGGTGCGCTGCTCCCAAGGCTTCAGGCGCAGGATCGCGTTGCCGTAGTCCACCGTCGGAAATCCGGCGACCGCGTTGTAGGCAGCGGCCTCCGGGATCGTGTCGTAGTAGCGCTCAACCGCGCGCAGCTGCTCGGAGGTATAGTCGACCGTCGAGCCGGGCGGCGCCTGCAGCCGGCCGAAGATCACGCCGCGGTCCTCAGTCGGCGCGAGTTCAGACCGTAGCTGCGAAAAGAAGACGCCACCGAGCGCCGCGACCAGCAGCCAGACCAGCACCATCAGCCAGCGGCGCTCGAGCACCCAGGTGAGCGCCCGCGCATAGCCGTGGGTGAGCCCGTCGAGCCAACCCTCGATCGTCGTGAAGACCCGGCCGTGCTGGGTCTCGTGCTTCAGCAGCTTGCTGCACATCATCGGTGACAGCGTCAGGGCAACGAATCCCGATACAAGCACCGCACCGGCAAGAGCCAGCGCGAACTCGATGAAGAGCCGCCCGGTGCGGCCAGTGGCGAATGCAAGCGGCGCATAGACGGCAGTCAGCGTCAGCGTCATCGCGACGACGGCGAAGCCGATCTCTTTGATGCCCTTGACGGCCGCGCTGACGCGGTCCATGCCCGCCTCGATGTTGCGGTAGATGTTCTCGAGTACGACGATCGCGTCGTCGACGACCAGGCCGATCGCCAGCACCATCGCCAGCAACGTCAGCGTGTTGATCGTGAAGCCGAAGACGTACATCAGCGCGAATGCGCCGACGAGCGACAGCGGAATCGTCACCAGCGGGATCAGCGTCGCCCGGAAATTCCGCAGGAAGAAGAAGATCACCAGAACGACCAGGATGACGGCTTCGCCGATCGTGCGGAACACCGATCCGATCGACCGATCTATGAATACCGACGAGTCGTAGGCGATGTTGATCTTCATGCCGGTCGGCAGCGTCTCGTTGATCTTGTCAATCTCGGCGCGCAGCGAGCGCGACAGCTCGAGCGGGTTGCCGGTCGCCTGCTTGACGAGTCCCATGTTGATCGAGGGCTCACCGCGATAGCGCGCGATCACGCGCTCCTCTAGCGCGCCGACCCCAACCTCGGCCACGTCGCGCAGACGGACCGGATAGCCGCTGGAGTTCGCGATGATCAGATTCTCGAACTGTTCGCGCGAGCTGACGTCGGTCGCCGCGACGATCGAGAACTCGCGCTTGGTCGACTCAATGCGCCCCGACGGCAGCTCGATATTCTGCCGCCGTAATGCGTCTTCGACGTCGCCCGGTGTCA
>DATEZE010000009.1:0-16304 GCA_035255845.1 Burkholderiaceae bacterium | reverse complement strand
GGGCGCCGGCTTGAGGAGCAAAGGAACGAAGTCACGACGCGTTCCTAGCAGATCCGCCAGTACCACTGCCGACTGCGCGGCTGCCAGCGCATCGATGCACGCCGCGATGTCGTCAGCGGCACACGCACTTGCGGCGCCCGTCGGCAGGATGGCCAGCGTGTTGCGGCCCGCAAGCACGTTGGCGATTACCGGTTCCTGCGCCTCGCGCATCCGGTCATGCCCAAAGACGCTTCGCAGCGCCCTGTTCAGCCGCGCGCGCTCGGCATGTTTCAGTTCCGACATTCCGGTCGCGTGCCGTCGAGCGTTGATCGATCCAGCATTGGCCAAGTGAGACAAGAGGCAACGCGGGCTCCCGCCGCGCGGTTCCGCTCCCGGCACGCCTTATGCTTATGGGTGCGCATGGACCATGACGCAGAACAGGTCTTGTGGCCACGCTTGGCGCAGGGAGTGACCGGGGTTCTGCTCGGCATCGCGGCCGCCCGCGCGACCGATTTCGCCGTCACCGTGCGGCGCGCATACCGCTACTCGGAGCGGGCCACGCGCTTCGAGCGCAGGCTGGACTCTCCGCGCTGCCGTGTGTTGATCGTTGGCGACAGCACCGCGGTAGGGCTGGGTTGCGTCAGCACCGAGGAGTCAGTCGCCGGCCGGATCGCGCGCGAATTTCCGTACGCGTCGATCGAGAATCACGCGCAATGCGGAGCTCGCGTCGCGAATGTGCTGAAGCAGCTTGAATCAGTGAGCGGACCTTACGACGCGGTCCTGATCGCGGTCGGCGGCAACGATGTCATTCGGGGGACACGAGAACCGGCGCTGTTGCGGGGTCTCGAAGCAGTCCTGCTCCGGGCGCGCGAGCTGTCACGCATGGTGATCGTCACGAACAGCGCAAATGTGGGTGCGGCGCCGATGTTCGGCTGGCCGCTCAACATGATCCTGTCGCGACGCTCGCTGCGTCTGCGGCGCGTATTCGCCCAGGTATGCCGGCAGCATCGCGTCAGGTTCGTGAATTTCACCTATCGTTTCCAGCGCGACGCGTTCGCCCGTCAGCGGGAGCAGTATTTCGCCGAGGATGGTCTGCATCCGACGTCGGCGGCCTACGGTTACTGCTATACCGTGTTGAAGCGACGCAGCGCGCTGATCCACGCGCTGGCCGGCGGCTGAGCAGCCGCTACGCAGCCGTCGCCGGCGCGAGTCTCAGGTACAAGATCGTGCCGTGTTCAGCCTGGCCGATGTCGAGCGTTCCGCGGGCCAATGCCGTCACAGCACTGGCAATGCGGAGATCCAGCAGTTGGCTGTCGTCGAAATCCGATCGCGCGGCTGGAGCCTCGACGATGAAATCGATGCAGGGGTCTTCGGCGACCACTTGTAGCTTCACGGTCGCGGCCTCCGGCGCACGGCGGACCGCCACCAGCAGCAGCCGATAGAGAAGCCGCTGTGTGCGCGCAAGATCTGTGTGTAGCCGCAGGTCTGAGGACTGTGGCGCATTCAGGCGGACATCGTGCAGGTCCAGTGACGAGGCCAGCCGCTCCGCCGCGGCAGAGATCACTTCCGCTGCGGAGATATCGGCGGGATTGAGCACGAGCACCCCGAGCAAGGCGCGCGCATCGTCGACAAATTCCTCGAGCAGCAGGGTTTCCTCGCGCACGTTGCGTGCGAAGACATCG
The DNA here is from genome assembly GCA_035255845.1 of Burkholderiaceae bacterium. Taxonomy (GTDB): domain Bacteria; phylum Pseudomonadota; class Gammaproteobacteria; order Burkholderiales; family Burkholderiaceae_F; genus JALORV01. The sequence continues at coordinate 14,643 of DATEZE010000009.1, read as the reverse complement.
GAAACGTGGCGCACGCGCGTGGCATCAGCGGCGCTGGTCTGCAGCAAGTGGCTCCAGCCGGCTATCGTGTTCAGCGGCGTACGCAGGTCGTGGTTGAAGCGGCTCAACAGAGCAACGAGCAGCTCGGTGCGGTCTGCGGGCAGCGTATCGCGCAGCCAGCTCGTGCCGGCGGCGCCATACCTAGGAAAGGCTTCGACCTTCATCGTCTGAGTCCCGTGTCCGAAATCTATCCGATGCAACCGCCTTTGGGGCGGGCTGCACTTATGCGCGGCACCTGGCTCAATGCGGGAACGACTATTGCCGGGTCAAATATCCGGCGTCACGCGACGTCGTTGAAGAAACTGCAGCAACCGCGGAGAGCCTATGAACGACGACAACGAGAGCAAGCGCCGGCCCGACCCGTCGGAAGCCCTGCACCATCCGGCCCGGAAACCTGCCGCGAAAGACCAGAATAAGAAGGACGTTACAGAGGCAGACGATGCGCGGGGCGACGACGAGCACGACGGATCGGAACGCGACACGATGACGCCGGGCGGCCCACGCTGACTGGGACGTGAGGTTTATCGCGTCTGCGCGAGTTCGGATCGGATGAAGGCACTCGAAGGTGCGGCCACCGGCGGCACGGGCGCGCTGCGCGAGTACTGGAACAAGCGCGACTTCCATCGCACGCCGGAACCCTCGGGCCAGCGTAGCGCGCGCACGGCTCAGGCACTGCAGTACTGCATCCAGCGGCACGCTGCGCGTCGCCTGCACTACGACTTCCGCCTCGAATGGGACGGCGTACTGAAGAGCTGGGCCATCCCGAAAGGTCCGAGCCTCGATCCAGCCGCACGCCGGCTTGCAGTGCAGACGGAGGATCATCCGCTCGAGTACGGCGCATTCGAGGGAACGATCCCCACCGGTGAATATGGTGCCGGCGACGTGCTGTTGTGGGACAGGGGTACGTGGGAGCCCCGCGGGGATGCCGCAGAAGGGCTGGCGCGAGGCAAGCTGCACTTCACTTTGCACGGTGAGAAGCTGCGCGGAGAGTGGCTGCTGCTGCGCATGGGCCGCGGTGCCGATGAATGGCTGCTGCGCAAGATCGATGACGACGCAGCGCGCGCCGGCGACGGCGATCGCATCCTCGCGGAGCAGCCAGAAAGCGTCCGAGTACAGGCTGAGCGTCCCCGGCGCGCGCGACAGACGTCGCAGTCGCGGTTGCCCGACTTCATCGCGCCGCAGCTCGCGACGCTTGCTTCGGAGCCGCCCAGCGGCGAGGAGTGGCTATACGAGATCAAGTTCGACGGTTACCGCATGGGCGCGCGTCTCGAGCGCGGCAAGGTGCGGTTGATCAGCCGCAACGGCAACGACTGGACCGCGCGACTTACGACTCTGGCGCGACGACTGAAGTCGCTCCAGCTCGGCACCGGCTGGCTCGATGGTGAAATCGTCGTTACCGGCGAAGCCGGACACACGAGCTTCCAGGCGCTGCAAAAGGCGCTCGATCGCGATCCGGGGCGTGTCGAATTCGTCGCGTTCGATGTTCTGCACTGGGACGGCGTCGACCTGCGTGAACAGCCGCTTGCAGAACGCGTTGCCGCGCTCGCCAAGATCTTCAAGGACGTCGACCCGGCGGGACCGGTGCGTCTGAGCCAGTATCTGCGTGGCAGCGGCACCGAGGTGTGGAAGGCGGCCTGCCGCATGGGGCTCGAGGGACTGATCGCCAAGCGGCGCGACACCGCTTACGTTAACGGGCGCAGCGACACCTGGCTCAAGCTCAAGTGCCGATCGGGTCAGGAGTTCGTCGTCGGCGGCTACACGGAACCGGCCGGTTCGCGCGCGGGTTTCGGTGCGTTGCTCCTCGGCGTGCGCGCTGCCGATGGCAGGCTCGACTATGCAGGTCGAGTCGGCACCGGATTCGACGCTGCAACCCTACGTACGCTGAGAAAGAAGCTCGACGCGCTGCAGACCGATCAATCGCCGTTCCGGGCGCCGCCCAAGCTGCGCGCCGACCGCGTGCACTGGGTGCGGCCGACGCTGGTCGCCCAAGTCGAGTTTGCGGAATGGACCGCGGACGGTCAGCTGCGTCAGGCATCGTTTCAGGGCCTGCGCGAAGACAAGGATGCGCGGCTGGTCGAACGCGAGAAGCCGCGCACGGCCGCGAAGTCGGCCGCCGCCACTTCGACACAGAAAGTCACGCATCCAGACCGTATCGTTTACACGCAGCCGCAGGCCACGAAGCTCGACGTCGTGCGCTACTACGAGTCCATCGCGGGCGCGATGCTGCCCCATTTGCGCGATCGGCCGCTTGCGGTCGTGCGCTGCCCGCAGGGCGTGATGCAACAGTGTTTCTTCCAGAAGCACATTGGCGCCAAGCTGCCAAGCGGCGCGCGAAACGTACCGATCCGCGGCAGCACCGGCGTCGAGGACTACGTGGCCATCGAGACGGCCGAGGCGATCGCGGCGCTGGCGCAGTACGGCACGATCGAGTTCCACACCTGGGGCTCGATCGCCCATCGGCTCGAATGTCCGGACCGCGTCGTTTTCGATCTCGACCCGGCCCCTGACGTTCAGTGGCCTCGGCTGGTCGAGGCGGCCCAGCTGACGCGCGACTTCATCGCCGAGCTCGGCCTGACGGGCTTTCTCAAGACGACCGGGGGCAAAGGTCTGCATGTCGTCGCGCCGATCAAGCCGAACCGCGATTGGGACACGGTGAAGTCATTCACACAGGCTGTTGCTCAGCAACTCGTCGCGGTGGCGCCCGAACGCTTCACTGCCAACATGGCCAAGGCGCGGCGCGGCGGTCGCATCTTCATCGACTACCTACGCAATGCTCGTGGCGCCACGGCCATCAGCGCCTATTCGCTGCGCGCGCGCGAAGGGGCACCGGTCTCGGTACCGGTGCCCTGGGAAGCACTGACGGCGCGCCGCGATCTGCGCACCGACGTGTACAACCTGAGGAACATGCACGAGCATCTGCAGTGGTCGTTGGCGGCGTGGGCCAGCTATGAGAAACGACGCGTAACACTCGCACTCGCAAGCCTGCGAGCTCTTGGCATCCGCGCCTCCGGCGCACGCTGAATGCCGCCTCAGGCCGGCCGGGGCGAGCGATCGCGATCGGTTTCTGCGCCATTGAGGCGGATCACGCTGATCTCGCCGTCGCTTTCCATCAACGCACGCTTCACCTGCGCCAGGTCTTCGACTCCGTTTTCGCGAAGCTTGCTGCGCAGTTCATCCGGAGTCAGGAACTCGCGCCGCATGTTGGCGCGATTCATCCGCCCATCCTCGATCAGGACCAGTGGTGGAGGCTCGAGCACGTGCGCCAGCCAGCGCCAACGAAAAGCCAGCCAGTCGAGCAGGAAGTTCCAGAAGACGATCGTGGAAATCAGAAGCAGACCATCGGTGATAGAGCGATAGTCGCCGGCCATCGCGTTTTGCGACGCATCCGCGATCAGCACCACCACCAGGACGTCAGCGACCCCAATGGCGCCCACCTCACGCCGCAGCACCAGACGGAAGATCAGGAAGATGAACCAGTAGACGATCGATCCGCGGACAAAGATCTCGAGCGGAGAAACCGTGAGGCCGAAGAGATCGCCCCAGTTCACGAGACGCCGTCAGCCGTGCTGTCGGGGGACCCCGCACGCGTCACGACGTCGGGCCCGCCGATACTGTCGGAGGGATCGGATTTTCGCCCGGGTAGCTCTCGCGCGGGATCGAAGCCTGCAGCGCCCATCCCGACTCGTCGTCGCGTGCGTGCGTCGCTACCGGCGAGCTGGGATAAGGACTGCGCAAGCGTTGCTGGCGACGCTGTGCGGATAGCCAGCGGCTCGCTGCATAGGCGGCCCCACCCAGTGCGGCGGCCTTGATGATCAGTGGCAATGACATAGCGTGCTCCTCGTCGAATGAGCGAGATTTAGCAAGCGCCGTACCACTGCTATGCGTTGCTCTATCCGGCGTGGGACGCGGCGCCGGTCGCGCGCGGCGCGTGAGGCGAAAGAAGGCCTTCGCCGTTGGTCTGGCGTGCCGGAGCAGGCGGCGCCTGACGCACGGTTTGTTCGGTGTACACCAATCTGGCCGTGTCGAATTCTTGCTGATGGGCGCGCGCGATGAATGCACTGAGTTCGGTTCCAGCAAGGGTCGGAGTTCGGCTCAGCAGCCACAGATGCTTGCGATCCGGTGTGCCGACCATCGCGGCGCCGTAGTCGTCCGCAAGATCGAGGATCCAATAGTCGCCCCATACAAACGGCAGCGCATCGAGGAAAGATGGCGCGAACGAAACCTGCAGTCGGGCATTCGTACCGTCTCCGACGACACGCGCGCGCCCGACTGCGCTTTTAATGCGACCGTCCGCGCAACGGCAGCGGTTGATCACGCGCAGGCCGGAGTGCATGACCTCGTAGGTGGCGGTCACGTCGCGCTCGCATCTGTCTTCGGCGCGGGTCGCCATCCGGGCGATCTCGAACCACATCCCGGCATAGCGATCGAGGTCGACGTGCGCCACGGTCGCCAGCGGTTTCGCTGGCTTGCGGGCGACCATCGCGGCGACGACTGCCGTCAACAGTCCGACGCCGCGACTGATCAGCAGGTTTAAGAGCGGAGCGGCAAGGCGCGACCAGGGCGAGCGGCCGATGAGGCCTCGCGTTGCCGGTACCGCTTTCCGAGAGCGCGGCAGCAGCAGGTAGATGGCGACACCAATGCCAGCGCCGACGAGCCAGGGTACGCGCTCGAGGAAGCGCTGCTTGAGCACGCCGACTGACACGCGAACCTGAGCGTCGGCGCGGTAGACCTCGGCCTCGGCCTCGCGCACTTCGCGATCGAGGTCGACGGAAAGTGGCAACATCAAGAACTCCTGGCGCGGAACACGCTGGCGAGCGCGCGGCGCGAAGCCGCGAACGTCAGCCCATCGACCGACGCACTGACCCGCCGCAGCAGAACCACGGCACCCATAATGTGTGCCGCAATCACCACCGCGGCGCCGATCCACCACGGCGCCCCCGCGGAGACGGCTGCGTACACCAGCGCGCCCGCAAGGACGAGCCAAGCGGTGACGGCGAGCAGCGCGGCGGCCACGGCCATCGCGCCCATGTATGCGGCCGTCCAGGCGGCGCGCCTGAGCTCCGCCTCGAAGAGGCGCATGCGCGCCCCCGCGGCGTCGCTGAGGGCTCCGGCGAACTGACCGCTGGCGGCCGCCGTCGAGCGGCTCGCCGCCGCCGGCGTTGCGACGGTCGGACCGTCCACGGTCAGCGCATCAAACGGCCGAGAAGCAGGCCGGCGAGCACGGCAATACCGACTACGGCAAGCGGCCGGCTGCGCACTTTTTCGCGCATCGAGTCCATCCACTCGTCCTGCATTGTCGAGAACTCGTCGATCTTCGAACCGACGACTTCGGTGGCGCGGTCGGCGGCACTTCTCATTTGATCTATCGCGGGGCCGGCGCGCTCAGCTAGGCGGTCAACGGCCTGATGGGCTCCGCGCGACATGCGGTCTACAGTGCCCTGAAGGCGATCGGTGCTTTCTGCGGTCGTGTTCATTCGTGCTCCATAAAAGTGATGCCGACCGGAGCCGACGCCCTAAAAAGGGCGGGTGCCGGCCGGCGCGACGGGACGGGGAAAGGCGGCGTCAGCGAACAGCGCCGCGCCGGAAGAGGTTCACTACGGCCAGCAGGATGATGGCGCCGATGAGCGAGACGATCATCGCTCCGACGCTGAAAGCATCCTGATTGATCGACGGGAAGCCGAGCAGCGGAGAGATCAGCCAGCCTCCCAGCGCGGCGCCAACGATGCCGACGACCACGTTGAGCAGGACGCCCTGCTGCGCGTCAGTACGCATGATCATGCTCGCAATCCAGCCGATCACGCCTCCGACTATTAGCCAAATGATGAAGTTGATCATCGTTTCCTCTCTGAAGTTGGATAAGGTTTGCGCGCTCCCCTATCCGGTGGATCGCGGCAGGTCGGGTTAGGCAAGTGCCGTGCCGCGCACAACTGCCATCGTTTTGGCACGAAGCTTGCGTTCCCTTCGATTCATCCGGCCGTGCCACAGGCCATGACTATCGGAGGCTGTCATGAGCAAGCATCAGAACAATCCCGCGCGTCCCGTGACATTCATCCTGCGCAAACTCCACCAGGGTTGCTGGGTTGTCGCATGTGATGGCCGCTGGATTGCGGGCGCCGTTCTCAGTTCGCTGCCCGCCGCGGCTGCCTATGCCGGCGACATTGCAGCCGCGTCGGGCTGGCATAACTTCCTGATGACTGTGATTCGCTAGCGCGCTCGCCTGCGCGCGGGCACGGGCATCCATGCGGAATAGCTTCCGGCTGCTGCAGCAGAAGTTGCAAGAGCGTCTCGCAGAAAGCTAGGTAACGGGGACTTGAGGACCGCGATGTCGTCCTGCCGCGGCATTAGAAATCGGGTGATCGCGGCGATCGCGTAGACCGCGGCGCGACAATGGCTGCCGACCCCTGGAAATCGGAGCGGCGGGCTCCATATCGTCGTCGGCGCAGACCGACTCTCAAACCGCGAGTCGCGCCCTCAGTTGAGCGGTGTTGGAGGGCGTTGCTTCGCGCCGGCATGTCAAGTTCGTAAGTTCTTACACGTTGATCGGTAGGCGATGGGATAAAATTTCCATCATATGACGCCCCAGTAACCCCCTTTGGGGAGGTTCGGGAGCATCTGGCATGCGCGCTTCTGTTATGGTGGTTGTGCTGCTCCGCGACCCTCTTGGGGAACGCGGCGGACGGGGAGATGTAAATGAGTCACGCGTTAATCGTCGACGACGATAACGACGCCGCCGAAATGCTGGCCGAACTGGCCGTGAGCCAAGGCTTCACCGCGGCCACGGCCCGGACGATGCGGGAGGCCAAGCGTCAGCTGGTAATGAACGCACCCGACGTGATGTTTCTCGACCTGGTGCTGCCCGACGGCAAGGGCACGGAGCTCTTCGAGGACCGGTCGGCGCTTGGCAACACCGAGGTCGTTCTTATCACCGGTCACGCGAGCCTTGAGACCTCGATCGAGGCGCTGCGCCTCGGCGCCGCCGACTATCTGATCAAACCGGTCACGCCGTCGCAGGTGACGAGCGTGCTCAGCCGTCTGATGAAGCCGGCGGAGTTGCAGGCGGAAATCACGGACCTGCATCAGGAAATGGATCGCAGCGGGCGCTTCGGGGAGATGTGGGGTACGTCCGCGTCGATGCGCCGGGTCTATGAGCAGATTTCACGCGTGGCCGGGACGGCGGTCACGGTCCTTATCGAAGGCGAAAGCGGCACGGGCAAGGAATTGGTGGCGCGATCGATCCACCAGCTGAGCCGGCGACGCAGCAGGCCGTTCCTCGCGATCAATTGCGGCGCCATTTCGCCGCACCTGATGGAAAGCGAGATCTTCGGCCACGAAAAGGGAAGCTTCACCGGTGCCAACCGACAGCACCAGGGTTTTTTTGAGCGTGCCCACGGCGGCACGCTGTTTCTGGACGAGATCACCGAGATGCCGCTCGACCTTCAGGTCAAACTGCTGCGTGTGCTCGAAACCGGAACGTTCAACCGCGTCGGTTCCACCGATACGCAGACTACCGATGTCCGCGTAATCGCGGCGACCAACCGGGTTCCGGAAGAGGCTGTGACCCGGGGCAAGTTGCGCGAAGACCTCTTGTACCGCCTCAACGTCTTTCCGGTGCGGTTGCCGCCGCTGCGCGACCGGCCTGAGGACGTCCAACTGCTCGCCGACCATTTTCTCAAGGAAATCTGCGAAGCCGAAAAGCAGCAGAAGCGGTTTTCTCCCGTTGCTTACAGCGCGATGGCAGCGCACGACTGGCCGGGGAACGTGCGTGAACTGCGCAACGTCGTGCAGCGCGCCTTCGTGATGTCGCGGGATTCGATCATCTCCGATGCATGGCTCGAGCTCGGAGCCTCGAAGGCATCGCGCAACGCGGAGCTGCCACTCCTTGCCATTCGTGTGGGTACTTCGATCGCAGAAGCGGAACGTGCGCTGATCCTCGCGACGCTTGACCATTTCGATGGCCAGAAGGAACGCACCGCGGCCGCGCTCGGCGTCAGCCTGAAGACGCTGTACAACCGCCTGAAGGAATACGCGGTTGACGGCGGGCCACAGCCGAGGAGCAACGGCACCGGGCACACAGAGCCCGCGCCGCTTACCCCGGAAGCCTGAGCGAAGAACCCGCGCCACTACGCGGGAACACCGGTTGCCTGTTTTCAGGACGCGCGATGCGGGCGCGGTTGCGTCCGTGTCGCATTCCCTGAAAACCGAACCGGAGTTCCCTATGCGATCACGTTCCACGCATTCTTCGCTGTTCGCTTTTCGTTCTTCCTTGTCCGTGCTGGCCGTGCTTGGTGTCCTGGCGGCGTGTTCGCCGTCCGAGCGCCAGCAGGCCAGCAATGACGCGCGCCAGGCCGCCAACACTGCGCGTACCGAGACCTCCAAGGCCGTTGCTGGGGCCGAGAAGGCGATGGATGACGCCGCCCTGACGGCGCGCGTGAAGTCCGTGCTGCTCGCCGACGCCCAGGTCAAGGGAACGAAGATCGATGTAGACACCAACAATGGGGTCGTCACATTGCAGGGTAACGTCAGCAGCCCCAGCGAAAAGAGCCGCGCCGAGCAATTGGCCCAGCAGGTCGAAGGCGTCAAGGAAGTCCACAACAACCTGATGGCGCCGTAGCACTTGAACTCGATTTACGCCAGCGCCGGCCAGAAGTGCCGCGCGCGGGGCCTCGCGCCCCGCGCGCGGTTTGGCCGGCATGTCAAAACCACGATGCGAGACCACTCATGACCCGCAAGAATGACGTCGACAAACCCGTCGAGAACACGACGGATTCAAAGCCGGATGAGGTTCAGGGCGAGGGCAATTACGATGCTGCGCGGCGCTACAACGAAGCCACGCGCGAGCATGCGCAGTCGCATGATGTCGAGCGCGAAGCGCGCGAGGCGGAGCCGGCCAACGCGGACGAGGCCCGCGACATGGAACGCGCGGAGCAGAAGGGACGCTCGCGCGCGAGCGAAGAGGATCCTCTCCTCGACGACCCGGAAAGCATCGAGCGAGATTCGCGCGGGGGCGCGTGAGCAGTAGCGCGTAGAGCCTACGCGCGACGCGTCGAAAACATCAGGCGACGCGTTTAAGCGCGCGCCGCGGTGCGACCTTCTTGGCCGCACGCGCTGGCTTCGGCTTCGAATGGCTCGCACGCGCGCTCGTTTCTGCGCCGCCAGCACTGCGGCCTGCAGCCTTCGCGGCGATTTTCGGCCCGGACTTCAGGCTCGCTCGCAATGCCTGCATCAGGTCGATCACGCGAGCGCCCTCCGGCGCGGCAGGGGCTTCGGGTGCAGTGATTTCGCGCCCGCTGACCTTCTGCGCGATCATCTGCTCGATCCGCTCCTTCACGTCGTCGCGGTATTTCGAGGCATCGAAACCCGAGTCGGTCGTGATGCTGTCGATCAGCTGCTTGGCGAGTTTCAGTTCCGTGTCGTTCACCTTTGCTGAAGGAATCGTGACCTCGTCAAAGCTGCGCACTTCGTCGCTGTACAGCAACTGCTGCAGCACGAGTCCGTGCTCAACGACGCGCACTTGCACTAAATATTGCTTGCCCCGCGCTGCCCAGCGGCCGATGGCGGTACGGCCGGATTGCCGCATCGCGTTGGTCAACAGCGCATACGGTTTTGCCCCGCCCTTGTCCGGCGCAAGGAAGTAGGCTCGCTCGTAGTAGATCGGGTCGACGGTTTTCTGGTCGACGAACTCGGTGATTTCGATCGCTCCGCTCGCGGCTTCCTCCAGCGCCTTCAGTTCTTCCTTGGTGAAAGTCACGTAGCGATCCTTCTCGAACTCGTAGGCTTTGACGAGTTCGCTTCGCGGAACGTCCTTGTCCTCGGCGATACAGCGGAACTGCTGGATCACCCGACTGCCGCACTTGTGCAGGTAGTTAAAGTGAACGCTGCCCTTCGGATCGGTGGCCGCGTACATCTTGACGGGGATCGTGACGAGCCCAAAGGTGATCGTCACGGACTGAAGTACCCGGGCTGCCATCGACACCCCCAGCTGAACTCATCGGTTGCCCGCCTCCGCAATCGCACCGGCGCAGCGCGTCGCGATCCATGGAGCGCACGTGACGGCGCGCCAGGCGCCGTTCGGCGGGCAAGGGCGCTTTCGAGCAAGCATCGTGCCGACATTTGTGGCTAGTTTGCAAAACGCCCGCGCAAATTCCCGTCGGTTTGGCACAATCGCCGATGGGACGGGGCCGCGGGGTTTCAGGAGACCTCAGATGAAACTCAGGCTACTTGTAACGCAGGTGAGAAAGCAGAAACCCAACACTTGTACGTCGTACGCACGCCTGGGCCGGCCATCTTGAACGCCCGAGGCGGGCGCCGCGTTTCGCTGATCGGCGCTTTCGAGGAATTGCCAGCGCGGATGGGTCGCCTTGACATGCGCGACCTGCCGATGGCGGTGCAGTACTTCATCGCTGTGTCGCTGGTCGCCGCTGCCATTGCGGCCCGGCTGCTGCTCGATCCGTACCTGCTGGACCGCGTGCCGTACCTGATGGTCTTCGGCGTGCTGCTCGTGCTCGTGGTTGCGGTATGTCCGGGACCGTTTTTTGCGGCGGCGATCGCAGGCGGAATTGGCACCTGGTACTTCGTCGTACCGCCCCGCGGAACGTTCGTCTTCGAGACGACGGTCTCGGTCGTGGCGCTAGGGATCTACCTCTTTGCGGTGGCCTGCGCGGCCGTTACGACGCTGCTGTCGACACGCCGGCACCAGCGCGAAAAGCGAATGCTGGAGGCGGCCGCCGAGCACCGCGAAGCGTTGCGAGTCACGCTGGCCAGCATCGGCGATGGCGTGATCACGACGGACGAGCGCGGTCGCGTTGAGTTTGTCAACGGCGTTGCTGCGCAACTCACCGGCTGGACACACGAGGATGCGGCCGGGCGGTCGCTCGCCGAGATCTTCCGCATCGTCAACGAGGACACGCGCGAGTCGGTCGACAATCCGGTGGAAAAGGTCTTGAAGGTCGGCCAAGTCGTCGGACTCGCCAACCACACGGTGCTGATCGGCCGCGATGGAAGAGAGCGGCCCATCGACGACAGCGCCGCGCCGATACGCGACGGCCGCGGTCACATCGTCGGCGTCGTGCTGGTGTTCCGCGATGTGGCGGTTCGGCGCGAAGCCGAGGAGCGGCTGGCGCGCAGCGAACGCGAGCTGGTCGATTTCTTCGAGAACGCGACCGTCGGCATGCACTGGCTTGGCCCGGACGGCCGGATCATCCGCGTCAACCGGGCCGAACTGCAGATGCTCGGCTATAGCACCGAAGAGGTCGTCGGCCACAATATCGCCGAATTTCATGTCGACCCAGACGCCGCAGGCACGATCTTCAACTGCCTGACAGCCGGCGAAGATCTGCACGAGCGCCCCGCACGCCTGCGCTGCAAGGATGGCTCGATTCGCGACGTGCTGATCAGCTCCAGCGTGTATCGGGAGAACGGTCGCTTCGTGCACACGCGCTGCTTCACCCTCGACGTCACCGCGCGCAAGCGCGCCGAGGGTGCGCTGCGCGAGAGCGAAGAGCGCTTCCGCCTGATGGCCGATGCCGCGCCGGTGATGGTGTGGATCAGCGGGCCCGACCGTAAGAGCACCTGGTTCAACAAGGTCTGGCTCGATTTCGTCGGTCGGACCATCGACCAGGAACTCGGCGAGGGCTGGACCCAGAACATTCATCCCGACGACGCGGAGCGCTGCCTCCACGTTTACAACGACGCATTCGAAACGTTGCGCAGCTTTTCGCTGGAGTACCGGCTGCGTAATGCCGCGGGGCAGTACCGCTGGGTCCTGGATACCGGTGTGCCTCGTTTCGACGCGAGCGGAAGTTTTGCCGGCTACATCGGGTCCTGCATCGATATCAGTGACCGCAAAGAGATCGAGGTCGCGCTGGCGATCAGCGAGGCGCGGTTCCGTCGCATCGCCGATGCCAACCTGATAGGCGTCGGCTTCGGCGACGGACAGGGCAACGTCACTTATGTCAACGACGAGATGCTGCGGATGATGGGCCAGCGGCGCGAGGACTTCGAGGCTGGCCGGGTCAATTGGAAGACGGCGATCGCACCCGAGTTTCTCGAGACCTATCGGCGCACGACCGAGAAACTGATCAAGGAGGGCAGCGTCATCGGGTACGAGAAGGCGTTTCTGAAGCCCGATGGCGAGCGCACCTATTTTCTCGGTGCCGCAGCGCTCCTCGATCCTGGAAGCAATTTTCACGTTCGCATCGCGCTGGACCTGACCCAGCTCAGGCGGGCTCAACAGGAGCGCGAACGCCTGCTCGACCAGCTACGACAGTCCGACCGACGCAAGGACGAGTTCCTGGCGGTGTTGGCGCACGAACTGCGCAATCCGCTCGCGCCGCTGAAGAACTCGCTCGAGATACTGAAGCGGTCGCAGCCGCACGTGCTGGTGGGGGCGCAAGCTATCGAGACGATGGAACGGCAGCTGAGCCACATGGTGCGACTGATCGACGATCTGCTGGATGTCAGTCGCATCACGCACAACCGACTCGAGCTGCGCCGTACGGTCTGCGATCTGCGCTCGATCGTCGAGCAGGCGCTGCAAACGGTGCGGCCGCTGGCGGACGCAAAAAGCCATCAGCTCGAGATGACGCTGCCGGACGAACCGATCTACCTGGACGCCGATCCGGTCCGGTTGACGCAGGTCCTGATCAACCTGCTCGATAACGCCTGCAAGTACACCGACCCCGGAGGCCGCGTAAGTATCGTGGCACGGCGGCAGGGCGAGGAGGTCGTCATCCGGATCGAGGACACGGGCCACGGCATCGCCCCGGACATGCTTCCCGCAGTCTTCGAGATGTTCACCCGCGCCGATCAGTCGATTGAACGCGAACAGGGCGGCCTCGGGCTCGGCCTGACGCTAGTGCGTCGCATGTTGGAGTTGCACGGCGGACGAGTTGATGCCTGGAGCGCCGGGCGCGGCCGCGGCAGTGTTTTCACAGCCCACCTGCCGGCACTGGCACGGGGTTTCCCGACGGTCGCGAGCGATGGTGCGGGCAAGGAAGGCCCGACCGAGGCGCAGCGCATCCTGGTCGTCGACGATAACCGCGACGCGACGGAAACGCTGGCGGCGCTGCTGCAGCTCTCGGGTCACGAAACGGCGACGGCTTACGACGGCAAGAGTGCGATCGAAATTGCCGAATCGTTTCGGCCCGATGTACTTCTGCTCGATATCGGAATGCCGGAACTCAATGGCTACGACGTTGCACGACGCGTCCGCGAGCTGCCATGGGGCGCGGACACGATGCTCATCGCGCTCACGGGGTGGGGCCAGGAAGATGACCGCCGCCGCTCTCAGGAAGCTGGGTTCGATGCGCACCTCGTCAAGCCGGTTGATCACGCGCAACTGATGCAGCTGCTTGCAAGGACGCGCGGCACCGACCGTCGACGCGGCATCGACGAGCCGACGGATCGCGCGGCCTAGGATCTTCACGGACATCCTCGCGCGAGGGCACAGCGGTTGCTGATCGTCCTCCCATGCGACTGTGCCGCGGTCAGCCTGGCGCGCGCAGCGCGGCGGCGAAACCGCCGGCTGCCACTCGACCCGTGAAGACAATTTCGACTAGGAGCACAACATGGCGAAGACGATCATAGGATCGTTCGATACCTTTGAAGAGGCTCGCTCCGTGATGAGCGAGCTGCAGGAACGTGGCTTCAACCAGAACGACATCAGCATCGTCGCGAATAACGCGACCGGTCAGTACCGGACCGATGCCGACAAGGCCGATGTGCCAGCCTCGGGCGCCGGCGGTGCCGCCAGCGGCGCGGCGGCCGGCGGCTTGCTCGGCGGCGCAGCCGGGCTGATCGTCGGGCTGATGGGACTGGCGATACCCGGCATCGGCCCCATCGTCGCTGCGGGTCCTCTGGCCGCAACGCTGGCGGGCGCCGGCGTAGGTGCGGTGGCAGGCGGCCTTATCGGCGGCCTCACCAAGGTCGGAGTCCCGGAGGACGAGGCCAACGTCTATGCGGAAGCGGTGCGCCGAGGCGGTGCGCTGGTGACTGTGCGCGCCGAAGATTCCCGCGCGGAGGAAGCTGCCGAAATCATGCGCAAGTGCGGCGCAGTCGACATCGAGCGGCGCGCTGAACTGTGGCGCGGCCAAGGGTGGCAGCGTCACGACCCGACCGCGCAGCCTTACAGCGTCGATGAGTTGCAGCGCGAGCGCCAGATGTACGGCTCGCCCTCGATGAGCAGCGCCGGGCTCAGCACAAGTGCCGCAGGTGACGACGAGTGGCGCGAGCAGAGCGACTACTTCCGCATGCATCACAGCGAGCACTACGGTGCGTTCGGTTTCGACGAATTCGAGCCGGCTTATCGGTATGGGTGGGGTCTGAGCCGCGAAGAGCGTTATCGCGGCCGCGACTGGGCTGAGATCGAGCCAGCGGTGCGCCGTGATTGGGATACGCGCTATCCGAACACCTGGGAGCGGGTCAAGACCGCAGTCCGGCGCGGTTGGGAGCGCACGACCGAGGCGGTCGAACGCGCGATTCCCGGCGACTCGGATCATGACGGTCGCTGAGAGCTAGGAGCGCTAGAGGACGCGCGAGCGTCCTCTAGTGACTTGAACGGTCATGACGGATCGGGAGCGCAAGCCGCCGCGGGTCGCGATCTTCGAT
>DATEZE010000008.1:0-24693 GCA_035255845.1 Burkholderiaceae bacterium | reverse complement strand
CGAGGATTTGCGCCGCCGTGTTCGCGCATTGGGGGCTGGGGGAGACACCGAAGAATGAACCTGGACACCAACGAGATTCTCCGTCTGATGCCGCACCGGTATCCGTTTCTGCTGGTGGATCGAGTGCTCGAACTCGAACCGGGCGCCCGGATCGCGGCGATCAAGAACGTCTCGTTCAACGAGCCGTTTTTCCAGGGGCATTTCCCGGGGCATCCGGTCATGCCGGGCGTGCTGATCATCGAGGCACTGGCGCAGGCCGCCGCGGTGCTGACCTACGTGACGCTGAAGACTTCTTATGCGGAAGGGACGCTCTTTTACTTCGCGGGCATCGACGGCGCGCGCTTCAAGCGCCGCGTCGGACCCGGCGACCAGATGCGGCTCGAGGTCACGATGGACCGCATCAAGCGTGGCGTCGGCAAGTTCAGCGGGCGCGCGCTGGTCGACGGCGAACTCGCCTGTGAGACCGAGATGATGTGCGCGCTGCGCAGCGAGAAGGACGCCGGCTAGTGCGAAAGATCCACCCGACAGCGCTGGTGGACCCTGGCGCCGATCTGGCCGACGGCGTCGAGGTCGGCCCCTACAGCGTGGTCGGCCCCGCGGTGCGGATTGGCCCCGGAACCGCGCTGATGTCGCACGTCGTTGTCTCGGGGCGCACGACGATCGGGCGCGGCAACCGCATCTTTCCGTTCTGCTCGATCGGGGGCGTTCCCCAGGACAAGAAGTACGGCGGGGAAGACACCGAGCTGGTGATCGGCGACGGCAACACGATCCGCGAGTCGTGCACGATCAGCATCGGCACGGCGCAGGGCGGCGGGGTCACTCGCCTCGGTTCGGACAACTGGATCATGGCCTACGCGCACATTGCGCACGACTGCACCATCGGCGATCACACGATCCTGGCGAACAACGCTACGCTGGCCGGACACGTCGCACTCGGCGACTGGGTCATCATGGGCGGAATGTCGGCGATCCATCAGTTTTGCGCGATGGGCCCGCATTCGATGGCAGCCGGCGGCTCCATAGTGCTGCGCGATGTACCGCCGTTCATCATCTGCAGTGGCAACCCAGCCGAACCCCACGGAATCAATACTGAAGGCCTGAAGCGGCGCGGCTTTGATGCCGAAACGATCAACGCGCTGCGGCGTGCCTACCGCACGCTGTACAAGAATGGGCTGACGACCGCGGAGGCGGTGAAGGCATTGGCAGCTTCGACCGACGAGGCGGCATCGAGCAGCACCTTGACGCTATTCCAGGAGTTCGTGCAGAACTCGCAGCGCGGCATTGTGCGCTGATGTTGTCGGCCACGTGCGCCTTCGTGGCCGGCGAGTCATCGGGCGACCTGCTGGCAGCGGGCGTTGTCGGACGACTGCGGTCACAAGAACCGGCGCTGCGTTGCGTCGGCGTTGGTGGCGATCGCATGATCTCGTCGGGGTTCGAGGCCTGGGCGCATGTACGCGAGCTGTCGGTGCGCGGATACGTCGAAGTGCTGCGGCACCTTCCACGTCTGCTGGCATTGCGGCGTTCGCTCAAGCGCCGGCTACTGGCGGCACCACCGGCCATCTTTGTCGGCGTCGACGCACCGGACTTCAACCTCGGGCTCGAGGAGCAGTTGCGTGCCAGCGGCATTCGTGTCGTGCACTACGTCAGCCCGTCGATCTGGGCCTGGCGCAGCGAACGTATCCACCAGATCCGCCGCGCAGTGGACCGAATGCTGCTGGTTTTTCCGTTCGAGCAACGCATCTACGATGCGGCGGGGATTCCTGCCACCTATGTCGGCCATCCGCTCGCCAACATGATCCCGATGGTGCCGGATGCGCTCGCGGCACGCGCGCGCCTCGGGCTCGAAACCTCAGGCCCGCTGGTCGCGGTGCTGCCGGGGTCGCGAGCGGACGAGGTTCAATATCTCGGGTCGACGTTCTTCATGGCGATGGCGCGCTTGCGCGATCGCGATCCGACGATCCGCTTCGCTCTGCCCGCCGCCGATGCAACGCTCAAGGCGCTGCTCGTGCACATGCTTGCCGCTCATCCGGAGCTCTCCGCAGTGTTGACGATCACCGACGGCCGCTCGCATGATGTTCTCGAAGCCGCCGATGTCGTGCTGGTCGCAAGTGGTACCGCGACGCTCGAGGCGGCGCTCTACAAGCGCCCAATGGTGATCGCGTACAAGATGCCGGCGCTCTCGGCTTGGCTGATGCGGCGCAAGGGCCGGATACCCTACGCCGGCCTGCCGAACATCCTCGCGGGAGAGCAGCTCGTTCCGGAACTGCTGCAGGAGCAGGCGACGCCGGAGGCGCTCGCCGACGCGGTGCTGGCGCAGCTTTCCGACCCGCGGCGCCGGGAGCTGCTCGCGCAGCGCTTCGGCGAGATTCACCGGTCCTTGCAGCGCGACACGGTCGGGCTCGTCGCACAGACCATCCTCGACGAGATGCGCCGATGAAGTCGCGCCGCGCTGCGGTCAACCTGGACCTTTTCGAGCAGATGGCGCGACAAAGCGGCCTCATCTGCGGCATCGACGAAGCGGGCAGGGGTCCGCTCGCCGGACCGGTGATGGCGGCCGCGGTGATCCTCGATCCCGCGCGCCGAATCCGTGGACTCGCTGACTCGAAAGTGCTGACGCCAGAGCGCCGCGAGGAACTCGCCGTGCAGATCCGCGAACGCGCCGTGGCGTACGCGGTGGCGGACGCAAGCGTCGAGGAGATCGACGGCATCAACATCCTGCAGGCGACGCTGTTGGCGATGCGCCGCGCGGTTGACAAGCTGAAGGTCCTGCCCGAGTACGCTCTCGTCGATGGCAACCAGATGCCGCGGCTGCAGGTTCCCGGCCGACCCATCATTGCCGGCGATGCCACCGAGAAATGCATCTCGGCCGCATCGATTCTCGCGAAGACCGCCCGAGATGCGCGGATGCGCGCGCTCGACGCGGAACACCCGGGGTATGGCTTCGCGCAGCACATGGGTTACGGGACGCCTGAGCACTTGCACTGCCTGCGCCGGCTCGGTCCGTGCCCGCTGCATCGCCAGAGCTTTGCGCCGGTGCGCGAGTGGCGCAGCCTCGACGCGGACGGCTGGCATGCACATCAGCTCGACTGACAATCCGCTGGCACGGCGCCTGCGTCGCTACAGCGAGTCGGCGCGCGCCTGTCGCGACGCCGGGCGATCGATCGCCGAGGGTCTGCATCTTGTCGAAGCTGCACTCGACGCCGGCGTTCCGATCAGCGCGGTCGTCGTCTCGGAGGAGGCGCATGGCGCCGCGCGCGAGCTGGCGCGTCGCGCGGCAGACTCGGCGAGGACGCGAGTGGTCGAATTTGCACGCTCGCTTTATGACCAGATCGCTCCTGTCGAGCATGGCGCCGGGATCCTGGCCGAGATCGAGATCGCGCGCCCTGAACTGCCGCAGCAACAGGCTGTCGATGCGGTGTTTCTCGATGGCGTGCAGGATCCTGGCAACGCCGGGACGCTGTTACGTACCGCGGCCGCGGCCGGAGTGCGCCACGTCGCGGCTTCGACGGGCACAGCCTTACTGTGGGCGCCCAAGGTGCTGCGCGCCGCGATGGGCGCGCATTTCGCGCTGTCGATCTACGAAGACGTTACGGTGGACCGCATGGCAGGCGCCTTCGCCGGTGAGCGTCTCGCGGCCGAGACGCACGGAGACGAGACGTTGTTCACGGCCAGTTGGGGCGACCGACCCACGCTCTGGTTCTTCGGATCGGAGGGACGTGGGCTAAGCGCAGGGACCGCAGCGGTCGTGCAGCGGCGGCTGCGCATTCCGGTCGCCGGTGAGGTCGAATCGCTCAACGTCGCTGCCGCTGCCGCGGTCTGCCTATTCGAGCAGGTGCGCCGGCGAGCCTTTCGATCCGCGGTTCAATAGGCGGACCCGTAAACGCAGACCTGCCAGTCTTGTTCGCGCGCTAGTACGAGCGGCGGTCAAGCCTGATCTCCTGCATGATCGTCGTCGCGATCTCCTCAATCGACTTGGTTGTCGACGACAGCCAGCGGATCCCTTCACGTCGCATCATTCGCTCGGCCGCGTCGACTTCGTCCCGGCAGTTCTCCAGCGCGGCATAGCGGCTGTTCGGGCGCCGCTCATTGCGCACCTCGGAAAGCCTTTCGGGCGCAATCGAAAGACCGAAGATCTTCCCCTTGTACGGCGGCAGCGCGGAAGGCAACTGGTTGCGCTCGAAGTCCTCCGGGATCAGCGGATAGTTGGCCGCCTTCACGCCGTACTGCATCGCCAGGTAGAGCGTGGTCGGTGTCTTGCCGGAGCGCGATACGCCGACCAGGATCACATCGGCTTTTTCAAGCCCCTTGGCCGACTGTCCATCGTCGTGTGCCAGCGCGAAGTTGATCGCTTCGATGCGATTCTTGTAGTCCTCTGAGTTGGTCGCGATGGTGTGCGAGCGGCCGATCGTGTGAGTCGACTTCAATCCGAGTTCGCGCTCCAGCGGCTCTACGAATGTCTCGAACATCTCGATCACGAACGCCTGCGTCGCGGCGCGCAACTCGGCCGCGATCACAGGGTTGACCAGGGTCGAGAAAACGATCGCCCGCTTGCCGTCACGCTCACCCGCTTCGTTGATGCGCACCGCGGCGTCGCGGGCTTTTTCCGGTGAGTCGACGAAGGGCAGGCGCTGCGGGCGGTAGCGCAGGTCGCCGAACTGCGTCAAGACGCTGTGTCCGAGCGTCTCGGCGGTGATTCCCGTCCCGTCGGAAATGAAGAACACGGTTCGATCGAACGCGCCGCTGTGGCTGTCGGGCATCAAGTCCTCGCTGATGCGGCGCAGTATCAGGGGTGCCGCTCGGTAGAATCCGCCGATTCTAGTCAAACGAGACAGCGGGAGAGCGCATGCCACGCGGCGCGTACGTCGTTCCGTTCAGCAAATTGCGCATGACCGACCTCGAGTCGGTCGGCGGCAAGAACGCTTCGCTCGGCGAAATGCTGAGCCAACTCGCCGCGGTGGGTATCCGGATCCCCGACGGTTTCGCGACGACGGCTGCCGCGTTTCGTGATTTCCTTGACGCCGGTGATCTGCGAGGGCGGATTGGCGCGGCGCTTAGCGCGCTCGATGTCGAGGACGTACGTGCACTCTCCGACGTCGGAGCGCGGATCCGCAACTGGGTTGTCGAGACACCGTTGCCGACGCAACTTGAACACGAAATATGCCAGAAATATCAAGAGCTTGTGAAGGAGTATTCAGGTGATATCTCGGTTGCGGTGCGTTCCAGCGCGACCGCCGAAGACCTGCCGGATGCCTCATTTGCCGGACAACAGGAGACCTTCCTGAACGTCGTCGGCATCGACGCCGTCCTCGATCGCATCAAGCACGTCTTTGCTTCGCTCTATAACGACCGGGCGATCGCGTACCGGGTGCACAAGGGCTTCGCCCACGCAGATGTCGCACTATCTGCGGGCATCCAACGCATGGTCCGGTCGGATCGCGCAAGCGCCGGCGTGATGTTCACGATGGACACCGAATCGGGCTTTCGCGATGTCGTGTTCATCACCTCGAGTTACGGACTGGGCGAGACCGTGGTCCAAGGCGCCGTGAATCCGGACGAGTTCTACGTGCACAAGCCGATGCTCGCCGCTGGAAAGCATTCGATCATTCGAAAATCGCTCGGCAGCAAGCTCATCAGGATGGAGTTCGATCCGTCCGGAGCGATCGGCCGCACCGTGCGCACCGTCGACGTCGCTGATACCGAGCGCCACCGCTTCTCGCTGACCGATGCCGATGTACTTGAACTCGCCCGCTATGCCGTGCTGATCGAGCAGCACTATGGCCGGCCGATGGACATCGAATGGGGCAAGGATGGCCTCGACGGGCGCATCTACATCCTGCAGGCGCGCCCCGAGACCGTGAAGTCGCACGCGGGCGTCGAGGCGCAACAGCGCTTCAAGCTCAAG
The DNA here is from genome assembly GCA_035255845.1 of Burkholderiaceae bacterium. Classification (GTDB taxonomy): domain Bacteria; phylum Pseudomonadota; class Gammaproteobacteria; order Burkholderiales; family Burkholderiaceae_F; genus JALORV01. Next base: position 18,791 of record DATEZE010000008.1, on the reverse strand, counting down.
GGCAAGGGTGCGGTGCTCGTGTCCGGCCGTGCGATCGGGCAGAAGATCGGCGTCGGCAAGGTGCGCAACATCCTCGGCGTCGCCGAAATGGAGCGGGTGCAGCCGGGCGATGTGCTGGTTACTGACATGACCGACCCCAACTGGGAGCCCGTGATGAAGCGCGCCGCGGCGATCGTGACGAATCGCGGCGGCCGCACTTGCCACGCGGCGATCATCGCGCGCGAGCTCGGCATCCCCGCCGTGGTCGGCTGCGGGCAGGCGACCGAAGTGCTCGCCGACGGCGCCACCGTGACCGTGTCCTGCGCCGAAGGCGACACTGGCCACATTTATGCGGGCGCGCTCGAGATGGAAGTCGAGACCGTGCAGCAGGGCAAGCTGCCGGAGATCCCGGTCAAGATCATGATGAACGTCGGCAACCCGCAGTTGGCGTTCGATTTCCAGGCATTGCCGAATGCCGGTGTCGGCCTGGCGCGGCTCGAATTCATCATCAACAACAACATCGGCGTGCATCCGAAGGCCGTGCTCGAGTACCCGAATGTCGACGCCGACTTGAAGGTGGCGGTCGAGCGGCTGTCGGCCGGGTACGAGTCGCCGCGCGCATTCTTCGAGGCAAAGCTGGCCGAGGGCATCGCGACGATCGGAGCGGCTTTCTGGCCAAAGCCGGTCATCGTGCGAATGTCCGACTTCAAGAGCAACGAGTACAAGAAGCTGATCGGCGGGTCACGCTACGAACCCGACGAGGAGAACCCGATGCTCGGGTTCCGCGGAGCGGCGCGCTACATCGCCGAATCGTTCCGCGAGTGCTTCCGTATGGAGGCGGCGGCGCTGAAGCGGGTACGCGAAGTGATGGGCCTGACCAACGTCGAAATCATGGTGCCGTTCGTTCGCACGCTCACCGAAGCCCGGCGCGTCACCGAACTGCTCGCCGAGAACGGCCTGAAGCGCGGCAGTGGAGCTGAGAATGGCAGCGGCGGCCTGCGCCTGATCATGATGTGCGAAGTGCCGTCCAATGCGTTGCTCGCCGAGCAGTTCCTCGACTATTTCGACGGCTTTTCTATCGGCTCGAACGACCTGACCCAGCTGACACTGGGGCTCGACCGCGACTCCGCGCTGGTCGCCGAGGGATTCGACGAGCGCGATCCCGCTGTCAAGGTGCTTCTGAAGCAGGCGATCGCAGCCTGCCTCGGACGCGGCAAATACATCGGTATCTGCGGCCAGGGCCCGTCGGATCACGTCGATTTTGCCGAGTGGCTGGTCGAGCAGGGCATCGAATCGATCTCGCTGAATCCGGATACTGTCGTGGCGACATGGCAGCGGCTGGCGCGGGCATCGTGATCGGCGTCCGTTCGTCGGCCTGCGCCGGCACATCGCTTGATTCACGAAACGCGAGCCGCAGCTAGCGGGCATTGGGGAGCGAGCGGCCATGGACAGTTACATCGCGTGGTTCGTTGTGGCTTTCGGGCTGCTGGTGGCTGAGCTTCTGACCGGCACCTTCTACCTGCTGGTCATCGCGATCGCGCTAGCGGTGGCGGGCTTCGCTGCGCTCGCGGGTGCTTCGTCCCCGCTGCAGTTCATCGTCGCCGCGGCGATCGGCCTCGGCGGCTCGATCTGGCTGCGTTCGACGCGCTTCGGCAAGCGACTGCACGAGCGCGGCGACGACTTGGTCCAGAACATGGACATCGGCCAGACCTTGCGCGTCGAACACTGGACTCCTGCGCGAACGGCCCGTGCGAGCTATCGCGGCGCTGTCTGGGATGTCGAACTTGCCCCGGGCGAGCAGCCGGCCGGTGGCGAATTCGTCATTCGCGAGATTAATGCCAACCGCTTGATCGTCGCGCCGAAACCGCGCTAGGAGAGTCCATGCTATTCCCATTCACCGACGGTCCGTCGCTGATCGCTATCGTCATCCTGGTGGTCGCGGTGACCTTCGTCATGAAGGCGGTGAAGGTCGTGCCGCAGCAGAACGCCTGGGTCATGGAACGCCTCGGGCGCTTCCACGCGGTGCTGCAGCCAGGGCTCAACATCGTGATCCCGTTCATCGACCGCATCGCCTACAGGCACAGCCTAAAGGAGGTGCCGCTCGATACGCCGAGCCAGGTCTGCATCACGAAGGACAACACCCAGCTGCAGGTCGACGGCGTGCTGTACTTCCAGGTCACCGATCCGCAGCGGGCGTCCTACGGCGCCAGCAACTACATCCTGGCGATCACCCAGCTCGCGCAGACGACGTTGCGCTCGGTGGTCGGCAAGCTCGAACTCGACAAGACATTCGAGGAGCGCGACTTCATCAACCACAGCGTCGTCTCCGCGATCGACGAGGCGGCGATGAACTGGGGCGTGAAGGTATTGCGCTACGAGATCAAGGACATCACGCCGCCGGCGGCGATCCTGCACGCGATGCAGGCGCAGATCACGGCCGAACGCGAGAAGCGCGCACTGATCGCATCTTCCGAGGGGCGCAAGCAGGAGCAGATCAACATCGCCACCGGCGCGCGCGAGGCTGCGATCGCGAAGTCAGAGGGAGAAAAGCAGGCGCAGATCAACGTTGCCCTTGGCGAGGCCTCGGCCATCGTCGCGATCGCCGAGGCGACGGCGAAGGCCGTGCGCCAGGTGGGCGAAGCGATCCGTGAGCCCGGTGGCATCGAGGCGGTCAACCTGAAGGTCGCCGAGCGCTACATCGATGCATTTTCCGACCTGGCAAAGACCAACAACACACTGATCGTCCCGGCCAATCTCGGCGACGTCGCGACGCTGATCTCCACGGCGATGACCGTCGTGAAGGGCCAGACCCAGGCCGTCGCACGCTAGCCGTGCGTCGATGATCATGCCGAACGGTGAGGCGGTCGACGCGCATGCGCGGGCCGGCGCGGCGGCGATGCCCGGAGGCGGGACTGCCAGAGCGTGTGAGGATCGCTGATGGCGGCACCGACGATCGCGACTGGCTTAAAGCAGTTGCTGACGGCGCATGCGCCGTTCTCGGAGATGGATCCGACCGATGTCGACGCCGTGATCGACGCCGTCGACATCGCCTACTTCGGACCGGGCGAGATCGTGCTCGCACCGGAAAGCGGGGCGCCGACACACTGCATGATCGTCAAGCAAGGACGAGTGCAGGGCGCTGCGCGCGATAATACGATCGCCTACGAGGCGGGCGTCGGCGATTGCTTTCCGATGGGCGCGCTGCTGGCCGAGCGACCGGTGACGCTCACCTACCGTTCCGTCGGCGACACGTTCTGCATGCGACTGCCGCGCGAGCGCTTCGTCGAACTGGTGCAGAGAAGCGCCCCGTTTCGCGACTTCAGCACGCGTCGGCTCGGAGCGATGCTCGACCTGTCGCGGCAGCAACTGCAGCAGACATACGCCGCCGAAGCATCGGCCGAGCAAACGATGGCAATGCCGCTGGGCGAATTGCTGCGCGGCCCGGCCGTGATCTGCTCGCCTGAAACCCCGCTGCGCGAGGCGTTTCGTCGTATGGAGGCTGCGCATGTCGGCTCGGTACTGGTGGTTCAAACCGACGGCACCGGCGAAAGCGTCACCGGCATCCTGACCCGCACCGATCTGATCGGGCGGGTGATCCTGCCGGAGGTGCCGCTTTCCGCCGCGGTGCGCGATGTCATGACGACGAACGTGTTGACGCTCGATGCCGATGCGACGGCGGCCGACGCGACGCTGCTGATGGCGGAGCATTCGATCCGGCATGTCCCGGTAATGCGTCGCGACGACGGCATTGCACGCGTCGTCGGCGTCGTGTCCGAGCGCGAACTGTTCGCGCTGCAGCGGCTGACCCTGCGGCAGCTCACCGAGGCGATCCAGCGTGCGCCCAGCGTCGAAGCCGTCGCGACGGCTGCCGCCGATGTGCGGCGGCTTTCACACAATCTTGTTGCCCAGGGCGTGGCGGCGTCGCAGCTGACGCGACTCATCGGCCACCTCAACGACCAACTGACGGTGCGGCTGCTGACACTGGGTGCCGAGCGCTTCGCTGCCGACGCGCGCGAATTCTGCTGGTTGTCGTTTGGGTCTGAGGGCCGGGGCGAGCAGACCATCGCGACCGACCAGGACAATGGCATCGTGTTTCGCGCCGGCAGGGTCACACAGGCCCGGATGCTGGAGCTCGCCGCCTGGGCCAACCAGGCGCTCGCTGTGAGTGGTTTCCCGCTCTGCAAGGGCAACATCATGGCGAGCAATCCGGCGCTGTGCCTCGACGAGGCTGGCTGGCACGAACGCTTCGCCGGCTGGATCGACCGGGGCGATCCTCAGGGCCTGCTGAACGCGAGCATCTTCTTCGACTTCCGGCCGCTGTTCGGCGACTCGACCCTGGCCCAGGCACTGCGCGCGGATGTCGTGCCCCGCGCCGAGCACAATGCGCGCTTCCTCAAGCAGATGGCCGACAACGCGCTGCGCAACCGCCCTGGCGGCGGCCGCGGCATCATCGACGCCTTGCTCGGCGAGGCCGACAAGGGACGGGTCGACCTGAAGATGCACGGCACCGTGCCGTTCGTCGATGCCGCCCGCATCTGGGCTCTGGCGGCCGGCCTGCACGAGACCAACACCTCGGAACGGCTGCAGCGACTCGGGGCACTGGGTCGGTTGCCATCCGTGGACGTGCAGGCGTGGGTGCCGTCGTTCGAATATTTCCAGCTGCTGCGGCTGCGTGGCCAGCATCGCCGCGCCGAAAGCGAAGCGAGCGCCGGCGACAATCCGAACGAAATCGAGTTCGCCGAGCTCTCGACGCTCGATCGACGCATCGTCAACGAGGCGTTCCGGCAGGCGCGCAAGATCCAGCAACGGCTAGAACTCGACTTCCCAGGCTGACATGGAATCGTTGCGCCGGATGCGGGGGAACGCCCGCGTGGACGCACAGCAGCGCTGGGTCGTCGTCGACGTCGAAACCAGCGGGATGGACGCCACCGACGCGCTGATCGCAGTGGGTGCGGTCGCCATGGTCGACGGCCGCGTCGTGCCGGGTGACAGTCTCGAGATCATCGTCAGGCAAGCGACGGCGAGCTCGCACGAGAACATTCTCGTACACGGTGTCGGGGCTCATGCGCAGCTGAACGGCGTCGATCCACCACAGGCGGTGCGGACCTTCATGGACTACGTCGGCCTAGCGCCGCTGGTCGCATTCCACGCCTCATTCGATCGTGGCTTCATCGCACGTGCGGCGAAGGCGTATCTCAACCAGCCGTTCGACAACCCCTGGCTGGACGTCGCCGAGCTCGCCCCGGCGCTCGAGCCCAAAGTCGCGCTGAGGTCGCTGGACGAATGGCTGCGCCACTATGCCATCCCGGTCTCGGCCCGGCACAGCGCAGCCGCCGATGCGTTCGCGACGGCGTTACTCGCAGCGCGGCTGCTGCCTGACGCACGACGCGCCGGTGCGCTGCGCTTCGGCGACCTTCAGCATTTGGCGCGCCACGCCAAGTGGTTGCAGTAGTCGCGCGCTTTTCCGCACGCGGCCGTGGGCCGCTTCACGCCGGCTTCGCCGGCATGAGCGTTCACCGAAAGCGGGCCGCTACTGCTGGCGCCGACGTAGCAGCCTTTGCTGCTCGCGCTTCCAATCCTTATCCTGCTGGGCGGCCCGCTTTTCAAACTGTCGTTTGCCTTTGGCGAGACCGATCGCGATCTTGATAAGGCCTTTGCTGTAGTGCAGGTCGAGGGGGACGAGCGCGTAGCCGGCACGCTCGACCTTGCCGATCAGCTTGCGGATCTCGTCGGCATTCAGAAGCAGCTTGCGCGTGCGGACCGGATCGGGCTTCGTGTAGGCGGCTGCGGTCGGCAGCGGGCTGATGTGGCCATTGAGCAGGAATAGCTCGCCCTGGCGGATCACGACAAAGGCCTCGCTGAGCTGAGCGCGGCCCGCGCGTATCGCCTTCACTTCCCAACCTTCCAGCACGAGCCCGGCTTCGTAGCGGTCCTCGATGAAGTAATCGTGCTGCGCTTTTTTGTTCTGGACGATCGACACGGCAGCCGCCCCAGGCGACGTGAATACAATCCTGTTTATATCCCATGCCGCGCGTCGAACGGTTCCTGTCCGTGCATTACAGCGCCGAGCAGATGTTCGAGCTGGTGGCGGGCATCGAGGACTATCCGCGCTTTCTGCCCTGGTGCAGCAGTGCAAGCGTGGTTCCGGGTCGAGGCGGCGGCGTCGATGCGAGCCTCGATATCGACTACCTGGGTATCAAGTCGCGCTTCACGACGCACAACCTGATGCGGTTTCCGAAGCAGATCAAAATGACGCTGCTCGACGGGCCGTTCCGTTCGCTCGACGGCAGCTGGCATTTCCACGCACGGCGCGCGGGCGCCTGCAAGGTGCAACTGGCGCTGCGTTACAGGTTCGCCAGTGACTTGCTTGGCCGGGCGGTGACGCCGGTGTTCGACGCGATCGCCAATTCGATGGTCGACGCCTTCGCGCAGCGGGCGGAGACGATCTACGGACCGATCGAATGAAGGTGACGGTGGCCTACGCGACTGCGACAGCCCAGCATCTGCTCGCGGTGGACCTGGCCGATGGCGCAACAGTTGCGGACGCGGTGAACGCCTCGGGCCTGCTTATGCTGGAACCCGATGTGCAACTCGAGTCCGCGCGAATCGGTATCTGGAATCGCCTTTGTCGCCCGGATACGCGCCTGCATGACGGTGACCGGGTCGAAATCTATCGGCCGCTGCAGGTCGATCCCAAGGAAGCTCGACGCATCCGCGCCGGATTGAGGAAGAAACGCTAGCGCTGCTCGACGCCTAGCTGCTGCAGGCGGACTGCATGATCTTGCGCGTCCGCTCGGCTTCCGCGGCCCGCTGGCTATCGTCGAGGAACTCGCGATTGCCGGAGGCATCGGTGCGGGCGATGCGCTGTCCGTCCTCGACGGCCTTTAAGTAGCCCTTGGCGCGCTCGCATTCGGCCGCCTTGGTCGCGTTGCGCGCCTGCTCGTCCTGGGCCTTCTTCTCGGCTTCGGCGCGCTCGATCTGACGCTTGCGGAATTCCATTTCCTGCTCGGCCACTGTTTTCGGCGCATTCGAAGCCGCTGCCGGGCGACTCTCGGTGGCAGGTCGCTGGCTATCTGCTGCAGTGCCGACTTCCTGCGGTGGCAGCACCGTCTGAGCGTTGCCTGGCTGCTTGACGATGCTTTCCGACTTCACGCCGGCCGGCGGCGGGCGATCCGAGTACACGACGCGCCCGTTGCCGTCTTTCCATGCCCACTGCGCCAGCGCGCCGCCGGAAAAGGCGAACACGGCTAGCCCGACCAACAGCGCCCTGGCCATATGACCCCAATCGCTCGAACGCACCATAGCTTCTCCCCGATGACGAGGATTCTCCAACGCTTCGACCGACGCAGGCAACCGGAATGGCGGGTGAAGTCACCCCCAGTTCGCGGCAAGGCCGGTCCTCGTAGCCGTGTCATCGGCAAAAAACGGGGGTCGGTATACTCCGCTTTTGCGTCATGAGGACACTATGAGGTTGGTTCAGAAGGCGCTGACCTTCGATGACGTGCTGCTCGTCCCCGCCTACTCGGCGGTCCTCCCCCGCGACGTTCAGCTCACGACCAAACTCTCCCGCAACATCCCGCTGAACATCCCGTTGGTCGCCGCCGCGATGGATACGGTGACCGACGCGCGGCTGGCCATCGCGCTCGCGCAGGAAGGCGGCATCGGCATCGTCCACAAGAACCTGTCGCCGCGGGAGCAAGCCGCCGAGGTCCTGAAAGTCAAACGCCACGAGGCCGGCGTGCTGCGTGACCCGATCACCGTGACGCAGGACATGACCGTGCGCGACGCGATCGAACTGCAGCGGACGAACAAGATATCGGGATTGCCGGTCGTCGAGGGCAAGAAGGCGGTCGGCATCGTCACCAACCGCGACCTGCGCTTCGAAACGCGCCTCGACGCACCAATCCGCGACATCATGACGCCGCGCTCGCGGCTGGTCACAGTCCGCGAGGGCGCGAGCCCGGACGAAGCCAAGGCGCTGATGCACAAGCACCGTCTCGAGCGGGTGCTCGTGATCAACGGTGACGACGAGCTGCGCGGTCTTGTGACGGTAAAGGACATCACCAAGGCCACCGAGCACCCGAATGCGGCCAAGGACGAGCAGGGCAAACTGCGGATCGGCGGCGCCGTCAGCACCGGCACCGACTCGGAGGAACGCGCCGAGTTGATGGTCAGGGCGGGGGTCGACGTGCTGGTGGTCGACACCGCGCACGGGCACCACCAGGGCGTGCTCGATCGCGTGCGCTGGGTCAAGAAGAACTTTCCGCAGGTCGACGTCGTCGGCGGCAACGTCGCGACGGCGGCTGCGGCGCGTGCCCTGGTCGAGGCAGGCGCAGACGCCATCAAGGTCGGCATCGGCCCGGGATCGATCTGCACGACGCGCATCGTCGCCGGCGTAGGCGTGCCGCAGATCAGTGCAGTGTCGAACGTCGCGGCGGCGCTGGCTGGAAGCGGCGTGCCGTTGATCGCCGACGGCGGCATCCGCTACTCGGGCGATGTGTCCAAGGCGCTCGCGGCCGGCGCGTATACGGTGATGGTGGGCAGCATGTTCGCCGGCACCGAAGAGGCGCCAGGCGAAGTGATCCTGTACCAGGGCCGCTCGTACAAGAGCTACCGCGGCATGGGCAGCATTGGTGCGATGACCGAGGGCTCGGCCGAGCGCTATTTCCAGGACAACGACGCGAACATCGACAAGTTCGTCCCGGAAGGCATCGAGGGCATGGTGCCTTACAAGGGCAGCCTGCTGGCGATCATCTTCCAGATGACTGGCGGCCTGCGTTCCAGCATGGGCTACTGCGGCTGTCGGACCATCGACGAGATGCGCACCCGGGCCGAATTCGTCGAGATCACTGCAGCCGGAATGCGCGAGTCGCATGTGCACGACGTGCGCATCACCAAGGAAGCACCCAACTACCGGCTCGAGACCTGAGGGTCTAAACCCGTGTCCACCGCAATTGCTCCCGCCCGGTTCCGCCCGGCGGGCCACGGTCCTTTTTCCTTCCCCGAGCCGCTTTGCGGCCCTGCCTCATGAATCACGACAAGATCCTGATCCTCGATTTCGGGTCGCAGGTCACGCAACTGATCGCGCGCCGCATCCGCGAAGCCAGCGTCTACTGCGAGATCCATCCGGCCGACGTCAGCGATGAATTTATCCGCGAGTTCCGGCCCAAGGGCATCATCCTGTCGGGCAGTCACATGTCGGCTTACGAGGAGTCGACCGACCGCGCGCCTCCCGCCGTGTTCGAGCTCGGTGTACCTGTGCTGGGCATCTGCTACGGCATGCAAACGATGGCACAGCAGCTCGGCGGCCGCGTGGAAGGTGGTCACACACGCGAGTTCGGCCATGCCGAAGTGCGGGCCCGCGGACATACCCGCCTGCTCGACGGGATCGAGGACCGCCGTAACGCCGAGGGCCACGGCCTGCTGAACGTCTGGATGAGCCACGGCGACAAGGTGGTCGAGATGCCTGCCGGGTTCCACCTGATGGCGTCGACCGAATCGTGCCCGATCGCCGGGATGGCCGATGAGTCACGCCGTTTTTACGCCGTGCAGTTCCATCCAGAGGTCACGCACACGTCGCAGGGCGAGGCGATCCTGCGCCGCTTCGTGCTCGAGATCTGTGCCTGCAGGCCCGACTGGATCATGGGCGACCATGTCGCCGAGGCGGTGCAGAAGATCCGTGCCGATGTCGGGAGCGAGGACGTCATCCTCGGCCTCTCGGGCGGTGTGGATTCCTCGGTCGCGGCGGCGCTGATCCATCGCGCGGTCGGCAATCAGCTCACCTGCGTCTTCGTCGACACCGGCCTCTTGCGGCTCAACGAGGGTCAGCAGGTCGTCGAGACGTTCGGAAAGCACATGGGGATGAAGCTCATGGCGGTCGACGCTAGCGCGCGCTTCATGGAGGCACTCGCGGGCGTGAGTGATCCGGAGGACAAGCGCAAGATCATCGGGCGCGAGTTCGTGCACGTGTTCCAGGAGGAAGCAGCAAGGCTGCCAAATGCGAAATGGCTGGCGCAGGGGACGATCTATCCGGACGTGATCGAATCTGCCGGCGGGAAGACGAAGAAGGCGAAGACGATAAAGAGCCACCACAACGTCGGCGGCCTGCCGGAGACTCTGCACCTGAAGTTGCTCGAGCCGCTGCGCGATCTCTTCAAGGATGAAGTGCGCAACCTCGGGCTTGCACTAGGCCTGCCGCGCGAGATGATCTTCCGCCACCCGTTCCCGGGCCCAGGGCTCGGCGTACGCATCCTCGGCGAAGTGAAGCAGGACCATGCCGACCTTCTGCGCCGCGCCGATGCCATTTTCATCGACGAGCTGCGCTCCTCGGGCTGGTACGACCGCACCAGCCAGGCGTTCGCAGTGTTCCTGCCGGTGAAGAGCGTCGGCGTGATGGGTGACGGCCGCACCTACGAATGGGTCGTCTCGCTGCGCGCCGTGCAGACGACCGATTTCATGACAGCGGATTGGGCGCACCTGCCGCACGAGCTGCTCGGTCGTGTGTCCAACCGCATCATCAATGAAGTCCGCGGCATCAACCGCGTCGTCTACGACATCAGCGGCAAGCCCCCTGCGACGATCGAATGGGAGTAGGGCGGCGGCTTGCCGATTGCTACGTCAACGACGCTACCGACCGATTCGTGGTGGATGAGGCCATACGGCGGCCACCCGAGCAGCTTGAGTCGCTGAGTTGTACGATCATCGCGTGATGCGAAGGCGGGCGGGCCTGCCGAATTTCAACCATGGAGGGAAGATGACTCACCGCATGTGCCCGCGCCACGTCGCGGCCGCCGCACTTTCTGCGATGCTGGCCGTCAGTTCTGCCGCCATCGCTCAGCAGCCGATCGTGTTGAAGTTCAGCCACGTCGTCGCCCTCGACACGCCGAAGGGCAAGGGTGCCGAGCGCTTCAAGCAGCTTGCCGAGGAACGCACCAAGGGACGAGTCAAGGTCGAGGTCTACCCGAACAGCTCGCTGTTCAAGGACGGCGAGGAGATGGAGGCGCTGCAGCTCGGCTCGGTGCAGATGCTCGCGCCCTCGCTCGCGAAGTTCGGGCCGCTGGGCGTGCGCGAGTTCGAGGTGTTCGACCTCCCGTTCATGTTCGACAACTACGCCGACCTGCACAAGGTCACCGACGGGCCCGTTGGTGCCGGCCTGATGAAGAAGCTGGAGCCGAAAGGCATCATCGGGCTCGCATACTGGGACAACGGCCTGAAAGTGATGAGCGCGAACAAGCCGCTTCGCATGCCGGAGGACATGAAGGGGCTCAAGATGCGGATCCAGTCGTCGAAGGTGCTGTCCGACCAGATGAAGGCAGTCGGCGCGCTGCCGCAGGTGATGGCGTTTTCGGAGGTGTACCAGGGGATGCAGACCGGCGTGGTCGACGGCTCCGAGAACACGCCGTCTAACATGCTCACGCAGAAGCACCACGAGGTTCAAAAGTTTGTCGCGATCACCAACCATGGCTATATCGGCTACGCGGTGATCGTCAACCAGAAGTTCTGGGACGGATTGCCGGCCGACGTGCGCGCGGCCCTTGAGAGCGCGATGAAGGACGCGACCGCGTACGCGAACGACATCGCGAAGAAGGAGAATGAGGCCGCCCTCGAAGGCATTCGAAAATCCGGCCGCAGCGAGGTCATCACGCTGACCGACGCGCAGAAGTCCGCGTGGAAGAAGGCGATGTTGCCCGTGCATAAGGAGAACGAGTCGCGCGTCGGCAAGGACACGATCGAGGCCGTTTACAAGGCGGTTGATTTCAAGCCCTAGCGCCGCGACACGGCTTCAGCCAACCGGCGGGGCCGAAGGAGCGCACCGTGACTGTCGATCTTGCGCAACTCTCGCAGTGGGTCGGACGCAGCGAGCACCGCATCGACCGGGTGACGCCGGTCCCGGTCACCGCGCTCGCTGCGACGCTGGACCGCGATGACCCTGCACCGCGGGACGGCGACCCGCTGCCGCCGCTCTGGCACTGGCTCTACTTTCTGCCGCTGACCCGGCGCTCACAGGTCGGCCCGGACGGCCACGCGTTGCGCGGTGGCTTCCTGCCGCCGGTGCCGCTGCCGCGCCGCATGTGGGCGGGAAGCCGCGTCCGCTTCCTGCATCCGCTGCGCGTCGGTGATGCGATCGAGCGCGTCTCAACGATCGAAAGTGTCGACGCGAAGCACGGGAAGAGCGGCGAACTCGTATTCGTCGTCGTGCGCCACGAGATCTCTGCCGCCGGCGTTCCGGCGATCCACGAGTGGCACGACATCGTCTACCGGGACGCGCCGGGCGCCGGCGAGTCGCCGCCAGCGGCAAAGTCGGCGCCGACCGACCCGTCATGGCGCCGGGATGTCGTGCCCGACGACGTGCTGCTGTTTCGCTATTCGGCGCTGACGTTCAACGCTCATCGCATCCACTACGACCGCCGCTACGTGGCGGACGTCGAGGGCTATCCCGGCCTGGTCGTGCACGGGCCGCTGCTCGCCACGCTGCTGATCGACCTGCTGCGCGAGCATCGGCCCCGCGCGGACCTTGCTGCATTCGAGTTCCGCGCGGTGCGGCCGGTCTTCGATATCGCGCCGTTCGCGGTGTGCGGACAGCCCGCGGCCGAAGGCGGCGCCGTGCGACTGTGGGCCCAGGACGCGGCAGCCAGCCTCGCGATGGACGCGACCGCCACACTGCGCTGACTGAGCCTGTCGAGACGCGGGAGCCGATGCGATGTCGAACGCGAGCGAAACGCACCAGGACATCCGCGACGCTGTGCGCGACCTCTGCGCGCAGTTTCCGCCGGAGTATCACCGCAAGGTCGACGAGGCGCGCGGCTACCCCGACGAGTTCGTCGCCGCATTGACTAAGGCCGGTTGGCTTGCCGCGCTGATTCCCCAGGAGTACGGCGGGTCCGGCCTTGGGCTGACCGAGGCGTCGATCATCATGGAGGAGATCAACCGCAGCGGTGGCAACTCCGGCGCGTGTCACGGCCAGATGTACAACATGGGCACGCTGCTGCGCCACGGCTCCGCCGAGCAGAAACGGCGCTACCTTCCCAGGATCGCGAGCGGCGAACTGCGCCTGCAGTCCATGGCGGTCACCGAACCAACCACCGGCACCGACACGACGAAGATCCGGACGACTGCCGTGAAGGAAGGCGATCGCTATGTCATCAACGGCCAGAAGGTCTGGATCTCGCGGGTGCTGCACTCGGATCTGATGATCCTGCTCGCGCGCACCACTCCGATCGACGAGGTCAAGCGAAAGTCCGAGGGTATGTCGATCTTCGTCGTCGACATCCAGGACGCGATGGCGCGCGGCATGGAGGTGCGCCCGATCGTCAACATGGTCAACCACGAGACCAACGAACTGTTCTTCAACGACCTCGCGATCCCCGCTGAAAACCTGATCGGGCACGAGGGCCATGGGTTCAAATACATCCTCGACGGACTCAACGCCGAGCGCACGCTGATCGCCGCCGAATGCATCGGTGACGGCTACTGGTTCATCGACAAGATCGCCGCGTATGCGAAGGAGCGGGTCGTATTCGGGCGCCCGATCGGACAAAACCAGGGCGTCGCGTTCCCGATCGCGCGCGCCTATGTCAACATCGAAGCCGCCAACCTGATGCGCTTCAAGGCGTGCGCGCTGTTCGATGCGCACAAGCCGTGCGGCGCGGAAGCGAACATGGCGAAGCTGCTGGCCGCGGACGCTTCGTGGGAGGCCGCCAATGCGTGCCTGCAGTTCCACGGGGGCTTCGGCTTCGCGGCCGAATATGACGTCGAGCGCAAGTTCCGCGAGACGCGGCTCTACCAGGTGGCGCCGATCTCGACGAATCTGATCCTGTCGTATGTGGCAGAACATGTCCTTGGACTGCCACGGAGTTTCTAGATCACCGCGGCAACGCCCTACATTGCATGCTGCCCCTTTCCGGCACCCTCGTTATCACCCTCGAGCACGCGATCGCGGCGCCGTTTTGTACGCGCCAGCTTGCCGATCTCGGCGCGCGGGTGATCAAGGTCGAGCGGCCCGGCACGGGCGATTTCGCGCGCGGCTACGACGAGCGTGTGCACGGGCTGGCATCCCACTTCGTCTGGACTAACCGCAGCAAGGAAAGCCTCACGCTTGACGTCAAGCATCCGGAAGCGGCAGCGATCCTTGCCGCGCTTACGTCGCGCGCCGACGTTCTGGTGCAGAACCTGGCGCCCGGTGCCGCCGCGCGACTCGGCCTGTCGCACGATGCGCTGTCAGCGCGCAACCCACGCCTGATCGTCTGCGACATCTCGGGCTACGGCGCCGACGGACCGTACCGCGACAAGAAAGCCTACGACCTGCTGATCCAGAGCGAGTCGGGCTTCCTCGCGGTGACGGGAACGGCGGATGAGCCGGCCAAGGCCGGATGCTCGATCGCCGACATCGCCGCGGGCATGTACGCGTACACCAACATCCTCGCCGCGCTGATCGAGCGCGCGACCACCGGCCGCGGCAAGGCGATCGATGTGTCGATGCTGGAGAGCATGGTCGAGTGGATGGCGTTTCCGCTGTACTACGCGTACGGGGGGCAGGCGCCGCCGCGGCGCACTGGCGCGGCGCACGCGACGATCTATCCGTACGGCCCATTTCCCGCAGGCGACGGCAAGATTGTGATGCTCGGGTTGCAGAACGAGCGCGAGTGGGTCGTCTTCTGCGAACGGGTGCTCGGGCGGCCCGAACTCGTCGCAGACGAACGCTTTTCGTCCAACTCGCGCCGCACCGCGCACCGGCAGGAGCTGCGCGAGATCGTCGTCGCCGCATTCGCGCCGCACACCGCGGCGCAGGTGATCGCGCGCCTTGACGAGGCGAGTATCGCGAACGCGCGTATGAACGATATGGGCGACGTGTGGGAACACCCGCAGCTTGCGGCGCGCCAACGCTGGTCGCAGGTTGACACGTCGGCGGGACCGATCCGCGCCCCGATTCCGCCCGGGTTGGCGCCCGATCCCCCGCCGCGCATGGATCCGGTCCCAGCTCTCGGCCAGCACACCGACGCCATCCTAGGAGAGCTAGGCTACGACTCAGCGTCGATCGCGCGGCTGCGCCGCGCCAAGGCCATCTAGGGAAAAATCGATGACGACGAACACGACTTCTCCCACCGCTGCGCTTGCGCGATTTGCGAGCGCGCTTCGCTTCGACGATATCCCGCCCGCGGTCGTCGAACGCGCGTGCGACCTGATGCTCGACTGGGCTGGCTCGGCGCTTGCCGGCAAGGGCGCCCGCGCCGTCGAGACGATCGAGCGGTTTGCGGCCGCAATGGGGCCGGCCTCAGGAGGCAGCGAAGTGCTGATTTCCCGGCGCAGCACATCGCCGCTGTTCGCCGCGATGGTCAACGGTGCGGCGTCGCACTTCGCGGAGCAGGACGACGTCCACAACGGCTCGGTGTTCCATCCGGCGGCGGTGGTGTTTCCGCCAGCGCTGGCGGTCGCGCAGGCGCTCCGTTGCGCGGGGCGCGATCTGCTGACAGCAGCGGTCGCGGGCTACGAGGTCGGCATCCGCGTCGGCGAGTTCCTCGGTCGGTCGCACTACACGGTGTTCCACACGACCGGCACCGCAGGTACGGTGGCGGCCGGTGCGGCGGCCGGGAGGCTGCTCGGGCTTTCGCCTTTGCAGATGCAGCACGCGTTCGGATCGGCAGGGACGCAGGCGGCCGGGCTGTGGGAGTTCCTCCGCGACGCGGCCGATTCGAAGCAACTGCACACGGCAAAGGCATCCGCCGATGGCCTGCTCGCGGCATACCTTGCGAAGGACGGATTCACGGGCGCAACGAGGATCCTCGAAGGCGCGCAGGGGATGGCAGCCGGCATGTCGAGCGACGCCGATCCCACGAAGCTGACCGACCGGCTCAGCGAACGCTGGGCACTGGTCGAGACTTCGTTCAAGTACCACGCGTCGTGTCGTCATACGCACCCCGCCGCGGACGCGCTGCTCGCCGTGGTCGAAGAGCACGAGCTCGCGGCGGACGACATCGCGACGGTCACCGCGCATGTTCATCAGGCGGCGATCGATGTGCTGGGGCCGGTGGTTTCGCCGTCGACTGTCCACCAGGCGAAATTCTCGATGGGCACAGTGCTCGGGCTGATCGCGACGTACCGCAAGGCGGGGCTCGCCGAGTTCCAGCAGCACTTCGCCGACGCGACGATCGAAGAATTCCGCAGAAAAGTGACGATGGTGCTTGATGCCGAGATCGATCGGGCGTACCCGCGCCGGTGGATCGGCAAGGTGACGGTGCGCACCGTCGACGGCCGCCAGTTGTCGGCGCGCGTCGACGAGCCCAAGGGCGACCCCGGGAACACTCTGTCGCGCGCAGAGATCCTGGACAAGGCGGTGCGGCTCGCGCAGTTTACCGGCGCGGCGACCGAGGATGAAACGCGTGCAATGGCGCGCGCAATCTACGCGCTGCCGTCGACGCCCCGCGTAGCAACGCTGCTGTTGACCGAGCGCGCAGTCGAGCGCGGGCAGCACCTGCCGATCGAAGTCTGATGACCGCGGATCCCCGTTCAACCTCCGCCGGCCCGGCCACCGACTTCGACGCGCGCGCGGCGACGTGGGACGATGACCCGTCGAAGGTCGAGCGCGCCAGAGCGGTGGCCGAGACGATCGCGCGGGAGGTACCGCTGTCGCCCTCGATGCGTGCGCTCGAGTACGGTGCGGGCACCGGCCTGCTCTCGTTCCTTCTGCGCGAGCAGTTAGGCGAGATCACGCTGGCCGACCTGTCAGACGGAATGCTCGACGTCGCGCGCGGCAAGATCGCCGCCGCGGGTGATCCGCGCATGCGCGCGGTCAGGCTTGATCTGTCCGCGGGCGATGCCGTCCCGGGCGAGTTCGACATCCTCTACTCGCTGATGACGCTGCACCATATCCCGGACACCAATGGCATCCTGCGTCGCTTCCACGACGTGCTCGCGCAGCGGGGCATACTTTGTGTCGCTGATCTGGACACCGAGGACGGCTCGTTCCACGGCGACGGTTTCGATGGCCACAAGGGTTTCGACCGCGCCACGCTGCGAGCGAAGGCAACTGCCGCGGGCTTCGTCGACGTCCGCTTCACGACTGCTTACGAAATGCACAAGGAAGTCGGAGGCCGAATGCACAGGTTTCCGATCTTCCTGATGGTCGCGGTGAAGGCATGACCGGTACAGGGCGATCAGCGGAACTTGTCACGCGGTCCTACCTGTTCGTGCCAGGCACGCGTCCCGAACGCTTCGCAAAGGCGCTCGCGTCAGGCGCGCACGCGGTGGTTGTCGATCTCGAGGACGCGGTCGCACCTGCGGACAAGGACCGCGCACGGGAAATCGTCGCCGGCGTGCTCGACGCGGCCCGGCCCCTTTGCGTGCGCATTAACGGCGCCGGCACGCCGTGGTTCGACGCCGACCTCGCGCTGTGTGCACATCCCGGAGTCGCGGCCGTCATGCTGCCGAAGACCGAGGACAGCGGCGCTGTCGCGGCTGTCCAAGCCGCGACACACAAAGGCGCGAGCGTGCTGCCGCTGATCGAATCGGCAAAGGGCTTGTGGAACGCGCGCGCGATCGCTGAAGCGCCGGGCGTGCTGCGCCTCGCTTTTGGCTCGATCGACTTCCAGGTCGATCTCGGCATGTCCGACGATGATCTCGTCGCTTACCGCGCCGCCATCGTGCTCGCGTCACGCGTCGCAGGCCGCATCGCGCCGGTCGACGGGGTGACCACGTCGATCGACGACACCACACTTGTGCGGCGCGACGCCGATCGCGCTCGCGCGCTCGGCTTCGGCGGCAAGCTGTGCATCCATCCGGCGCAAGTCGCGGCCATCAACGCTGCGTTCCAGCCGACTGAAACGGAGGTCGCCTGGGCCGAGCGCGTTGTCGCGGCCGACGCCGCCGCGCAGGGCGCAGCTGTCGCGGTCGACGGCCGGATGGTTGATCGTCCGGTACTGCTGCAGGCAAGGGCGATTCTTTCCGAAGCCGGACGGATGTCGCGCTGACCGCCGCGTTCTGCCGCTAGTCGTAGTTGGAAACTTCGATCAGATTGCCGTCCGGGTCGCGGAAGTAGACGGAACGGATTGGCCCTGTCGCACCGGTGCGCATAACCGGGCCTTCGACGACCGCGACGCCGCACGTGGTGAGGTGCGCAATCGCCTCGTCGAGTGGAACGTCCGTGATCAGGCACAGATCTGCCGAGCCCGGTGTCGGTAGCGCCGCCTTCGGCTCGAACTCACGGCCTGCCTGGTGCAGGTTGATCTTCTGGCGCCCGAACGCGAGCGCCTTGCGTGCTTCGCCAAACGTGACGACCTGCATGCCGAGCACTCGCACGTAGAACGAACAGGTCGCGTCCACGTCGCGGACGGTCAGCACCAGATGGTCGAGACGGTCGATTCGCATAAGCCGTCAACGCCTTGTCGCGCTTCTCGACTGCGGGCAGCAGGCCAAGTTTCAGCGCAAGATAGTACAGTTGCCCGCGCCGGATCGGGATCACGAAGCTTCGCAATCGGCCAGCCGTCTCCGTAAGGCCGGCCCTCCGAACGCGACGAAGTGGCAATCACCGAATCGGAGTGCCCATGTCCGTCGTCTCCGTCGTCGTTTTGGCTGCAGCCACAGCACTCTGCAGCGTCGAGTCCGGCCCTCAACCGGCTGTTGTCGTCGAGCTCTTCACGTCGCAGGGATGTTCCAGCTGCCCACCCGCCGACCAGTGGCTCAGCACCCTTCGCGAACGCCATGGCGACAAAGTCATTCCGCTATCGATGCACGTCGGCTACTGGGACTACATCGGCTGGAAGGACCCCTTTGCGCGCCGCGAATTCAATGACAGGCAACAGCTGCTCGCCGACGCGGGC
>DATEZE010000007.1:0-2016 GCA_035255845.1 Burkholderiaceae bacterium | reverse complement strand
CTTGTGTTGGGCCTGCCATTCCTTCGCGTGTTGACTTGGCGCGACGCGCCGCCGATTGTCGGTATCCTGCTCCGCCTGCAGCCCCCTAGGGATTCGGGCGCAACAATGATTGGAAGCGGCATGAAAAAATTACTCAAGTGGATCGGCGGCCTGGTAGTACTGCTCGTGGTGGTCGGCATCGGGCTGGTGGTCGCCGCCAATTTGCTGTTCGATCGCAAACGCGATCGCGCGGTCAAGCTCGAGGTCAAGGGCGTGCCTGTCGTCAGCGACGAGACGACGTTGGCGCGCGGCAAGTATCTCTTTGCATCGCGCGGATGCGGCGATTGCCACGCCATGAACGGTGCTGGTCGTGTGTTCATCGATGATCCGGAGGGTGGGCTGAAGGCGCGCGCGCCGAACATCACACCGGCGGGCGTGGTCGCCAAGTACACCGATGTCGACTGGGTGCGCACGGTCCGTCATGGGGTCAAACCGGACGGGCGGACGCTGTTCATCATGCCGTGTGAGGAATTCAACCGGCTGACGGATGCCGATGTCGGCGCGTTGATTGCCTACGCGCGTACTCTCCCGCCGGTGTCGGGTGGAGGTGCGGAGTTCAGCCTGCCGCTGCCGGTCAAGGCGCTCTACGTTGCCGGCGTTCTGAAGGATGCCGCCGAGAAGATCGACCACAGTCTGCCACCGGCCACTCCGGTAGCCGAGGGCGTGACGCCCGAGCACGGCCGCTACGTCGCCAACGCGTGCTTCGGCTGCCACGGAGAGGGCCTATCCGGCGGCAAGATCCCCGGAGGTCCGCCCTCCTGGCCGGCGGCAGCGAACCTGACGCCGGGAGAAGGCTCGGTCATGCCCGTGTATGACAGCGCGGACAAGCTGAAAGCGATGTTCCGTAGCGGCAAGCGCGCGAACGGAAGCGTGATCCAGGTGATGCCGTTCGAA
The DNA here is from genome assembly GCA_035255845.1 of Burkholderiaceae bacterium. Taxonomy (GTDB): domain Bacteria; phylum Pseudomonadota; class Gammaproteobacteria; order Burkholderiales; family Burkholderiaceae_F; genus JALORV01. The sequence goes on along the minus strand of DATEZE010000007.1, from coordinate 1,083 downwards.
GCGCTGCGTGAACTCAACGATACGGACGTTGCCGCGCTGCATGCGTATCTGAAGTCGCTGGTGCCGCGACCGGCAGGCGGGCACTAGACAGGCAGACTGCATGCGAGTTGACGCGCAGCGGCGTGCGGCGCGCTCGCTGAGGTGCCATGCTGCGGGCGGGAAGCACGAATGGCCGTCAGCGTCTTCGACCTCTTCAAGATCGGCATAGGACCGTCGAGTTCGCATACGGTCGGACCGATGCGCGCAGCACGCTTGTTCGCGCTGCGGCTCGAAGCTGAAGGTCTGCTGCCCCGCGTAACCCGCGTCGATATCCGGTTGCACGGCTCGCTTGGCGCCACCGGCAAGGGGCACGGCAGCGACAAGGCGGTGATGCTTGGGCTGGAGGGCGACGAGCCGGCGACGGTCGATGTCGACGCGATCGCTGGACGGTTGCAGCGCATCCGTAATGACCGGTCGCTGCGGTTGCTCGGGAGGCACGCGATCGGCTTCGACGAGCGCGAGCAGCTGCACTTCCTGACCAAGGCGCTGCCGTTTCACGCGAACGGGCTGCAGTTCTCGGCGGCGGACGGCGAGGGGCGCGAGCTGCTGAACCGCACCTACTATTCGGTCGGCGGCGGCTTCGTCGTCAGCGAGGAGCTGGCGGCCGATGGCAGTGCGCAGAAGCGCATCGCGCCGGACACGGCGATCCTTGCGATGCCGTTTCACAGCGGCGACGAACTGCTGGAGCACTGTCGCGCGCAGCGGCTGTCGATCGCGCAGGTGATGCGCGCCAACGAGCGCCATTGGCGCAGCGACGCCGAGATCGATGCCGGCCTGCTGGAGATCTGGCATGTGATGCAGGCCTGTGTCGCGCGGGGAATCGTGACCGATGGCGTGTTGCCGGGCGGCCTCAAGGTCAAGCGACGCGCCGCCGACTGGCAGCGCAAGCTACTCGCGTCCGGCGGCGACGATCCGCTGGCGATGCTCGACTGGGTCAATCTCTGGGCGCTGGCGGTGAACGAGGAAAACGCGGCCGGAGGTCGGGTCGTTACCGCGCCGACCAACGGTGCGGCGGGAATCATCCCGTCAGTGCTGCACTATTAC
>DATEZE010000006.1:0-24967 GCA_035255845.1 Burkholderiaceae bacterium | reverse complement strand
AGCCCCCATCGGGCTGCTGCTTGCCCCCGCCGCGACCGAGTCGGTAGTCACCGCCGTCGGGGCCGCTGCCTCGATCAGCCTCGTGGTTGGCCCTGAGGGTGGTCTCGAGCCCGCCGAGCACTTGCTCGCAACTGATATGGGCTATCGCCCGGTATCGCTCGGCCCGCGTATTCTGCGTACGGAAACGGCCGGGCTCGCCGCCATCGCTGCCCTGCAGGCCACCTCGGGCGACATGCATTAGCGGCCCAGTTAATCGCTCGGCACTGCGCTGCCCTTGCTTTCACCGGTTCGTTCACGTCTCGCGCGAAGGATCATCGATGAGCTTGCTCGACTCGCTGCTTTCCGGCCTTGCGCGCTAGCTGTACAGCACTCGGAACGGCACACCGCGCTGCGCATAGGTCTCAGCCACGTCGCGAAAGACACCGAGCAGGGCAGCGCGCTGCTCGCGATCGAAGTTCCGAACACGCAGGAGCCGTTCGAGCAGCACGATATAGCCCGCGGCCATTCCGGTGTCCGGGAGATCGGTGAGCGAGTCATAAAGCGCATCGAGGTTCATGCCGAACCACGACGGCAAGTCGAACGCACGCGCAATCGCCTGCAGGACCTCCACCTTGCCGGTGCACCGATCGAGATCAACTTCAATCAGGCTTTGAGAGCCGCGCGACGCCCAGGCACGCAGCGCGTCGAGCTCGATGCCGCGCAGCGATCTGACCGTCTGCAGCGGAAGTTTGTCGCAAGGCTCGGCGCTTGCACGGGTCATTCGCGTATCTTGCGGAACGAGGCGTAGTGGTCGTCGGTGTAGTAGTACTCGTGACTCGTCGCCGGATCGCCCCCGGCGCCGCGCCCGGCGACGATACGCCGCGGTCCCCGATCGCGCTCCGTCGGCGTCCGGACGGTGAACTCGAGGTAGTAGCCTCTCGGTCGCGGCGGCAACAACCGCTCTCGATTGCCAAACACGGTACCGTCCTTCCTATGCGGGAAGGGACCGCCGTTGTGGATCAGGCGCAATGTCTCGCGCGCCTCGATCGGCAGCTGCGCAGCCGGTATCTCCGCGATTGCACCGGGCGCAGTTTCCCGCGCGACATCCGGCGGGCTGCACGCGAGCAGCGCGACGGCGATGCCGGCGCAAAGTGCGCCGCGCAAACGCTCGAGCAACACGCTAGATCAATTCCGGCTGGCGAAGCGAATTTGCCTCGACCACCGTCAGCGCGGTCATGTTGACGATGCGGCGGACCGTCGCCGACGCGGTCAGGATGTTCACCGGCCGTGCCACCCCGAGCAGGATCGGGCCGATCGCAATGTTATTACCGGCCGTGGCCTTCAGCAGGTTGTAGGCGATGTTTGCCGATTCGATGTTCGGGCAGACGATCAGATTGGCCGCGCGCGTTAGCGTCGAAAACGGCATCAGCGCGCGCCGCATCGCGTCGTCGACTGCGGAATCGGCATGCATTTCTCCGTCGATCTCGAGCTGTGGCGCCTGTGCACGGATCAGTTCGAGCGCAGCGCGCATCTTCAGCGCGGATGGCGTGTTGAACGAACCGAAATTCGAATGCGACACCAGGGCCACCGCCGGCTCGATGCCGAGCCGCCGCAGCTGCTCGGCCGCCAGCACCGTGATCTCGGCAATCTGTTCCGCGGTCGGGTCGAGGTTGACATGCGTGTCGACCATCGCAAGCTGCCGTCCCGGCAGCATCAGTACGTTCATGGCCGCGTAGACGTTGCATCCACGCCTGCGCCCGATGACCTGATCGATATAGCGCAGGTGAATGTCGTGGGTGCCGTAAGTGCCGCAGATCAAGCCGTCGGCATCGTTCTTCAGGATCGCCATCGAGCCGATCAGCGTGTGCCGGCGGCGCATTTCGATCTTCGCGTACTGCTCGGTCACGCCGGCCCGCGAGGCAAGCCGGTGGTAACTCTCGCAGTAATCGCGGTAGCGCTCATCCTGCTGCGGGTTGACGAGGTCGAAGTCCTGACCTGGGCGCATCCTCAGGCCAAAGCGCAGCAGTCGACGCTCGATGACGTCCGGCCGCCCGATCAAAATGGGCCGGGCGAGCCGCTCGTCCACCACAACTTGCACCGCGCGCAGTACGCGCTCCTCTTCGCCTTCGGCAAACACGATGCGCGCTCGACCTCCCGCCGCCACCGCGTTCTTCGCGTTCGTAAATATGGGCTTCATGAACGTGCCGGAGTGATAGACGAACTGCTGCAACTGATCGCGATAGGCGCCGAGATCTGCGATCGGCCGCGTCGCTACGCCGCTCTCCATCGCGGCTTTCGCCACCGCGGGAGCGATGCGGGTGATCAGGCGCGGATCGAAGGGTTTCGGAATCAGGTATTCGGGGCCGAACGAAAGATTGGTGATGCCGTAGGCCGATGCGACCACGTCACTCTGTTCCTCCTGCGCCAGTGCGGCGATCGCCTGCACCGCCGCAATTTCCATCGCTGCAGTGATCGTCGTCGCGCCGACATCGAGCGCGCCGCGAAAGATGAACGGGAAGCACAGCACGTTGTTCACCTGATTCGGATAGTCCGAGCGCCCGGTCGCGATGACCGCGTCGTCGCGTACGCTTTTGACCTCCTCCGGCATGATCTCCGGCGTCGGATTAGCCAGCGCCAGCACCAGGGGCCGCGGCGCCATTTTCGCGACCATGTCGGCCTTGAGCACGCCGCCCGCCGAAAGACCGAGGAACACGTCGGCGCCTTCGATGATCTCGGTAAGGCGGCGCGCCGACGTCTCCTGCGCAAATCGAGCCTTGTCATCGTCCATCAGAGCGGTGCGGCCGCGATAAACAACGCCCTCGATGTCGCTGACCCAGATGTTCCGGCGCGGCAGACCGAGGCCGACAAGCAGTTCGAGACATGCGAGCGCCGCGGCGCCGGCGCCGCTGGTGACGAGTTTCACCTGGTCGATCTGCTTGCCGACGACCTTGAGGCCGTTGAGGATGGCTGCACCGACGATGATCGCCGTGCCGTGCTGATCGTCGTGGAACACCGGAATCTTCAGGCGCGTGCGCAGCTTGCGCTCCACGTAAAAGCATTCAGGCGCCTTGATGTCTTCGAGGTTGATGCCGCCGAACGTCGGCTCGAGCGCGGCGATCACCTCGATCAAACGATCGGGATCCGCTTCGTTGAGCTCGATGTCGAAAACGTCGATGCCCGCGAATTTCTTGAACAGGACGGCCTTGCCCTCCATCACGGGCTTGGCGGCCAGCGCACCGATGTTGCCCAGGCCGAGGACAGCGGTGCCGTTCGTGACGACGCCGACAAGGTTGCCGCGGGCGGTGTAGCGGAACACCGTGGCAGGATCGTCGCGGATTTCTTCACTGGCGGCGGCCACGCCCGGCGAGTAGGCGAGCGCGAGATCGCGCTGATTCACCAGCTGCTTTGTCGGAGCAATGGCGATTTTTCCGGGCGTCGGTTTCTCGTGATAGTCGAGCGCGGCACGACGAAGATCGGCGTGTTCTGTGGTCGGCATGGCGCACCGGAGTGTCGGGGGAAGGCGTCGATTATGCGATCGAGCCCCCGGGGCGGGCCAACTTCTTCCGCCCCGCATTCTTCCAGCGCCGTCATCGGGGGCGGGCGCACCGCCAGCTCAGCCGCGTTTGTCCTCTCTCCCTCCGAGTTGAGTTCGGACGCGTCCGGGCGACGGGCTCTCTTCTTATCTATGTGATACCGGCGGTCCCGGTCGGGAACGCGCGCCCGGCAGTCCCGCGCTATGGCGCGGGCTAGATGGATCTCCGCGCGTCGACGGTCGGTGCGGCTGGCGCCGCTTAGGCCGAGCGCGCGGGGGGCCGTTCTTCGGCCTGTGCCGGCGCCGGTATCGATGCGCTCGACTCGGCCGGGCGGGTTGCTGCGGTCGCAGGCTTCTGCTGTGGCTCGAGGGCCGCCTGCCGGGCAGCGGAGATCGCGGCGTCGACTTTGCCAGTTGCGGCGAGTGCGATTCGCGAGCGCTCGCCCAGCACCCGGGCACTGTAGCCGCCGTCGTCGGCCTGGTTTCCGGCCCCGACATAAAGCTGGAGTCCGCGTTCGACCGATCCGCCCCGCGCGATCATGTCGCTCAGAATTGCCGACCCGACCTTCATGTTGGCGATCGGATCCAGCGCCGCCAGCTGGCCTCCGTGCGCCTCGAAGCGCCCGGCGTGAATCCGGGTCATCACCTGCATCAGTCCCTGGGCCCCCATCGCACTTTCGGCATAGGGATTGAGGCTCGATTCAATGGCCACGACCGACAGGATCAACAGCGGGTCTAGCTTGTATTCCTTCCCGATCTGGTAAGCGGAAGAAACGAGCATCCGTGAGGCTTCCTCTGCAACCCGGTAGCGCCGGGCCAGGTACTGGACGATGTGCTTCTGTCGTGGATCGTTGCCCGCCGATGCCGTTGGCGTTGAAGCGGCCGCCTCGACGGGTGCCGCGGCCTCCTCGGTAGTCGCGACCTGTGTGGCCTGCGACGGCAGCAAGGACTTCAGAGCGGCCCGTACGTCGTCGTTGGCAAAAAGAATCGCGGCCACGAGCAGTGTCGTGCAGCCGGCGAAAGTCACGACAACGCGTGCGGTCGCCAAGGCGCCGTCGCGGATATCGCGGACGACGTTTGTCCAGGCAACTTCGGCTGCCGGGTAGAACGAGATCGAATTCGTGGCTGCAGACATGTTGCGTGCCTCCTTATGCTGAACGGCCACGGTCACGAGAACCACCGGTCGCCACTCACAGGTTGGTACGTCGATCCGCCAGCCCACGAGCTGACGGGATCCCGGAAACCCCAGCCCTATCAAGGCCGGGGTTCCGACCGCATGGGGAATGCTCCCGTACGGCGAAAGAGCAAACAGCGGGACTGCTTTGTCCCTAGACTCCGGTGGCCTTGAAACCGCACTCGGCGAGCGCGCCCGGATAAGCCAAATAGCCGAGGCGGATTTTTAGGGTTTGGACGACTTCGGTCAACCGCCCGGACCGACTGAAACAAGATCTGCGGAGCCATTACCTTCTGGCTTTGAGGACCTCAAAAACAGAAATGTATTTTCTTTCAGATACTTACAACATGTGCAGCGGTTAGTAAGCGCTCAATTAGAGGCCCGCTATTTATTTTTTGCTCTGCAGCAAAAATCGATGAAATACCGTGATCTACGCGATTTCCTGACCCAGCTGGAGGCCACCGGCGAACTGCGGCGGATTCGGGCGACGGTGTCTCCGTACCTAGAAATGACCGAGATCGCCGACCGTACGCTGCGGGCCTGCGGACCGGCGCTTCTGTTTGAGCGGCCCGACGGTTTCGACGTGCCGGTGCTGGCAAATCTGTTTGGAACGACACGTCGGGTCGCCAAAGCCATGGGCGCAGCCGACGTCAGTGAACTTAGGGAGGTCGGCGAACTGCTGGCGAGCCTGAAGGAACCGGAAGCGCCGCGCGGATTTCGGGATGCGCTCGGCAAGATCGCCCTGCTCAAGGCGGCGCTCTGGGACATGGCCCCGAGGGAGGTGCGCTCCGCCCCGAGCCAGGACATCGTGCTCGAAGGCCAGGACGTAGACCTTGCCAAACTGCCGATTCAGACCTGTTGGCCCGGTGACGCAGGTCCGCTGATCACGTGGGGACTGGTCGTCACCCGGGGTCCGCACAAGAAGCGACAGAACCTCGGGATCTACCGGCAGCAGGTCCTGGCCCGAAACAAGGTGATCATGCGGTGGCTCGCTCACCGAGGCGGCGCGCTCGATTTTCGCGACCATGCGCTCGCGCAACCCGGAGCGCCGTTTCCGGTGGCCGTCGCGCTCGGCGCAGACCCGGCCACGATACTGGGCGCCGTCACGCCGGTACCCGACATGCTGTCGGAGTACCAGTTCGCGGGACTGCTGCGGGGCGACCGAACCGAAACGGTCAAGTGCCTGGGCAGCGATTTGCAGGTACCCGCCCGCGCCGAAATCGTCCTCGAAGGTCATATTCGATCCGACCCGTCGCCCCTGCCGCCGCCCGCCGGTGCACCGGCGCGGCCGGCATCCGCCTATGAGCTCGCGCTCGAAGGCCCGTTTGGCGACCACACCGGTTATTACAACGAACGCGATTGGTTCCCGGTGCTCACGATCGATCGCATCACGATGCGGCGCGATCCGATCTATCACTCGACCTATACCGGCAAGCCGCCCGACGAGCCGGCGGTTCTCGGCGTCGCCCTGAACGAAGTGTTCGTACCGATTCTGCAGCGCACCTTCCCCGAGATCGTCGACTTTTACCTGCCGCCGGAAGGGTGCAGCTATCGAATCGCTGTGGTGTCGATGCGCAAGCAGTACGCCGGCCATGCCAAGCGCGTGATGTTTGGCGTTTGGAGCTTCCTGCGTCAGTTCATGTACACCAAGTTCATCATCGTGGTGGACCAGGATGTGGACGCACGTGATTGGAAGGACGTCATCTGGGCCCTGACGACACGCGTCGATCCGTCCCGCGACATGGTGCTCGTTGAAAATACGCCGATCGACTATCTCGACTTTGCGTCACCGGTGTCCGGACTCGGCAGTAAGTTGGGCCTCGACGCGACCCACAAGTGGCCCGGCGAAACGACTCGCGAGTGGGGTCGCCCGATCACGATGGATCCCGCAGTCCGGGCGCGGGTCGACGCGATCTGGAACGAACTCGGTCTTTAGGGAGAACGCGATGGCGATCGAGCGCAAGCCCATCCGCCGCGGCGGCATTAAGTCGGCCGGCTACGACCGCAACTTGCGGGTGCTGGAAATCGAGTTCGACAATGGCCAGGTCATCCAGCACACCGCCGTCGGCGAGGAAATCGCGCGACGTTTCCTGGCCAGCTCTTCGCCCGCCAGCGTCTATAAGGACACGATCCAGGAGGAGTTCACGATCAAGCGGATTCGCTGACCGCGCACGCACGAGGCGACGTCCCTGCATCGCACGCGCTACGCCCAGCTAACGAAAGAAGAGGGTTGCAAGCCCAAGGAAGATGAAGAAGCCGCCCGAATCCGTGGTGAAGGTCAGCAGCACTGAGCCTCCCACAGCAGGGTCGCGGCCGGAAGCGCGCAACACCATCGGCACGGCAAGCCCCACCGCCGCCGCAACCAGCATGTTCAGGATCATTGCTAGGAACATGACGAGGCCGAGCAGCGTCCCGTTCGGCGTATCGCGGTAGAGCAGCCAGGCCAGCAGGCCGGCGATCGCACCCCAGACGGCGCCGTTCAGCACGGCAATGCTGATCTCTTTTAAGACCAGCTGCCGCTGGTTGCCCGCCGTCACGTGCCCGAGCGCGAGCGAGCGCACCAGCAGCGTCAGCGTCTGATTGCCCGAATTGCCGGCGATACCGGCGACGATCGGCATCAGTGCCGCAAGCGCGACCACCTTTTCGATCGTGCCCTCGAAAGTACTGATCACTCTGCTGGCGACGAACGCGGTGCAGAGATTGATCGCAAGCCAGAGCCAGCGGTTCTTGGCCGAATTCCACACAGACGCAAAGATGTCTTCATCCTCGCGCAGGCCCGCTTGCGCCAGCGCCGCCTCTTCGCCTTCTTCGCGGATGACGTCGACGACCTCGTCGATCGTCAGACGCCCGACCAATCGTCCGCCAGCGTCGACGACTGGCGCCGAGACGAGGTCGTACCGTTCAAAGGCCTGGGCGGCTTCGCCGCCGTCGTCCAGCGGCGAAAGCGTCAGCAGGTCGGTCCGCATCACCGCCGTCACCTCGGTTTCCGGCTCATTGATCAGCAGCCGGTCGAGCGGCAATGCGCCCTTCAACACCTCGTGGCGATCGACGACGAAGACCTGATCGGTGTGATCCGGCAGTTCGTCGAAGCGCCTGAGGTAGCGCAGCACGACCTCGAGCGTCACATCCTCGCGGATCGTGATCATCTCGAAGTCCATCAGCGCGCCGACCGAGCCCTCGGGATACGACATCGCAGCACGCAGCTGCGCCCGCTCCTCGGTGTTCAAGCCCTCCCGGACTTCGTCGACGACATCCACGGGCAGGTCGTGTGCGATCGCCGCGATCTCGTCGGTTTCAAGGCTTTCGACCGCATCGACGAGTTCGTCGCGGTTCATCGACGCGATCAGCGTCTCGCGGACCGCGTCGTTGACCTCGATCAGGATTTCGCCGTCACGGTCCGCCTTGACGCAGTCCCAGACGACGAGGCGATCGTCCATCGGCAGCGCCTCGAGGATGTAGGCGATGTCGGCCGCATGCAGACGGTCGAGGATCGCGCGCAGCTCCTGCAGATGCTGGCGATGCACCAGCTGCTCGACCAGCGCCTTCTTCTCGTCGGCCGGTGTCTGCTCGCGATGAACCAGCGCCTCGACGCGGCGCTGTTTTTCAAGCAGCTGCTGTACGCGGACGAGCGCGCGTTGCGCGGCCTCCGGGTCGCGCACCCGTGCGTCGTGTGGCGCTTCGCGGTTCGGCAGCTGGTCCTCGTTCACGGTAGCGTCCAGGCGCTGCGCGCGGACCGAGGCAACGGTTCGCGGCTGCGCAACTGCCTGCAGTTTGTCCCGGGCACGGCAGCGGTGTCCGAAGGCAGCGCGCGATTGTAAGCGCCGCCACAACGTGATCATCTGCCGAAATCAGGGAACCGCGGCGTCCGGCATATAGCGAAGGATCGCGGCCGTGCGGCCGTCAAGATACGGTCCTGAGCGGATGCGGCCATAGCGCTTGGGGTTCGGAAGATAGGCGGCAAGCCGCGCTGCCTGCTCGGGACTCAACTGTGCAGCGCTCGTGCCGAAGTATTGCCGCGCGGCCGCCTCGGCCCCAAACAGCCCTTCACCCCATTCGACGACATTCAAATACACCTCGAGAATGCGGCGTTTGTCCCAGAGACCCTCGATCATGTAGGCGATGATCAGCTCCTGCACCTTGCGCAGGTAGCTGCGCTCCGGTGACAGGAACAGATTCTTGGCCAGTTGCTGGGTGATGGTCGAACCGCCGCGCGCCGGCCGGCCTTTCTTCACGTTGTCCTTGTACGCCTTCTCGATCGCCTCCCAGTCGACACCTTCGTGCCCGGCGAAACGCGCGTCCTCAGCCGTGATCACCGCCCGCTTCAGATGCGCGGAGATTCGCTCATACGGTACCCAGCGCTGGCGCAGTTCGGACTTTGGACTGTGAGCTTGCAGTGCGGCACGCTCGCGCCGCATGAAAGATGTTTCCTGCGGATCGCTCCAGCGCCACCAGGCGATCCATCCCGCGTACCAGAGCTGGATCGCTGCCAACGCAGCCAGCGCAATGAGCAAAAGCTGGATCAGCCAACGCCGGGCGATTGCGAACGAACTCACCGGCGCTTGGTGCGAGTGCGCAGGCGCCGGCGAGGGCCGGCACCCAGGCTAACGGGCAAGCGTGACGCCTTCGGCGGCGCACTCGCCGAGCAGAGCGCGCAACTCCCGGTACACCGCGGCGGTGTCGGGTCGCACGCCGCGCCAGAGCAGGAAAGACTCGGCGGCCTGCTCGATCAGCATGCCGAGGCCGTCACTGACGCTCTTCGCGCCGCCGGAGCGCGCGAGTTCCATGAACGGCGTCGGATCCGCCGCATACACCAGGTCATAGGCGAGCGTGCAATCGTTGAACGTCTCAGGATCGATCGGCGGGGCGTCGTGTTTGAGCCCTGTCGAGGTGCCATTGACGATCAGATCGAAATGCTCGGCGGGGATTTCGTCGAGAAGAATTGCCTCGACCCCGAACTCCTCGGCCAACTCTTGAGCACGCTGGTGCGTGCGATTCGCAACCGCGATCCAGCGCGTGCTCGCGTCGAGCAGCGAACCGATCACTCCGCGCACGGCGCCGCCCGCCCCCAGCACCAGAACCGAGCGATCGCACGGGTCGAATTTCAACCGATCGCGTACGTCCGTGACGAAGCCGATGCCGTCAGTGTTGTCACCGACGATCGTGTCACCATCGAACATCAGCGTGTTGACCGCGCCGGCGAGTCGGCCGCGCGGCATCAGATCATCCGCGAGCTTCGCCGCGTCGATCTTGAAGGGAACGGTGACGTTGAGCCCGCGGAACCCGGCATCGCGCAAAGCGAGAGCGCGATCCTCGAAGGCATCGAGTGGCACCTCAATGCGCTCGTACGAAATGCGCTCGCGCGTCTGGCTGGCGAAGCGCTGATGGATTTCCGGTGACCGGCTATGCGCGATCGGGTTGCCGACGACTCCGTACTTGTCAGGCGCGGTCATTGTGATGCGGTGCTTCGTGTCGACAACTGATCGTTCGTGAAGACCCAGGTGCGCGTGATCTCGAGGACATCCGTGTCCCGCGCGATTTCCGGCGGAAACGGTGGGAACGGAGCAGCCATGTTAACGATTCGTCGGGCGGCGCGGTCAAGCACCTGCGAGCCGGAGGATTTCTCGAGCGCTGCTTCGACCAGCGATCCATCCTTGCGCACGGCCACCGTCATGCGCAGCGATCCGTAAACTTTACCGCGCGCCTCTTCGGGATAGTGTTCGTTGCCGATTCGCTCCACCCGTGTCCGCCATTCCTCGACATAGCGAGCGTACCGGTATTCCGAGGTGCTCGGCATGAAGTGGTGTTTGCGGGGACGTTTCTGATAGTCGGACACCTGCTTCGCGATCTCGGCCTGCGCGCGGGCCAGCTGGTCGCGTGTCTGATCGTCCTGCGATCCGGGCTGAGCGACGTCGGCCGCGGCCTCGCGGTTCGGCACAGGGCGCATCTGTAGCGAATCCCGCAGAGCCGCCAGAAGTTTTTTCTGTTCCTCTTCTAGTTGCTCGACCATACGGCGCGCGCTATCCAGCGCGTCTCCGTCCTGAACCTGCTGGGTGTTCGGCAGTGGCGAAGAGCGCCGGCCCGCGTCATGCGGCCCACCGCCATCGAGGTTCGCTTGCGCCAGCGCTTCGGACTTCGCCGGTCGAGCGACGCTGCGCGCATTGACGAGAACAATCTCGAGCGGCGGATCGGTCGAACGCACCCGCATGAAATCGGGATCGATGAATCTCACCGCAAGCACCGTCATGTGCAGTCCGATGGAGACGGTCAGCGCCATGACGAGCACCTTGTCGGCCAGAAAGGCCGCGATGCCGTGCGATGACTCGTCTGCCAGATTCATGCGTCAGGACGCTCTGCGTTGGGAGGCGAACGATTGTAGCCACGAGGCGCTTCGCCCGATCACACGATTACGCGAGTGTCATGCGGATGATTCAGCCGTTGCCGGCCTCGCGCGCTTCAGTCGTGTCGCCCGGAGCGATCGTCTCCTCGCCCTGCGCTGCCGGCGCGTCTGCGGGACTCGGTTCATCTTCGAGTTCGTCGAGCTGCACGTCGGTTGCATCGAGCAGTCGATGCACGCGCGCCCCCAGCGTGAGGTCCACGAGGTCGGTCGCGACGACGTCAAGCTCGAGCTGCTGGCCGCGCGGGAGTTCGGGGATACCCGGCAGGCGCGTGACAAAGGGCAGTCCGGCCAGACGCAGCACGTCGCCGCGGATCACGCTGGCGACGACCCGCTGCAGGCCTTCCTGCTGCAGCCAACGCAGGCTCCAGTAGCGTTCCATGCGCTCCTGGAACTCGGCGTAGGCGCTGTAGGCAGCATCGAATGCCGAAACGATCGCGAACAGATCCGCATCGTTGCCGGCGTACGGCGCCGACTCATTGCGGACGCAGGCAATCAGCTGTCGCTGGTTCACGAGGTCGACGTAGCGGCGCAACGGCGACGTGCTCCATGCATAGTGGCTGACGCCCATTGCCTCGTGTGCCGCCGGCGTGGTGGACATCCGCACCCGGCCAAGCGCCTGCGAGCGATAGATGCCCGCGGTTCTTCGATCGGCGAGCCAACGCCCCCAGGTCCGGTTCGCCAGGATCATCAACTCGGCCACCAGCAGATCGAGCGGCGCGCCACGCGTCCGCCGCTTCAGCCGGACGTGCGCGGCTTCGCCCTCGCCATCGAGCTCGAACGAAATGTCGACGCGGCCGAGCGGCTCGGGCCGCCCGCGCGCTGCTTCGCGCTCGGCGAGCAGGCTGCGCGCGAAACGCCACAGCAGCGTGAGTTCGGCGGCGAAAGGTGCGGAAAACGAGGTATCGGCGATCGTCGATTCGGTGATCACGTCGTCGAGGCGGTCGTGCCGCAGGTTGACCTGCACACGGACGCGCTCCAGCCGCGACTCGGTCGCCAGGACATCGAGGCTGCCCGCATCGACATCGACGTAGAGCGACAGCACCGGCACGATGCCGCCCTCGGTCAGCGAGTACGCCTCGACCCACGACGGCGGCAGCATCGTGATCTTGTAGCCAGGCGCATAGACCGTCGACATCCTGGTGCGCGCGATGGCGTCTAGCGGATGTTCGCGACCCAGCGCCAGCGCCGGCGCGGCGATATGGATACCGATGCGCCAGTTCCCGCCTTCGATTGCCGTCACCGAAAATGCGTCGTCGATCTCGGTGGTTGCGCTGTCGTCAATCGAAAACGCAGCCACCGGCGCTAGCGGCAGTTCGTCGCCCGGCGACGACAGCGGGAGCTCGCGCGAAAACGACACGCCCCGCGGAAAGTGCTGCACCAGAAAGCTTTCGACATGCCAGCGATACGGCGATGCGATCGCCCCGGTCGCCAGCATCAGCCGCAGCGGCGTCGTGTGCATCTCGTCCGCGGCCTGCTCCAGCGCCTTCACCTCCATGGTCGAGCGGTCGGGACGCACCAGCATCGCAATCGCGTGCTCCACAAACACCGCAGGTGCACGGCCCTGTTTCAGTTCCGACACATAACTCTGGCGCAGTTCATCCTGCAGCCGCCTGCGCTCTACCGCCGCAAGTGCTGCCTTCAGCGTGTCCGCGGGCGCCGGTCGATAACGACCACGCCCCTTGCGATAGAAATACACTGGCGCGGAATGCAGTCGCAGCAGCAGCGCCGCCTGCTGCAGACTGCTCGGCGTTCCGTAGTACTCCGCCGCCAGATCGGCGAAGCCGAATTCCTGCTGAGGCGCCGCCTGCCACAGGAAGTCGATATCGATCGTGCCCGCCTCAAGTTGCGCCAATTCCAGCAGACGCGCCGGCGACAGGTCATCGAAATGCAGCAGCACGTGCGACGCCTTGACCTTGCTGCGGCGGCCGGCAGGCAGCTCGACCTGATAGGCGCCTTCGGTCGAGGCGAGCACGGTCCCGGCTTTGAACGCCCCATCCTCTTCGAACAGAAGATTCACAACTGCCTCAATGCAGTGTCGCTACGAAGGTGCGCACGCCGCGCAGGAGCAACTCGACCGCAATCGCGGCCAGTACGAGCCCCATCAGCCGCTCGAAGGCAAGCGTCACGCGCTCTCCCAGCAGCGCCTGCAGGCGCCCGGCCGACACCAGAACCAAGGCGCTGATCGCCATCACGACCGCGATCGCCGCCACCCATTCAAACGAGCGGGTTGGATCGCGTGACACCAGCAGCATCACTGTCGCCAGCGCGGACGGACCGGCGAGCGCCGGGATCGCCAGCGGCACGATGAAGGGTTCGCCTCCGGGAGACGGTCCGTACACGCCGTCGGCCGAGGGAAACACCATGCGCAGCGAGACCAGCATCAGCACGACGCCGCCGCCGATCTGCAACGAGATCTCCGAAAGCCCGAGCGTCTGCAGAAACGGTCGGCCGACGAAAACGAAAACGCTGAGCACCACGAACGCGATCAGGCACTCGCGCAGCACGATCGGCAGCCGCCGTTCCGACGGGACGTTGCGCAGCGCAGACACGAAGATCGGCACGTTGCCGAAGGGATCAGCGACGAGCAGCAGCAACATCACTGCCGAGAGGAACGTATCGTTCATGCGTCCGTCACGGTCTCGGTGCCGCCGCTGATCCGCACAAGGTCGTCGACAGCAATCGGGAACACGCAGTGTGGCGTGCCTCCTGCCGCCCATACCGTCTCGAACCGCCGGAGCGATGCGTCGATGAAGGTGAGCATCGGACGCGCATGCGCCACCGGCGCAACGCCACCAATCGCGAAACCCGAATGGTCCCGCACGAACGCGGGTTCCGCGCGCTCGATCGGCTCGCCGACGAGGCGCGCGATCCGTTGCTCGTCGACGCGACGATCGCCGGCCGCAATTACCAGCAGGGCGCGTCCCGTGATTGCCGTTCGGAAGATCAGCGACTTCGCGATCTGGCCGACCGCGATTTTCAGCGCGTCCGCGGCCTGCTGGGCGGTGCGCGCGGCCACCGTGAGCTCGATCACCTGTGCGACCACGTTGGCCGCTTCGAGCGCCCGCTGCACCCGCTCGGCGGAGGCCGGCAAGCTCGTCATACGCTAGACCGTCAGGCCGCCCGAGACTTCAATGACGGCGCCATTGATGTACGAAGCGTCGTCCGATGCGAGGAAGGCGTACACGTTGGCGATGTCTTCGGGCGTGCCAAGCCGCTTCAGGGGCACGCGCTCCTGCATCTGGTGCAACACCTTTTCAGGGATCGTTGTCAGAATCGAGGTCTCGATGAATCCCGGCGCGACCGCATTGCAGCGGATGCCCCTCGGGCCCAGCTCGCGCGCCCAGGTCTTGACGAAGCCGATGACACCGAATTTGCTGGCGGCATAGTTGGTCTGGCCGAAGTTGCCGTAGATCCCAACGACGCTCGAAGCATTAAGGATCACCCCGCGGCCTTGTCCGACCATCGTGTCCACGACGGCGCGCGCGCAGTTAAATGTACCCTTGAGATTCACATCGATGACGCGATCGAACTGCGTATCGTCCATTTTCTGCAGGCGGGCGTCGATCGTGATGCCGGCGTTGTTCACCAGCACGTCGATCGCGCCATGTCGCGCCCGCACTGCGGCGACCATGGCCTCGATCTCGTCACGGCGCGTGACGTCGACAACGTGCCCTTCCGTCGGTCCGATCTGGCCGAGCGCTTCGACTGCCGTATCGACGCTCTCGCGCCGGATGTCGCAGATCGCCACCGTGGCGCCATCGTCGAGCAGGCGCCGCGCCGTCGCATAGCCGATCCCCTGCGCTGCGCCGGTAACGATGCACACTCTTCCCTGCAAACGCCTCATTGTTGACCCTTCCCGGTATTGATGTTGTCCGCGACTTCCCCATCGCAGAACGCCAGCACTTCTTCAATGTATTGCTCAAAGTTTGAGAGCTCGTGGTCGCCGCCTTCAATTACGCGCTGGCGCGCTCCCGCGTATTTGCGCGTCATTGTGCGGTAGTCAATGACACTGTCCCCGGTCGCCGCGATCAGGAAGTAGCGGTCGGGACGCGTGATCGAGCGAGTATCGATCGCCTCGAGTTCGACGAGGTACTCCCGGCGGAAGTCGATGCTGGCGTCGGAGGAGTAAACCGGCTGCACGCCGAGATGCCCAGCGAGATCGTCCTGTGGGCGAATCGCGGGATTGAGCAGTACCGCCCGGCAACCGACCCGCTCCGCGAGCCAGGTTGCGTAGTAGCCGCCGAGCGATGAGCCAATCAGCCCCACGTCTTCCGCTGGCCCTGCGTCCAGCAGACGCATCGCCGCGTCGATGGCTTGTCGCGGCGATGCTGGCAGCTGTGGACAGCGGTATTCGGCCAAGCGGCCGCGCGCCCGCAGCGCCTGCTGCAGCAGCGTCGCCTTGCGCGAGGACGGCGACGAGCGGAAGCCGTGCAGATACAGGATCACGTGACAGCCGTCTGCCGCGCCAACCGGTCGAGCAGTCGCTGATGGATGCCGCCAAACCCTCCGTTGCTCATCACCAGCACCCGGTCCCCGGGTCGTGCGGCACTCGCAATGTCTTCGATCAGCAGTTCGAGGTCGGAGCGCACTGTCACCCGCGAACCCAGTGGCGCGAGCGTCTCCTCGAGATTCCAGCCGATACCGCCTGAATAACCGAATACTTGTTCGGCGCCGGCCAGGCTCGCGGCGAGCTCGGCTTTGACCGAACCCTGCTTCATCGTGTTCGAACGCGGCTCCAGCACCGCCAGGATCCGCGAAGCACTTGATTGGCTGCGCAGGCCGGCAATCGTTTCGCGGATCGCGGTCGGATGATGCGCAAAATCGTCGATCACAGTCACGCCGCGGACAGTCCCGCGCACTTCCAGCCGGCGCTTGACGCCCGCGAAACGCGCGAGCGCCTCGAGTGCGACGCCGGGCTCGATGCCGACATGGAACGCGGCGGCCACGGCAGCAAGCGCGTTCATGCGATTATGTGCTCCGGGCAGTGCGATTTGCAGCGGGCCGACTGATTCCCCGTTGTGCCGCAGCGCGTGCGGCGGATCGTGATCGGCCGTCCACTGGCCGTTGCCAAAGTGTTCGAGTTCGCTCCAGTGGCCGCGCGCCAGTACCCGCGCCAGCGCGTCGTCCTGCCCGTTGACGATCATTCGCGCACTCGACGCGAGCGTCCGTACCAGGTGGTGGAATTGCGTCTCGATCGCTCCGAGGTCCGGGAAAATGTCGGCGTGATCGAACTCGAGGTTGTTGAAGATCGCCGTATGCGGTCGGTAGTGCAGGAACTTCGAGCGTTTGTCGAAAAAAGCCGTGTCGTACTCGTCTGCTTCGATCACAAAGTGACGTCCCGAGCCGAGCCGAGCGGACACACCGAAGTCGCTCGGCACCCCGCCGACAAGGAAACCCGGCGCAAGGCCTGCTTGCTCGAGGATCATCGCTAGCATCGCCGTAGTCGTCGTCTTGCCGTGTGTCCCGGCGACGCCAAGCACCTGGCGTCCCGCGAGCACGTGGTTCGCCAGCCACTGCGGACCCGACACGAATGGCAGCCCGCGGTCCAGGATTGCTTCCATCAGCGGGTTGCCGCGCGTAACGACGTTGCCGACGATCCATAAATCGGGGCTGACCGTCAGCTGGTCGCGTGCATAACCCTCGATCAGGCGCACGCCGGCCGCCTCGAGCTGTTCGCTCATCGGCGGGTATACGTTGGCATCGCAACCGGAAACGCGATGCCCCGCGGCCAACGCGAGCTGCGCCAGACCCCCCATGAAGGTGCCGCAGATGCCGAGGATGTGGATGTGCACGAGATGTCGAATGCAGCCGCTCGCCGGTCGGAGAGGCAGCCGGCGCAAAGGCGCGCGATTGTAATGCGGCGCGGCGATTCACTCCGCCGCTAGACTCTCGGGATGAACCCGACGACTGACCCATTACGCCGCGAAGTTGCCGCGGCCGCGGCGCGGCTCATCGCCGAGGAAGGCTGCGGCTACGGCCAGGCCAAGCGTCGCGCGTCACGCATGGTGCTCGGGGGTGATGCCGGTCCGGGTGCGCTGCCCGACAACAGCGAGATCGAACGGGAACTGCGCCGCTACCTGGGCTTGTTTGCAGCCGAGACGCACCCACCGCTGCTGGCGGCGCTGCGGCGGATCGCGGCGGCGGTGATGGAACGCCTAGATGCCTTCAACCCGCATCTGGCAGGCGCAGTGCTCAATGGAACCGCCACTGAGCATTCGGATATCGAGCTGCAGCTTTATACCGACAGCGCCAAGGACGTTGAGATGTTCCTGTTGAATGCCGGCGTCGAGTTCGACGCGGAGGCGCCGGACGCGTCGGAGCGTCCGTGTCCGCAGGAGCGCTTGTCGTTCCTGTGGCCGGCACACGAGGTAGGTTTGCCGTCGTCGCTGCGCCATGTGGGCGTGCGTTTGAGCGTCTACGAGACGAATGCGATGCGAATCGCGCCGAAACAACGCACGTCCGAGGACGCTGCGTTGGGACTGCACCCGGTGGCCGCCGGCGGCCGCGCCGGACTGCCAGCGCTACGCCAATTGATCTCCGATTCGACACGGTGAATCGAAGGAACGCTCTGATCGCGGCGAGCGGCGGCGCGGCGCTGTTGGCCGGCGGCGGCGTCGCGCGGTTCGTGTTGCGAACGAAGACCGAAACGACGGCGGCCGTCGCGGCCCTGTACGGACAGACCTTCGACGACGCGCGCGGCGTAGCACAGCCGATGGATCAGTGGCGGCATCGCTGGCTGGTCGTCAATTTCTGGGCGACCTGGTGTGCGCCCTGCGTCGAGGAGATGCCAGGTCTGCAGCGGGTTGCGCGCGACTACGCCGACCGGAAAGTTAGTGTCGTCGGCATCGGTATCGATCGTGCCGATGCGATTCGCCGCTTCCAAGCGGACCTGAAGCTCGAACTTCCGCTGCTGGTCGCCGGTGCCACGGGCAGCGATATCGCCCGCACGCTCGGCAACCCGACCGGTGCTCTGCCTTACACTGTATTGATCAGCCCGACCGGCGAGCTCGTGCAGTCGCACCTCGGCCTGCTTCAGCCCGAGATGCTTCGGGCCTGGCTCGACGCTCGCCTCAGCCATTGAACGGGGCGCTGGACAGGCGTCCTGTCCGGGTTCAGACTCCGCTCCCTGATTCGCGCGGCCATCTTGCGGCAACTGCGCGCAACGTCGCCCAAAACGCGGTCTACCAATCCCATGCAAGCCCCGGTACTTGTCATCAACGGCCCCAATCTGAATCTGCTCGGGACGCGCGAGCCCGCGATTTACGGCGGTCGCGGCCTCGACGAGATCGAGCGCGAGTTGCGGGAAGTTGCCGCCAACTGCGGCGCGGATATCGCTTTCTTTCAGAGCAATCACGAGGGCGTGCTGGTGGACCGCATTCAGGCTGCACGCGGCGACGGTACCCGGTTCCTGATTATCAACGCTGGCGCCCTGACCCATACCAGCATTGCACTGCGCGATGCGCTCGCCGCCGTCGCGATCCCTTTTATCGAGGTTCACTTGTCCAACGTGCATCGTCGAGAAGAGTTTCGACACCGCTCTGTCCTCGCGGACCTCGCGATCGGGACCATTGTCGGACTCGGGGCCGCCGGCTATCGCTTTGCACTCGAATATGCCTTGGCTGACGGCAACGCCTGACCCGGAGCCCGCATGGACCTCCGCAAACTGAAAACGCTGATCGACCTCGTGGCTGAATCGGGCATCGCCGAACTTGAGGTGACCGAGGGTGAAGATAAGGTACGCATCGTGAAGACACACGCCGGCGCCGGCAACATGGCTACCGGACCGATCACGTATGCGGCACCGATGCAAGCCGCCGCTGCTATGACGTTAGAACCAGCGACGCCGAGCGAGCCGGAAGCGCCGCCCGGACATGTAGTCAAGTCGCCGATGGTGGGGACTTTTTATCGATCGCCGAGTCCGGGTGCGCCGCCGTTTATCGAACAGGGGTCGGTGGTCAAGGCGGGGGACACGCTCTGCATTATCGAAGCGATGAAGCTGTTGAACGAGATCGAGGCGGAAGTCGGTGGGACCGTGACCAAGATTCTCGTCGACAACGGGCAGCCGGTTGAGT
The DNA here is from genome assembly GCA_035255845.1 of Burkholderiaceae bacterium. GTDB lineage: Bacteria > Pseudomonadota > Gammaproteobacteria > Burkholderiales > Burkholderiaceae_F > JALORV01. The sequence goes on along the minus strand of DATEZE010000006.1, from coordinate 5,813 downwards.
ATGGCCAGCCGCTCTTCTTGATCGAATAGCCGCAATGGCACCGGACTTTCGCCGACCGCGGGCGATGCTGCGGGCCGCTGCCGTTCGTGCGCGCTCAGGCGTCTGGCGCTGAGAGGCGACGTGTTCAAGAAAATTTTGATCGCCAACCGGGGAGAGATCGCTCTGCGCATCCAGCGCGCATGCCGAGAGCTCGGCGTCCAAACCGTGGTCGTGCACTCGGAGGCCGATACCGACGCCAAATACGTAAAGCTCGCCGACGAATCGGTATGTATCGGTCCACCGCCCTCGCGCGAGAGCTATCTGAACATCCCGGCGATCATCAGTGCGGCCGAAGTGACCGATGCCGAAGCGATCCATCCAGGCTACGGTTTTCTGTCGGAAAACGCCGATTTCGCTGAGCGCGTCGAGAAGAGCGGATTCGTCTTCATCGGTCCGCGGCCGGATTCGATCCGCCTGATGGGGGATAAAGTCTCGGCCAAGCAGGCGATGACGACTGCTGCCGTCCCCACGGTGCCAGGATCGCCGGGTGCGCTCCCGGAAGAACCCCGCGAGATTGTGCGGGCAGCGCGAGCGATCGGCTACCCGGTGATCATCAAGGCATCGGGCGGTGGCGGCGGACGCGGTATGCGCGTTGTCCACACCGAGGCGGCACTTCTCAACGCTGTGACGATGACGCGCCAGGAAGCCCAGGCGGCTTTCAGCAATCCTGCCGTCTACATGGAGAAGTACCTGGAGAACCCCCGCCACATCGAGATCCAGATCCTGGCGGATCAGCATCGCAACGCGGTCTGGCTCGGTGAGCGCGACTGCTCAATGCAGCGGCGCCATCAGAAAATCATCGAAGAGGCACCAGCGCCGGGTATCAGCCGCCGCCTGATTGAAAAGATCGGCGATCGTTGCGCCGAAGCGTGCAAGAAGATCGGCTATCGCGGCGCTGGAACCTTTGAGTTTCTCTACCAGGACAACGAGTTCTACTTCATCGAGATGAACACGCGGGTGCAGGTCGAGCACCCGGTGACTGAAATGGTGACCGGCATCGACATCGTGCAGGAACAGATCCGCATTGCGGTCGGGGACAAGCTGCGGTTGCGGCAGCGCGACGTCGTGCAGCGCGGCCATGCCATTGAATGCCGGATCAACGCAGAAGACCCGTTCAAGTTCACGCCGTCGCCGGGGCGGATCACCGGCTGGCACCCGCCCGGCGGCCCTGGTGTGCGGGTCGACTCGCACGCTTATAACGGCTACTTCGTCCCGCCCAACTATGACTCGATGATCGGGAAGGTGATCTGTTACGGCGATACGCGCGAGCAGGCGCTGGCCCGCATGAGAATCGCCTTGTCGGAGATGGTGGTCGAGGGAATCCTCACCAACATCCCTTTGCATCGGGAACTGCTGATGGACGAGAAGTTCGTTCTCGGCGGGACCAACATCCACTACCTGGAACAGCGCATCGCCGCCCGCCAGGCCGGGTGAAGCGTGCTGCTAGAGATCACGCTGCGGGCCGACGAGGCGGTCGCCGATGCGCTGGCCGACGCGCTGCTCGAGGCAGGCGCCTTATCGGTCGCCATCGAAGATGCCGATGCGGAATCTTCGCTCGAGTCGCCGCTGTTCGGCGAGCCCGGATACGAGCCGGCGCGCCGCGCCTGGTCGCACAGTCGGCTGCGCGTACTGCTCAATCCCGACCGCGCGGCCGCGCAGCCGCTGGTCGATGCCGCTGCCGCGGCGATCGGTGCACTGCCCTGCGCGATCGATTCCTACGGCGAAGTCGACGATGCCGACTGGGTCAGCATTTCACAGGCGCAGTTTCCGCCGACGCGCATCAGTGATCGATTGTGGATCGTGCCCAGTTGGTGCGACGCGCCGGATCCGGCCGCCATTGTTGTCCGTCTCGACCCCGGTGTGGCCTTCGGAACCGGAACCCATCCGACCACACAGCTATGCTTGACTTGGCTGGATCGGCACCTGAGGCCAGGCGACCGCGTGCTCGATTACGGCTGCGGCTCGGGCATTCTCGCGATCGCCGCCGGCCGCCTCGGTGCAGGCACGCTCGTCGGCGTCGATATCGACGAACAAGCACTCAGCGCCGCTCGCACCAACTCCGCCGCCAACGACGTGTCTGCACGCTACACTGATCCGGCCGGTCTCGGCAGTGCACAGTTCGACATCGTGGTGGCGAACATTTTGTCCAATCCGCTGAAGCTTCTGGCCCCAGCCTTGCTCGCGCGCGTCGCCCCGGCAGGCGCGTTGGTGCTTTCGGGCGTGCTCGAACGCCAAGCCACAGACGTGATTGCCGCTTATCGCGCAGCGGATCCGGCGGTCGCGCTCGCAGTTTCAGAGATCTGCGACGGCTGGGTCTGTCTCTCAGGGTGGCGCAATGCTTGACGCGGCCATGCACAAGTCGATGAACATATTTCAGGCTCGCTCTGCTTGGGCGTCGAGACACTGAACCATGGCGCTGGCGACCAAGTGTCCCCAATGTGGCGCGATGTTCCGCGTCGTCGCGGATCAGTTGAAACTTCGCGGCGGGCTCGTACGGTGCGGTCAATGCCGCACCGTCTTCGATGCGATCGGCAGCCTGGCCTACGTCGAGGACGGTACGCTGGCCGCGGTTTCGCCCGGCCCAGAGGCCGCATCGTCCGCGCCCGTCGAGCGCGACGCTCCGCGTCCGACCGAGGCGCCCGTCGCTGAATCACAGGCTCGCCGCGCGAGACATCATGCCCGCGTGGAACGCAAGCAGCGCAAGGTCCTGGGTCCCGCGACGACTCTGCGGATCGCGCCAGGATCGGCGCCGGTCGCAACGGTCTCGCTGCCGTTGTCCCCGACCACCGGCGACGCTCGACCCCGTGCGAGGCAGACCATCGATTTGCGCGAGACGGCAGATGCCGGCGTACCGACGTTGCTCGCTCCGGATTTCTCGACGCGTCCGGGTGAAGCTTCGTTGCGGGCACCGCTGCAGGGCATCGAGGTGGTCGAAATGGCGCCTCTGGCCGATGCGCCCTCGGCCACTGACTCGCTGCTCGACGAGCCAGAGTTCGTGCGCGCCAGCACGAGGAAGACGCCGCGGGGCTTCTCGATCGTTTTCACCGGCGGATCGCTGTTGCTGGCTCTGCTCGCGGCGGCTCAGCTTGCGGTAATCTATCGGGCAGATCTGTCAAGCTCCTGGCCGTCGACACGGCCGGTGCTGCTTCAGCTCTGCAACGTATTCGGCTGCGCACTCGGGTGGCCGACGCAACCAGATCAGCTCGCCGTGATCGCCAGCGAATTGCAATCGATCGCCGGCACTGACGTCCTCGAACTGACCGCGGTGATCCGCAATCGGGCGTCTTTCACCCAGGCCCTGCCCGCACTCGAAGTGACGCTGAGCGACACGCAAAACCGGCCGGTCGCGCGCAAGGTGTTCACGCCGGCTGACTATCTGGTCGCCTCGGGCGAACCGCGCACCCGGATCGACGAAGGACTCGCGCCCGGCGCCGACATGACGATCCGGCTTTACTTCGAGGCGCGCGGCCTGCAGGCGGCCGGGTTCCTTGTTTACCCGTTCTTCATCTAGACCTCACGCCGCATGAATTGGTGCGGTTGTTTCGGGATCCGATGCGTACATTGATTTGCGGTTCGGTCGCATATGACACGGTGATGGTGTTCCAGGGGCGGTTTGCAGATCACATCCTGCCCGACCAGGTTCACATCCTTAACGTGTCATTTCTCGTCCCCGAAATGAAGCGGGAGTACGGCGGCTGCGCCGGCAACATCGCCTATAGCCTGAAATGCCTGGGCGGCGAGCCGTTGCCCATGGCCACCGTCGGCGACGACGCGGGCCCGTATCTTGAACGCCTCGACGCGCTGGGCATCGACCGCCGCTACATCACCCAACTGCCGGGCACTTACACGGCGCAGGCATTCATTACGACAGACCTCAACGACAATCAACTGACCGCGTTTCATCCGGGCGCGATGGGGCAGTCGCATCTGAACGCGGTGCCGGACGACGCCGGCATCGGTCTCGGCATCATCGCGCCAGACGGCCGCGACGGCATGCAACAGCACGCGCACCAATTCGACGAGAAAGCGATTCCGTTCGTCTTCGACCTGGGTCAGGCCATGCCGCTGTTCAACGGCGAGGAACTGCTGTGGTTTATCGACCGCGCGAGCTATGTGACGCTCAATGACTACGAAGCTCGCGTCGTGGTCGATCGCACGCGCCAGTCATTACCGGAGTTGGCGCGGCGAGTAAAAGCGCTCGTCGTGACGCAGGGCGCGCAAGGCTCTGACATCTACACGGACGACGCTGTGCTGCATATACCGGTCGCCGACGCGCGCCATGTCGTCGATCCGATCGGCTGCGGCGACGCCTACCGTGGCGGCCTGCTGTACGGCATCGCGCATCGTTTGGACTGGGAAACCACCGGCCGTATCGCCGCGGTGATGGGATCGATCAAGATCGAAGCCAGCGGTGCGCAGAATTACATGGCCGACCGCGCCTCGATCGGCGAGCGGTTCTCGCAGGCGTTCGGCTACCGGCCCTGGTGAAACTGCGCTTTAGAGCGCGATGCGCCCCAGCACCATCTGAACGATGTAGACGGCAATCAGAAGGACCATCGGCGAAAGATCGATCCCGCCAATGGTGGGCAGGATGCGCCGGATCGGTCCCAGCAACGGCTGCAGCAGCATTGACAGGGCCGGCGCGACCGGAGCCATCGGGTTGACCCAGCTGATCAGCACGTAAATAAGCGTGACCCAGATGATCAGCGTCAGCGCCCAGTTCAGCACCTGCCGGACCGCTTCGATCAGGATGATGTCGGGCGCCAGCGGCAGGCCAACCATGGCGAGCTTGGCCAGCACGACCAGCACGCACACCAGAACGGCGGCGAGCAGAGCCGCCCACTCGATGCGGCCCCGCGCAGGTGTGATGCGCGCGAGCGGCTGCACTACCCAGTCCGTCAGTGCGCGCGCAAAGTGGGCGAGCGGGTTGCGCGCCGGCATGCCTATCGCTGCGGCCCAGGCACGTAGCAGCAGCAAGCCGACCAGCAGCGAGCCGAGTATGTCGAGTAATGCTCGCGCGATGTCGACGAAAAGCATGGGGCAAGAATTCGCGGGGAGGCGCGATTGTAGCGGTGCGATCCGCTGGCCTGAGCGCCGTGCCGCGCGTCAAAAAAAACGGGCGCGACGGTCGCGCCCGTTCAGTCTTGCCGCGAGGCGTTAGGGGCGGCTTCCAGTCGGAAACGGCCATGCGGCCGCCGGATTCAACGCCGTCTTTGCGCCAGGCGCTGCAGCGGTCGACGGTGCTGCAGGCGTGGCCGCGGGAGCGGGCTTGGGCGTCGGCTTCGGCGCGACAGCGGCTTTGACCGCCTGCACGGCTTTCGTCACTTTCGCCTTCGCTTTTGCGACCGCCTTTTTCACCTTGACCTTGGTGACAGCCTTCTTGACTTTCCTGACCGTCTTTTTGGCCGCTTTCTTGGCTTTCGTCTTGGCTGAGGTCTTCTTCACCGCGCGCCTAACCTTCTTGACCGCCCGTTTGGCCTTGGCCTTTTTCGCGGTTTTCTTGACGGCGCGCTTCGCCTTGGCCTTTTTCGCGGTCTTTTTGACCTTGGCTTTCTTGACGGTCTTCTTCACCGCGCGCTTCTTGGCAGCTTTTCTGGTTGCCATGTCGTTCTCCTGATAGAGAATCGCTTGAGGTACCTAGCGACGACGCATTCCGGTCCGAGCGCGGCGTGCCGAACGCGGGCTGGAATGCACACACCGGCTGCCCGAGGGCAGCCGGTGAGCGCTATGCAATTCCCGCGATTACTTCTTGGCCTTCTTGGCGGTCTTCTTTG
>DATEZE010000005.1:0-9807 GCA_035255845.1 Burkholderiaceae bacterium | reverse complement strand
GCGTGGACACCTGGATGCCGAACTTCCTGATCGAGCCGTTCCTTCGCCAAGAGGTGCAGGAGCAGTTCGAAGCGGTCGTCGCCGAGATGCTGCGGAGGCGACTGGCAACGCGCTAGCTCGTGATAGCGCGGCGCCGGCGCGATACCGGCATAGGTTTTGGCCATCTCTGCTGCGGCGCGGTAAGATGACCGGCTGCAGCTTCGAGGGCCGGCGGCTGACGCCGGGCCTGATCGGTCGCTCCGGTGGCCAGTACACAACCCGATAGGGATTAGGAGGGAAAGCATGCGCAAGATGACTTTGATCGCCGCGGTCGTTGCTTCGCTGGCCGTCGGATCCGCAATGGCACAGACCGGCGGGATGGTCGCATCCGAACCGGGCAAGGTCTCGGTCGCCGACAGTGTGAAGGCCACCGCAACAATTACCGCAGTCGACAAGGCCAAACGGCTCATCACGCTGCAGGGGCAGGACGGCAACACCTTCGTCGTGCAGGCCGGGCCCGAGGTCAAGAACTTCGATCAGCTCAAGCCCAGTGATCTGGTCGTCGTGCAGTATGTCCAGGCGCTGACGCTCGAACTGAAGAAGGGCGGGGGTCAGATCCGCGAGCGCACCGAGCGCGAAAGCATGTCCTCGGCGAAGCCGGGTGGACAGCCGGGTGCTGCGGCTGTCCGTACGGTGACTGCGATCGCGGACGTGATCGCTGTCGACGCGGCCACGCAGACGGTGAGGCTGAAGGGTCCACAACGGACGGTTGACCTCAAGGTCAAAGATCCGGAGCAGTTCAAGCTTATCAAAGTGGGCGACCAGGTCGAAGCCACCTTCACCGAAGCGGTGGCGCTCGCGGTCGAAGGTGCGCCGAAGCCTGCAATGACTCCGGCGCCGAAGAAGTAATTCTGGTTTCAAGTATGCGAAGGGCCGGCTTTGCCGGCCCTTCGTTTTTCAGCGGCCACGGTCACGGCGCGATCGGCGTGGCGACTCAACCGCCGGTCGCTGCGCGCGCTTCGAGTTCGCTCCAGCGTTCGAATTTGGCTGCGAGTTCGTGTTCGATCGCTTCGGCGCGCTGGCGATCCGCCTTGATCTTTTCCGCGCCGGCGCGGTGGTAGTCAGGCTGGCTCATGCGCGCGGTGATGTCATGCTGCTCGCGCTCGAGCGCTTCGAGTTCGGCCGGCAGGCGCTCGAGCTCGCGCTGCTCCTTGAATGACAGTTTGGTACGGGCCGGGCGGTCGGCGCGCCGCGCCGCGCGCTCGGTGCGCTGCGCTACTTCGGTGGGAGCACGGCGCGGCCGCAGTGCCAGCCAGTCGCTGTAGCCGCCGGGGTATTCGGTCCAGCGCCCCTCGCCTTCGGCCACGAGCGACTGCGTCACCACGTTGTCGAGAAACGCGCGGTCATGGCTGACCAGTAGCAGCGTCCCGCCGTACCCCTGCAAGGTGGACTCGAGCAGCTCGAGCGACTCGATGTCTAGATCGTTGGTGGGCTCGTCGAGCACCAGCAGGTTCGCCGGCCGCGCAAACAGGCGGGCGAGCAGCAACCGGTTACGTTCGCCGCCCGATAGGGTCTTGATCGGCGACTGCGCGCGCTGCGGCGAAAACAGGAAGTCGCCGAGGTAGCTCAGTACATGCTTGCGCGTCGCGCCGATCTCGATCCAGTCGGAACCCGGACTGATCGTTTCGGCCACCGTGCGTTCAGGATCGAGCGCCTCGCGCATCTGGTCGAAATAAGCGACCTGCAGGCTCGTGCCCCGACGCACTGTGCCGCTGTCCGGCGCCAGCGTGCCGAGGATCAGCATCAGCAGCGTGCTCTTGCCCGCTCCGTTAGGGCCGATCAATGCCAGCCGGTCGCCGCGCATGATGCGTAGTGACAGCCGCTCGACGACGGTCCTCTCACCGAAGCGCTTGCAGACGTCGGTGAGTTCGGCCACGAGCCGGCCCGAGCGCTCGCCGGCGTCGAGCGTCATCTGCACATGGCCCAGGCGTTCGCGCCGCGCCGCGCGCTCGCGTCGCAGCGATTCGAGCCGCGCGACGCGCCCGGCATTGCGCGTGCGGCGCGCCTCGATGCCTTTGCGGATCCACGCCTCCTCCTGCACCCAGAAGCGGTCGAACCTGCGACCCGCGGTGGCCTCGGCGGCCAACTCGGTCGCGCGGCGCGCTTCCCAGGCGCTGTAGTTGCCGGGATACGAACGGAGCAGTCCGCGATCGAGCTCGACGATCGACGTCGCGACGCGATCGAGGAAGGCACGGTCATGCGTGATGACAATCAGCGCCGGCCCTTTGAGCAGCAGATCCTCGAGCAGCGTGATGCCGTCGAGATCCAGATGGTTCGTCGGCTCGTCGAGCAGCAGCAGATCGGGCGCGAGCGCAAACGCCAGCGCGAGCGCTGCACGCTTGCGTTCTCCGCCGGAAAGACGGGACGGATCGAGTCCTTCGTCCAGGCCGAAGCGATGCAGGAACTCGACGAGCCGCGCTTCGATGCGCCAGCGTTCGCGGTCGTCCGCCTGCGCCTCGATGCCCCCTCGCTGCGCGAGGCTGGCGCGCAGCGTCGGCGCCGGAACGAGCTCAGGCTCCTGTTCGACCCTGGCGACCTTCAGTCCGTCGCGGCGCCTGACTTCGCCGGCGTCGAGATCGAGCTGGCCGGCGATGACAGCGAGCAGCGAACTCTTGCCGGTCCCGTTGCGTCCGATCAGGCCGATGCGGTCTGCCTCCTGCACGCTGAGCGAGGCGCGATCGAGCAGCGGGTGCAGGCCGAATGCCAACTCGGCGTCGAGCACCGTGGCCAGCGTCATGGCGTGAGCGCCCGCATGGCGCCAGGCGGCGCGGCGGGCATTAGGGCTCTGCCAGTTGCCTGATCACCCGATCGACCGCATCCTTGAACTCATGCGGCACCGGGTCTCCCGTCGGTCCATTGTCCCGTACTGCGCGCAGTGTGCGGTCGACCACGTCAAGGTGCGGCAGCACCGGGCCAAAGAACATCGGACGGTCACCGTGCAGCACCAGCAGAGTCGGCAGCGTCTCGAGGTCGATATCGCCGAGCCAGTCGCTGTCATCCTCGATGTCGAGCCAGACGTGTATCGCATCTGAGCGCAGCTGTGCATGCTGCCCGAACGCGCGCCGATAGTCGCGGCAGGTGTCGCACCATTCGGCACAAAGGCACACGAGCGTCCACTTCGCATCGGGCGCCATTCCCGGCAGCACTATCGGCATGCCGCATTGTGCCGCGGCGCGTGTACCGCAGTCAGCCCGGCGTCGCCGCCGTGAACTTCGGCCACGTCCGTGTTCGCATCGCTCTCTGCGCCGGCGTGACAGCATCGAGAGAGCCGACTTATGCTGCGGTGTCCGTTTCATTTTCGAACCATGATGCCAGGCCCGCATGCTCCGTCGGCGTTCCGATGACTGCGTGCCGGCAGAACGCACTTTGATTGCCGCCGCGGCGCATGGCCGAGCACTTGCGCATGACTGACTCAGAGCCACTCTGGCGTCCATCGCCCGAGCGGGTCGCGCGCGCCCACATCACCACCTTTCGTGCCTGGCTCGAGCGCGAGCGCGGATTGAGCTTTCCCGACTATGAAGCGCTTTGGAACTGGTCGGTGACGGATCTCGAAGGATTCTGGTCGGCACTTTGGCAGTTTCTCGACATCCGCGCGACGCAACCGTATGAACGAGTGCTGGGGCGCCGCACGATGCCCGGGGCCGAGTGGTTCGTCGGCGCTCGGCTGAACATCGTCGACCAGGTGTTCCGGCATTCGGACGGCGATGATCCCGCCATCATCGCCGGCAGCGAGACCGGCCCGCTGCGCGAAGTATCGTGGGCCGAACTGCACGCAGACGTTGCTCGCGTCGCCGCGGCGCTGCGCGAACGCGGCGTCGCCCCGGGCGACCGCGTCGTCGCGATCCTGCCGAACGTGCCCGAGACGATCGTTGCCTTCCTGGCGTGTGCGAGCGTCGGCGCAATCTGGTCGGTGTGCTCGCCCGACATGGGGCCGGTCGCTGTGCTCGACCGCTTCCGGCAGATCGAGCCCAAAGTGCTGTTCGCAGTCGACAGCTATCGCTATGGCGGCAGGACGTTTGACCGGGCGGCGGCGCTTGCCGAAATTCGCGCGGGCCTGCCGACGCTGCAACACACGATCATCGTGCCGGTACTCGGCGGGCCGATTGACGCCGCGCGTTTCCCGCAGGCGGTCGACTGGAATGCATTGCGTTCGACCCAGCCGCTGAGCCGCGAACCGGTCGCCGCCGATCACCCACTCTGGATTGTGTATTCGTCTGGCACCACCGGACTGCCGAAGGCCATCGTCCACGGCCATGCCGGCGCGCTCCTCGAGATGATGAAGGGCGTCCACCTGCATCGCGACATCGGGCCGGGTGACCGCTTCTTCTGGTACACGACCAGCGGCTGGATCATGTGGAACGTGCAGGTCAGCGGACTGCTCGCCGGTGCGACGGCGATCCTGTACGACGGCCACCCCGGCACGCCCGATCTAACGGCCCTCTGGCGCTTTGTCGAGCGCGTCGGTGCGACCTTTTTCGGTGCCGGTGCCGCCTATTTCGCCAACTGCATGAAGGCGGGGATCGAACCCTCACGGGTGGCGAATCTGGGTTGCCTACGCACGCTCGGCTCGACCGGATCGCCGCTGCCGGCCGAGGCGTACCGCTGGGCCTACGAACACGTCAAACGGGACTTCTGGCTGGTATCGATCGCGGGCGGAACCGATCTCGTCGGCGCATTTTTGTCCGGACTGCCAACCTTGCCGGTCTATGCCGGCGAGATGCAATGCCGCGCTCTCGGCCTCAAGGTCGAGGCGTGGGACGACGCTGGTCGCCCGCTGCTGGACGAGGTCGGTGAACTGGTCTGCACCGAACCGTTTCCGTCGATGCCACTGTACTTCTGGAACGATGCGGACGGGCGACGCTATCGCGAGAGCTATTTCGAAACTTTCCCTGGCGTCTGGCGCCACGGTGACTGGATGCGCCTGGTGCCACGACCTGACGCGGTCGGTGGCGTCATCTATGGCCGCTCGGATGCGACCATAAACCGCCACGGCATCCGCATGGGGACTGCGGAACTGTATCGGGCGGTCGAAGCGCTGCCCGAGATCGTCGACTCGCTGGTTGTCGATCTCGAATACCTCGGCCGCGAGTCGACGATGCTGCTTTTCGTCGTGCTCCGCACGGCCGCCTCGCTCGACGATGCGCTGAAGCTGCGCATCAACGATCGCATCCGCGCAGCGCTTTCGGCACGGCATGTGCCAAATGAGACAATCGCGATCGACGAAGTGCCGCGGACGCTGTCGGGCAAGAAGATGGAGTTGCCGATCAAGCGACTGCTGCTGGGGCATCCGCTGGAAAAGGTCGCCCACGCCGATGCGATGGCGAATCCGGTGAGCCTGGCGTGGTTCGTCGAGTTCGCGCAGCAAAGCGAGCGCAGCGCGCAACTTCCGCGAACTTAAATGTCATCAGCCCCGCAAATGACCCGACTCGACCCGACAGTCCCGCAAATCTCTTCGCGGCGGCCGGCCTATCGTGAATCCATATCTCCGGATCGTGCTGACTCGATCGTGTACCACGGCGAACGCTTCAACAGCAGCACCCACCTAGTGGGTGCTGCGCTCGCAGTGACCGGATCGACGGTGCTCATCACGCGGGCCGCGCTCGGTGGTGACCCCTGGAAGATCGTGAGCTTCAGCGTGTTCGGCACGATGCTGGTCCTGCTGTACGTCGTTTCCACTCTGTACCACTCGATCCGGCCGCAGCGCGCAAAGGCGCTGTTCCGTCGTCTCGATCACGCCGCGATCTACCTGCTGATCGCGGGCAGCTACACGCCGTTCATGCTGGTGACGCTCCGCGGTGCGCTTGGCTGGACGATTCTTGTCGTGATCTGGGCGATGGCTGTGTATGGCGTCGGGCGAGTATTCCGTCACCCGTTCGACAAGGATCCGTCGGTGTGGCCGTATCTGTTGATGGGTTGGCTGGGTGTCTCGGCCGCCGTGCCCTTGGCGTCGCACCTCGGTGCCGGCGGTATCGCGTGGCTTGCCGCCGGCGGCCTTTTGTACACCGCGGGCATCCTGTTCTTTCTCAACGACACACGCTGGCGCCATGCGCATGGCATCTGGCACCTGTTCGTCGTCGGCGGCAGCGCGGCGCACTTCTTCGCTGTGCTGCATTACGTCGCCTGAGCGGCCGGCCCCTCCGGCCGAGCCGCACTCGCCCCTCGTTGCATTGAGGCCAGCCGGAGCCGGCTGATGCCTTTCCGCGGCCATCCCACGACCAAGTCAGTCAAGTTATCTTGTAATAACTATTACTTTGTGTAATAGTTAGTACATGAATTGGATTGCCCTAGTTCTCGCATTGCCGACGTCGCCGAGCGCGGTGCGCGTGCGCGTCTGGCGCGCGCTCAAGTCGAGCGGCTGCGGCGCGTTGCGCGATGGCGTCTACCTGCTGCCGAAAAGCCCGGACTGTGCGCGGGTGTTCGAAGGCCTGGCGCAGGAAGTGCGGCAGGCTGACGGCGAAGCGACGCTGCTCACCTTTGCCGCGCGCGATGCGGAGCAGCAGGAGCAATTCGAATCGCTCTTCGACCGGTCGGGCGAGTACAAGGCGCTCGAGCGCGACCTCCTGCGTCAGGGGCGTGAACTGCGGACTGCGCCGGAAGCGGCGGGTCGGCGCGCGTTGCGCGCGCTCGCGCAGCGTCTCGACACGCTGCGTGGCATCGATTTTTTCGCCGACGAGCGCGGGGCGAGCATCGCCACGCCCTCGAAGACCTACGCTTGGAATGTGAGTCGCGCTGGTCGCCCGGAGAGCCGACGGCACAGGCCCGCAACCATATTGAACGCCTCGAGCGTGCTGAGTACAAGGGTCGCACCTGGGTCACGCGGCAGCGTCCCTGGGTCGATCGCTTGGCGAGCGCCTGGCTGGTGCTGCGCTTCATCGACGCGTCGGCGCGCATCGCCTGGCTGAGGCCTGCGGGGAAGCCACCGAAGACGGCGCTCGGATTCGACTTCGACGGAGCGACGTTCAGCCATGTCGCGGGCAAGGTGACGTTCGAGGTCATCGCCGCGAGTTTCGGCCTCGACAGCGACGAAGCGTTGCAGAAAATTGGCGCAGCAGTCCACTACATCGACGTCGGCGGCGCCGCCAGTGACGAGGCCGCGGGCCTCGAAACGATGATCCGTGGGCTGCAGGCCCAGCACGCGGATGATGACGCGCTGCTCGCGGCGAGCCTGCCGGTGTTCGACGCGATGTATGCCGGTCTGCGAGGTTCCAAATGAACAAAACGCTGCTGCAGCCCGCGCTGGACCAGAGACCCCCGGAGTACGACGGTTCGGACCGGCGCGCTCCTGCGCCGATCACGTTCTGGCAGGCGTTCGCCTATTGGCTCCGGTTGGGCTTCATCAGCTTCGGCGGGCCGGCCGGGCAGATCGCGATCATGCATCGCGAGCTGGTCGAGGAGCGGCGCTGGATCTCGGAGAAGCGGTTCCTGCACGCGCTCAACTATTGCATGTTGCTGCCTGGTCCCGAGGCCCAGCAACTCGCGACCTATATCGGCTGGCTGATGCACCGGACCTGGGGCGGCATCGTCGCAGGGGCGCTGTTCGTGCTGCCGTCGCTCGTGATCCTGGCGGTGCTGTCTTGGATCTACCTGCGCTTCGGCGACGTGCCGGCGGTCGCGGGAATTCTCTACGGCATCAAGCCGGCGGTGACGGCGATCGTGCTGGCTGCAGCCTGGCGCATCGGTTCGCGCGCGCTCGACCATCCATTTCTGTGGGCCATCGCCGTGGCAGCGTTCGTCGCGATCTTCGCCTTCGACGTGGCGTTCCCGCTGATCGTGCTGGCAGCTGCAGTGGCGGGCTGGATCGGTGCGCGCGTTGTGCCGTCTGCCTTTGACGGCAGTACTGGGCACAAGGGCGAGGCCGCCGCGCACGGACCAGCGCTGATCGATGACGACACGCCGCGGTCGGAGCACACATTCTGGTCGACGCGACACGCGGTGCTCGTGCTGATCGCCTTCGTGCTGCTGTGGGTTGTCGTGATGGGCGCGTTGATGGCGCTGGCGGGCTGGGACGGCACGCTGACGCAGATGGGATGGTTCTTCACCAAGGCCGCGCTGCTGACCTTCGGCGGTGCCTATGCGGTGCTGCCCTATGTCGTGCAGGGCGCGGTCGAACAATACGGCTGGCTCACAACGGCGCAGATGATGGACGGCCTCGCACTTGGCGAGACCACGCCGGGGCCGCTGATCATGGTGGTCGCCTTTGTCGGATTCGTCGGCGGCTGGACCCAGCAGGTGCTCGGCCCCGGAGCGCTCGTTGCCGGCGGTGTCGTCGCTGCCACGGTCGTGACCTTCTTCACTTTTCTGCCGTCGTTCCTGTTCATCCTAATGGGTGCGCCGTTCATCGAGAGCACGCACGGACAGCTGCGCTTCACCGCACCGCTGAAAGGCATCACGGCGGCGGTAGTCGGCGTGATCGTCAACCTCGCGGTGTTCTTTGCGCTGCACGTCTGGTGGCCGAATGGACGCGCCGGGGCGATCGACGTCGCGTCGGTTGTGATTTCGCTCGCAGCGCTGGTGGCGCTGGTGCGCTTCAAGGTCCGCGTCATCCCGGTAATCCTGGCCAGCGGCCTTGCCGGGCTGGCGCTGCGTTTGTTGCTCGTGTAGGAGGAGAGATGGAAAGGATCACGCTGATCGAACTCGAGGAATGGCAGCGTGCGCGTCGCACGTTCACGCTGCTCGATGTGCGTCGTGCGCAGGTGCGACAGGCCGACGGCGCTGATATCGCGGGCAGCGAATGGCGCTCGCCCGACGGGCTTTTTAGCTGGAAGGATGAGATTCCGCGCGATCGACCGGTGGTGTTCGTCTGCGCGCATGGCCACGAACTTAGCCAGGGCGCGGCGGCGACACTGAGCGCGATGGGACTCGACGCGCGTTACCTAGTCGACGGCTTCAGTGGCTGGCGCGACAGCGGCCGGGCGACCGTGCCGCTGCAGGCGAAGGAGGTGCAGCCATGAAGTGGATCACGCGCGAACGCCCGAAGATCGACCGCATCGCCTGTCCGTGGCTGATTGCACGCTTCATCGACGACAAACCCGAGTTTCTCTATGTTCCGGCACAGGACGTGCTGGCGGAATCGCGACGGACTGGCGCGATTCCCTACGATGTGCCGGGGGTCGAACTGACACACGTCGGCGAACAATGCAGCTTCGATGCCTTTCTGGCTCGCTATGGGCTCGACGAGCCCGCCCTGCGTCAGCTCGCCGAGATTGTGCGTGGTGCGGACACCTCACGCCTAGAACTGACGCCGCAGTCGGCCGGGCTGTATGCGTTGTCGCTTGGCTTGTCGCACAACTTCGCCGACGACCACGAGATGTTGGAGCACGGCATGGTGATGTACGACGCGCTGTATGCGTGGTGTCGTGAGTGCCAAGGCGAGACGCATAATTGGCCGCCGAAGATGAACTGACGGAGACCGCGATGCAAGAAGCCAATCCAGACGGCCTGGGCCCGGACCTGACGCTGGGCATCGCGGTCGACGATCTGGCCGACGGCGCCATGCTCGCCGGGCATGTCGGCGAGGAGGCCGTTCTGCTCGCACGCCGCGGCAATGAGTTCTTCGCGATCGGCGCGACCTGCTCACACTACGGCGGGCCGCTGGCGCAGGGCCTCGTCGCTGACGACACGGTGCGTTGTCCCTGGCATCACGCCTGCTTCAGCCTGCGGACCGGCGAAGCCCTCCGCGCCCCCGCGCTCAGCCCGGTCGCCTGCTGGTCGACAGAGCTCCGGGACGGCAAGGTCTTCGTGCGAACCAAAAAAGAAGCAGCGGCGCCA
>DATEZE010000004.1:0-10196 GCA_035255845.1 Burkholderiaceae bacterium | reverse complement strand
CCGTAAACGGCGACGCATACGGGTTGCGGAATGCGCCGGACGGCGTCTGGGTCGGGCTCGTCAGGATGTTGCCCGGGAAGGCGTTCGAGCTCGTCCGCTGCACGTAGGGGAATCCCAGAACGTCCGGGTCGATCGAGATGTCACGCCGCAGCGCGGTCTTCGAGAAATCGCGGTCCGCGGCCAGGACCGAGTTCTGCTTGGTGTAATTCAGGACTCCGAAGATGTTGAAGTGATCCTTCGCGAGATCCCCATAGCCGGCCAGGATGTTGCCCTGGTACTGCTCGCCGCCCGCTTCCTGCGGCCAGAAGCCTGCTCCGTAGACCTGCAGACCGGAATAGTCCTTGCGCGTGATGAAGTTGATCACACCCGCGACCGCATCGGTACCGTAGATGGCCGACGCACCTTCGCGCAGCACCTCGACCCGCTCGATCGCGGCAAACGGGATCTGCTGCAGGTTGACCGCGCCGCCGTCGAAGGCATACACGGACATGCGGCGGCCGTTCAGCAGGATCAGCGTGCTGTTCGAGCCCAGGCCGCGCAGCGAAGCACCGGAGAAGCCAGGACGCGCCGAGTCGCCGAGCGCGTTCGAGAGCTGATAGCCCTGGCCACTGTTGGCGACCAGCTTGTCGACGAGCTGAGCAGCGTTGACGACACCCAGCTGATCGATCTCCTGCTTCGTGATCACCGTCACCGGCAGGGCCGACTCGCCCTCGATGCGCTTGATCGCCGAACCCGTGATCTCGACCCGCTCGAGTGTCTGAGGCGCCGGAGCCTGGGCGAGCGCGGGGACTGTGACCCCCGCGCAGGCCAGGCCGCCGAACGCGAACGCTAGCGCTCGGGTTA
The DNA here is from genome assembly GCA_035255845.1 of Burkholderiaceae bacterium. Classification (GTDB taxonomy): domain Bacteria; phylum Pseudomonadota; class Gammaproteobacteria; order Burkholderiales; family Burkholderiaceae_F; genus JALORV01. The sequence continues at coordinate 9,353 of DATEZE010000004.1, read as the reverse complement.
TCGGTTTAGCTTGAAACATATGGGAACTCCCCCTTTGTGCTGACAGTTGGTTCGTCGCGCAAACGGGTCCCGGCAACCTGGCGATTTCCGGAAATGCGCTGCTGCGCGAGTGAAGCGATTGTTACGGCGCCGTTAACGAGCGGCAAACAAAAGTGTCGAAGATGACACTCTGTGTTGTTTTTCACCGACACGGAATCAGCGAGCGAAAGAGTTGGGGTCAACGAACAAAGGAATTCTCCGTTTCGATGCTGCGCCGCAAAAGACATTGCGCGAGGCCGCGCGGACGATCAGACCGTGACTTGCGATACCGATTGATTCGGTGGCAGCCTTCGGCGCCCGTGGAGCGTGACTCCGCGTTGCCGCATCGCAGAGGCGCTTGCTTATCCACAGTCCACCCGCCTTGGGAAAAACCGCAATGCTTCACCTTCGTACTATCTGCGTCGCTGCGCTCTGCGCCGTCGCCTCGAGCTTTCCGTTATGGGCGCGGGCCCAGACGACCGCGGCACCGGCGGCAACGACGCCGATCCCGATCGAGGACTTTTTCAGGAAGGCACGGTTCGCGCAGGTCGAACTGTCACCGAACGGCCGCTATCTCGCGGCGATCGTTCCGATCAACGAGCGCCGCAACATTGCGGTCATCGACCTCGACGACGTCAGCAAGGTCAACGTGATCACCGCGTTCCGGGAGAGCGATGTCAGCCGGGTCTACTGGGTCAACGACGAGCGGCTGGTCTACACGCTCAACGACTTGCAGCGGCCGGTCGGTGAGCAGTTGGGTGCGGGGCTTTTTGCAGTCAACCGCGATGCGAAGGAGTACCGCGAGATTTCGCCGGTGGAGATGCGCGACGGCGCGCTGGGTCGGCCGAAGGGCGATCGCGCGCGCGCGAACGTCTATCGAGCCATGCAGCTTTACGGCCTGTTTCGGCCGGCGCAGGGCAACGACATCATCGTCGCGTCGAATGAGCGCAACGAGAAGTACCCGGATCTTTTCCGGCTCGACACCAAAACGGGCCTCAAGACGCTGCTGACCGAGTCGCGGCCGGGTGACGTGAGGGAGTGGGTGCTCGATCGCAACTACGTGGCGCGTGCCGCCTTGACCGTCGCCGACAAGTTCACTTCGGACAAGGACAAGCTGAAGGAAGCGCTCTGGTATCGCGAGTCGGCGACCGCGCCGTGGCGCAAGGTCGTCGAATATCACCCGTTCACCGAGCCCGACAAGCAGATCGAGCCGGTGGCGTTCGACTACGAGGGGCGGCTGATCGTGACGGCCCGCGGCGGCGAAGACCGCGAAGCGCTCTACCTCTACGACCCCGCGACGAACAAGTTGGGTGAGCGCCTGATAGCCCACAAGGACTACGACGTCGAGCAAGGGCTGATCTTCGACTACAACACTAAGAAACTGGTCGGCGTCCGCCTTGAGGCCGAGCGGCCGCAGCAGATCTGGTTCGACAAGGACTGGGCGACATGGAGCAAGACGCTCGACCAAGCGCTGCCCGGGCGCTTCAACCGCATCTCGCGCACGACCGACGGCAAGCGACTGCTCGTCTACTCGTTCTCGGACAAGGATCCCGGCAAGTACTACGTGTTCGATGTCGAGAAGCGCCAGCTGATCGAGATTCTCTCAGTGCGGCCGTGGATCAAGCCCGAGCAGATGGCCGAGCGACGCTTCATTCGGTATCCGGCGCGCGACGGGCTGAGCATCCCGGCGTACCTGACGCTGCCGCCCAGCAAGCCCGCGAAGGACCTGCCGCTCGTCGTACTGGTGCACGGTGGACCGTTCTTGCGCGGCGAGACCTGGCACTTCGACGAGGAGGCACAGTTTCTGGCGTCACGCGGCTACGCCGTGCTGCAACCCGATTTCCGCGGCAGCATGGGCTACGGCTGGAAACATTACAGCTCGGGCCTGAAGCAGTGGGGCCTGGCGATGCAGGACGACCTGAACGATGGCGTCGACGCGCTGGTGAAACAGGGGACCGTCAATAAGGACCGCGTCTGCATCGCCGGCGCGAGCTACGGCGGCTATGCGGTGATGATGGGACTCGTGCGCGACCCACAGGTCTGGAAATGCGGCATCAATTGGGTCGGCGTGACTGATCTTGCCCTGCTGACCGACGCGACCTGGTCAGACACCAATCAGTACTGGGACGCGGCCGGCGAGTGGTACAAGTTTGCCGTCGGCGATTCAGGCGCCGACCGTGCGCGCTTCGAGCAGACCTCGCCGCTGCGCAACGCCGCGAAAATTACGCGACCGGTGCTGATGGCCTACGGCGCCGACGACCAGCGGGTTCCGATCGAGCATGGCGAGCGCATGAAAGCAGCGCTCGAGCGCAACAATGTTCAGGTCGAATACGTGCTTTACGAGAAGGAAGGCCACGGCTTCATGCTCGAAAGCAACAACGTCGACTTCTGGAAGCGTGTTGAAGCCTTCCTCGCGAAGAACATCGGCAAGTAGCCCAGCGCCGCTTACTGTGCGGCCAAGTCAGGCGATCTGGTAGCCGGTCAGTCCGGCGTAGGCGCCGGGACGCCGCAGCAGCAGCCGGTCGATCGATTCGAGCGCGCGATACCAGGGCTCGAATTCGGCGAAGAGCGCCGCGTCGGAGGCGTTTGAGCCGACCTGTTGCCGCGACTCGGTGAAGATCTGCCCGAAAGAGCGCGCACCATCCAGTGCCGCGAACACGGCGCGCACGTGACGACCGGGGTCCAGCTCGCGCGCCAATCCTGAGCGCGCATGCTGCAGCACGAATGGCCGGTTGCCGTGCGCGTCGATGACCGCCGCAATGTCCGTGCCGGTCGCAGCATCGTTGACGACCATCGGCACCATGTCGGGATCGCCATAGGGCGCTACCGTGCTGACCACTCGCGTCGCGTAAAACGAGTGCGTGATGAGTGCGCCGCTCGCCAGCTCGGCGACAGCGCAGCGCGTGCGCGGATCGAGCGCAGCTACCAACTCCCGCAGTGGCGGCGCCGCGTTCGCGAGGACCGTTTCGGGCTCGTACGGAAGGCGGCCGCGATGCCAGTCGGACCAGATGACATTCAGGCCGCAGCGATCGGTGAACCACGAGTAGATCTCCGGCACTGTGTAAGCGCGGTCCTGCGGGTGCAGCAGTAAGTCGTACAGGCCCGCATCGCCGCCGGTGCGGTGGTCCTGATGCAGATCCTCGCCGCGCAGGAACCAGTTGGTGCGCGGTGCTGCAGCCAGCGTCGCCCGCGCCATTTCGATCTTGGCGGCATCGGCATCTTCAGACTGGGTGAGCAGCCGCAGTAACGACTGCATCTGATAAACGCCGGTGCGTCCGTACTGCGCATACAGCAGCATGCCGAGCGCGCCGTCGGGCGCCAGCACCTGCAGCAGCGCGTCGAGGCCGCGCTCGGGTTCGGACAGGTGATGCAGCACGCCGCAGCAGTTGATGTAGTCGAATGTCCCGAGGTCAAGCTGCGTCGCGTCGAGCAGCGAGGCTTCGACGAAGCGGACGTTCGCGAGCCCGCGCAGCCGTATACGTTCACGGGCGATATCCATCGCCGCGCGGCTGAAGTCGAGATGAACCACCTCGGCGCGGCGCCCGCGCAGCTGCTCGGCCAGGAACACCGTGCCGTCGCCGGTGCCACCTCCGGCGACAAGCACGCGGAAGCTGTCGTCGAAGTCCCTTGCGCCGCGGTAGCAGTGGTGGTTCAGCATCCGCAGGTCGTCGAGCCAGGTGCTGACGAGCCGTGTCTTTTCGTCGGCGGGAGCGCGCTCGGGATAAGGGTAGCGCTCGTACTGCTGCCGGACGCGCGGGTCGTCGCCGGCGTTCATGTCAGTGCGTCAGTCGCGGGACAGCCGCGAGCAGCGCGCGGGTATACGGATCGCGCGGCGATGCGAGCAGCGTAGCTGCTGTGCCGTGCTCGACGATCAGGCCGTCCTTCATCACCGCGATCTCGTCGGCCAGATATTCGACGACGCCGAAATTGTGCGTGATGAAAAGATAGGCGATCGCGAATTCGTCCTGCAGATCCTGCAGGAGATTCAGGATCTGCGCCTGGACCGAGACGTCGAGCGCCGAGGTTGGTTCGTCGCAGACGATGATGCGCGGTTCCACCGCGAGCGCGCGGGCAATCGCCAGCCGCTGCCGTTGCCCGCCGGAAAACTCGTGTGGATAGCGCGCCAGTGCGTCGCGTCGCAGTCCGACGCGGTCGACCATCCCGCGCACACGCTCGACGCGCTCGGCCGCGCCGACCTCCGGGCGCAGCGAGAGGATGCCTTCCTCGAGGATCTCCTGAACGCGCATGCGCGGATTCAGCGACGCGTACGGGTCCTGGAAGATGATCTGGATCTTGCGCCGCGCCTCGCGCAGCGCATCGCCTTCGAGCGTCTCGAGCGGCTGGCCATCGAGGCTCGCTTCGCCTTCGATGTGCGCAATGCCGCGCAGCAGCTGCACCAGGGCCTTCCCGCTCGTCGTTTTGCCACAGCCCGATTCGCCGACGAGCGCGAGCGTTCGGCCCGTGCCAAGGTCGAACGAGATGCCGTCGACAGCCTTGACATGGCCGACCACGCGCTTGAGCAGGCCGCGCCGGATCGGGAAATGAACCTTGTAGTCGCGCACGCGCAACAGCGCGGCACTGTCAGTGGCGACGGCGCGAGCCGCCCGATCCGCAGGAGCGGTGGTGGCGACCAGCGGCCGGATCGCCGCACCTTCGCGGTACAGCACACAGCGGACATGGTGTCCAGCAATCGGCTGCAGCAACTCCGGTGGCCCGGCACGGCAGGTGTCGTGCGCTTGCGGGCACCGTTCCACAAAGCGACAGCGGTCGAAGCGCTGGTCCAGCGCCGGCACCGTGCCTGGAATCGCCGCCAGCCTCACTCGGCGCTTGGCGCGATCCGGCAGTGCGCCGAGCAGCATCCGGGCATACGGATGCAGCGGCCGCGCGAAGAACTCCTTCGTCTCCGCGACCTCGATCACCTGGCCCGCGTACATCAGCGCCACGCGCTGTGCCATTTGCGCGACGATGCCGAGGTCGTGCGTGATCAGCAGCATCGCCATGCCGTGGCTGCGCTGCAGGTCGGCGAGCAGGTCGAGGATCTGCTTCTGGATCGTCACATCGAGCGCCGTCGTTGGTTCGTCGGCGATGACGATGTCCGGTTCGCCGGCGAGCGCAATCGCGATCATCACGCGCTGCTTCTGGCCGCCCGAGAGTTGGAACGGGTAGTTGTCGATGCGGCGCTCGGGCTCCGGCAGGCCGACCCGCTGCAGCCATTCGATCGCGCGGGCGCGCGCGGCGGCACCGCGCAGTGCCGTGTGGCGTTCGATCACCTCGATAATCTGGCGCCCGACAGTCAGTACCGGGTTCAGGCTGGTCGAAGGCTCCTGGAAGATGATGCTGATCCGCCGTCCGCGCAGGTCGCGCATGCGAGCTTCGGGCAGCTCCGCGATGTCGGTGCCGGCGAGGTCGATGCGGCCATGCTGCACGCGACCGTTATCCGGCAGCAGCCGCAGGATCGACAGTGCGGTCATCGACTTGCCGCAGCCGGATTCACCGACTAGCGCGAAGGTTTCGCCTCGCGTCAGCGTCAGCGACAGCGCATCGACCGCATGCACCAGCCCGCTATCGGTGTCCAGGACGGTGTCGAGCGCGTCGACGGTGAGCACTGTCGTAGCGATCGCGTGCCCGTCCTTCACGTGGCCTCCTTCAGGCGCACGCGGCGCGGCCGGAATGCCCGCGCGCGCGGATCGAAGGCCTCGCGCACCGCATCGGCGAACAGGTTCGCGGCCAGTACCAGCGCCAGCATGAACGTGAACGCGGTCGCGAGGTTCCACCAGACGGCGGGATCGCGTGACATCTCGCTGCGCGCCAGGTTGATCATCGAGCCGAAGCTCGACGAATTCGGATCGACGCCGACCCCGACGTAGGACAGTACCGCCTCGTACAGGACCAGCGCCGAGAAGTCGAGCACGGCGACGATCAGCACCAGATGCATCACGTTCGGCAGGATGTGACGCCGCATCACGCGCCAGTGGCTGACGCCGAATGCGTGGGCCGCCTGCACATACTCCAGCTCCGAGATCTTCAGCGTCTCGGCACGCAGCAGCCGACACAGCGTGGCCCAGCCGGTGATTCCGAGGATCATGCACAGCAGGAAAAGGCGCAGCTCGGCGCGCTCGACTCCGGTCGCGAACGACTCTGCGTTGCGGTCGATGTAGACGTTGATCAGCAGCACGAAGGCCACGACCAGCAGGATCGGCGGAATCGCCGACAGCACTGTGTAGAAATACTGAATCGCGTCGTCGACCCAGCCCTTGAAGTAGCCCGCCAGCACGCCGAGCGCGATCGCCAGCGGCAGTGTCGCGATCGTCGACAGTGAGCCGATGACCACCGCCGTGCGCACGCTTTTCAGCGCCTGGTAAAGCACGTCGTTACCAGTGCGGTCGGTGCCGAACGGGTGATACGCGGGCCAAACCGCGACCAGCCAGCCGACGAAAATCGCGATCGCGGCGGCGGTCAGCAGCATCGCGCGCCACGGCGCTTCGGTGTCTCCGCGCGCGATCTGCAGCAGCGACCGGCGCCAGCCGCCGGCGCGACCGCGTCGCAGGCCGGCCACCACCGCGGTCAGTGCCACCGCGGCGATCGAGCCCCACAGCAAGCCCTGCAGCGAGCGCGTGAGCAGATCGGGCTTCCAGTCGCGTTCCGGGTCCTGCAGGTGTGCGCCGCCATGGATGAGGCGCGGAAACAGCCGTACTTCGCGGCCGTCGACGACGGCCGGCTCACGCTGGAACGACCAGTAGGCAAGCGGCACGGAATAGGTCTTCTCGCGCGCTTCGATCGCACCATGCAGGAGCGCATCGAGCGGAGAGATCGTGCGCGTTGCATACGCGATCGGAGCATCGGTGGCAGCGTCGGGCGCTGCCGAAAGCTGCTGGCGGAAGTGGATCGAATCGAGCAGCGCAAGTGCGATGAAGATGCACAGCGCGACGGCAGCGCACATCGCCGGCGTGTCCTGCAAAACGTGGCGCCAAGTCGCGCGCAGATCCGCGCTGTGCCGGACGTGCACCGCGTAGACGATGCAGGCTGCGACGACGAGCCACAGCACGAGGTCGGTCCAGAGAAAGACGAACTTGGGCATCGTGCTGTCAGTCGTCAGGCGAGCCGCACCCGCGGGTCGACGAAGGTGTAAGCGATATCAGTTGCGAGGTATGCGAGGATGTAGAGCAGCGACCCGAGGAAGACCATCGTGTGCACGATCGCGAAATCCTGGCCCGCGATCGCCTCGACGACATAGGTTCCGAGGCCGGGAATGCCAAAGAATGACTCGAACACGATCGAGCCGAGGAAGGCATAGGGCAGCGCGGCGCCGACATGCGTCAGGATCGGCAGCCACGCATTGCGCAGCACGTGGCCGAACAGCACGGCAGGCTCGGCGAGTCCCTTGGAGCGCGCGGTCCGAACATAGTCCTTGCCGATCTCCTCGAGCAGCATCGCGCGGAACAGCCGCGCTTCGGAACCGAGCTGGAACACGATGCCGACGATGAGCGGCAGCGCAAGGAACTTGAAGAGGTCGAGCCCCGGAACAAATCCCGACAACGGCACGAGCTTCAGCGTCTTGCCGAAGAACCACTGCGCCATGATGATGTAAAACAGGCTCGAGATCGACATCATCACGACGCACAGCACCGTACCCCAGAAGTCGAGGTAACTCGTGCGGAAGAACACCAGCAACAGAGAGAACGCGATCCCCGAGAAAAGCGTCAGCAACAGCATCGGTCCGGCGAGCGCGAGACTCGCCGGAATCCGGGTCGCGATTTCGTGCGCGATATCTCGGCCGCTGTCGCTGGTGCCGAAGCTCAGCGTGAAAAGTCGTAGCGACCGGTCGTAGAAGATCGTCTGCCGGACCTTGTCGAAGCCCTCGGCCTTCGAGTTGAACCACAGCGGCTTGTCGTAACCGCGCTCGGCCTTCCACTTCTCGATCGCATCCTGCGAGACGCGCTTCGCGCCGATGTTGAGCCGCGCGATGTTGTCGGGCGAGTTGACCGCGAAGAACAGCGTGAACGTGAGCAGATTGACGCCGACGAGGATCAGCACCGCATAGCCGATGCGCCGGATGATGTAGTTCAGCACGTTGTGGCCAGCGCGTGGGTCACAACGACGTGCCGGGCGCCAGCGTGCGTCCCGCAGTTTCGCGCTCGCGTCGCTTCCAGCTGCGGAACGCCGGCACCACCGCCGCCACCAGCAGCAGGACGATGAGGACGACCGGCCACCAGATCGGCCGATTCCATTCGGCAATTTTCGCGGCGCGCAGCTGCGGATCGACCTTGAAGTACATCAGCCTGTCGTTGGCCAGCGGGGCCGGCTTCACATTGCCAACCCACGAATGGTGCACCGATCCGGCGTACGGGTTGTAGCCAAACGCCCACGGCGCATCGCGCTGGATGATCTGCACCATTTTGTCGACGACCTGCTGCTTGCGCGGCACATCATCGAGGTAACGCAGCTCCTCGAAGAGTTTGTCGAACTCCGGGTTCTGGTAGTTGGCCGTGTTATTGCCGTTGCCCTGCGTGAGCGCCTGCGAGTTTGGGCCGTACAGCAGGAAGAGAAAATTTTCCGCGTCCGGATAGTCGGCGAACCATCCCCACCAGAAGATCTGCAGGCTGCCCTTGTCGGCCTTGTCCTGGAAGCGGTTGTAATCGGTCGCACGCAGCTCGAGTTGAACGCCGAGCTTGGCGAACTGCTTGACCATCCATTCCACTTCTGCCTTCAGTTCCGGCGTCAGCGCGCGCTGGTAGTCGTAGTTGAGCACCAGTGGCTGGCCGGTCTTTGCGTCGCGGCCGTCGGGATAGCCAGCCTCGGCGAGCAGACGCTTCGCCTCCTCAATGGATTTGCGCCGCGGCTTGCCGTCGACGACGTCGTAGACGGTCCGATTGACGAGTTCCGGCCGATAGGCGAAGACGCCTGGCGGAATGGCGCTCATCGCCGGCTCGCCGGCCGCCTTGCTCTCGAACACGCGAACGTACTCTTCCCAGTCGATCGCAATCGACAATGCCTGGCGCAGCTTGCGATTGCGCTCCTGCTCCTCGGGCGTCTTACCCTTGCCGACGACCGGATCCCACCAGTTGAAACCGAGGTACCAGTTCGAGATCTCCAGCAGCTTCGGCATCTGGATGCCGCGTTCGCGGAACAGCTTGGCGATCGCTTCCGAATTCTTCACGTCGTAGTCGAGGTCCTGAAACCAGTCGAAGCGCGAGACCTCGGGGTTGTCGTAGTAGCCCTGCAGGAACTTCGTTTTGTGCGGGATACGCTCCTTCTCGATCGTGAACACCACCTTGTCGATGAACGGCGTCGGCTTGCCGCAGTCGGCCAGTAGGCCGGCGGCCTGGTCCGTCTTC
>DATEZE010000003.1:0-15619 GCA_035255845.1 Burkholderiaceae bacterium | reverse complement strand
CATCATCGGCTTCGTTCTGGTGCACCTGGTGTTTGTCGCGATAGCGTTCACACAGCTTTGGCTGGTCCGTGAGCGCGGCTTTGATGCTGCTGGCATTGCCCGCCAGGTCGGCGCGATCGGCCTGGCCTTCGGCGTGCTGGGTTCGCTCGTCGGCGGCGTGCTGAGCGATCGACTTGCGCACTACATCAAGGGCGGCCACGCCGGTTTCATGGCCCTGCTCGTCCTCCTGTGCGGGCCACTGATGCTCGCTTACCGCTTCGCCGAGCCCGGCTCGATACTGTTCTATACGGGGATGTGCGCCGCCTTCTTCCTGCCGCTGGCGCTGTACGGGCCCGCGCTGGCGTTGATCCAGGGACTGACGCCCGTACAGATGCGTTCCACGGTCACCGGCTTCACCATGATGGTGATCAACGTCTTTGCCGTTGCGATCGGCAACGCCGCGGCCGGCGCTGTCAGCGACCGCCTTGCGGCCGCAGGCTCGACCCACCCGTTGACCACAGTGCTGATCGGCACGGATTTGATCGTCATCGCCGGCGCGGTGTTCTTCGCGCTCGCCGCACGGGGCCCGCGCGTCCTGGCGGCGCCGCGCGGAGTCGTTGCGCACTGAGAATCATGGGCATGACGAGAGGTCACATGGTGATCCGATGAGCGCGCCGATCCCGCTGATCGAACTGAGCGCCCTGCTCGACGGCCGCGGGCGTCGCGTCTGCAAGGCCGGTCTCGACCTGGCCGTGTTCAGGATCGGAGACGCGGTGTACGCCATCGACGACAGCTGCCCGCACCAGGGCGGCTCACTTAGCAACGGCAAGCTGCAGGGGACGCGCGTCATCTGCCCGGTGCACGGACTGAAGTTCAGTCTGGACAGCGCCTGCCAGCCGACCGTGCCGTCGTTGGAAGCCGGGCGCGGCGCACAGCAGCGCTGCCCATAGGCCGGCGAGCCGAACCATCCAGCGGCCGCCGAGGGATCCGGAAGTCTTCATGAATCGTTTTTGCTTGCGCGCCGGGGCTGCGACCTTGGTCAGGGCTGCCGCAGCTTCGTTCGTCACGTCGCCGGCGCTTGTGTCGCCCGGTGCGAGGTCTTGCGCGCCGCGGGCCGACGTGCTGGCTTGCGCGCCGTGGCGACCGCGACCTTGGCCGGATGCACGTCGATCAGTTCCGCATCCATCGCATCGAAGGCTTCGCGCGTGTATTGCACGAGCTTGTGCAGCCGCGGCACGGCCTCCGGAATGGCGAGGAAGGCGATCTGCAACTGGTCGTCGAGCGTCACCGCGGTGACGTTGAGCATCTGTCCGGCGTTGACGACCGAGAGCGGCAGCGCCAGCTCGACTTTGCCACCCATCAGGTAGCGCTTCTCCGGCATGCCGAAAGGGTTGGAGACGACGAGGTTGCTGACCGCGATGCCTCCCTTAATGCCCAGCTTCTCGAGCAGCGCGGGTACGCCGTGCACCAGCGTCGTGAACAGCATCACCGTGCCGCCGGCCTCGCGCTTGATCACGTCCTTGATCGTGCCTGTATGGCGGCGGATCTGCTTCAGTCGCGAAGCGGCTGACAGGCCGGGCGCGCCGAGCGGGAACTGCAGGATAGCGATCTGGTTGCCGCCCCGGGCGCCTTCCAGCCCGACCGGCATCGCCGTCACGAGTGGCTTGTCAGGTCGCTTGCCGATGTCGTGCAGATAGCGCGCCAGTGCAACGTCCAGCGTCAGCAGCAGTATGTCGTTCAGACTGACACCATGCGCCTTGCCCAGCGCCTTCATCGCCGGGATCGGCAGGTTGCAGAAGTCGAACGCCCGGCGCGTCGACGAGCGCGCCTGCAGCACCTTCGGAATGCGGGTGAAGGGCAGCAGCATCGCGCGGCCGGTCCCAACGCCCACCGCGGCCAGCGCCTGCTCTGCGAGCATGCGGTAAAGCGACGCCGCGCTTACCGCGGTGCCTTTGGCCTGACCCAGCGCACGCAGTACCTGCTCAAGCAGGCCGCGGCGCGCGCCGCCGCGCTTGCGCTGCGGCACGCCCTCCCACATCGCACGCACCGTGCGCTCGGTGGGCGACAGCGCCAGCCATTGCGAGACTACCGTGACGAAGGTGCGGCCGTCGATCACGCCGTGGTGCATCCTGCCGAACAGCGCGACCTTGCCACCCTCGAGCCCGTCGATGATGTACATCTCCCACAGTGGATGCGCGCGGTCGAGGTGTCGCTCGTGCAGTTTGCAGGCCCGGTCGAACAGTTGCTGCAGGCTGCCCGGCGCGTCGAGCGTGACGCGGTGCACGTGCCGAGACAGGTCGAATTCGGCATCGACCTCGAGCGAGGGCACGCCCAGCAGCGGTGTGCGCAGTTTGTAGTTGAAGGGCGGCCCTACCGGGCGCTTCATCATCCTCGCCAGCAGCCGGTCGGCGAATTTTGCGCGCTGCTTCTCGGGCGGGTCGATGACGATCAGCGGCCCGACGTTGAAGTGACGCTCGCGCGACTCGAGCACGAACATCGCGAGATCGAGCACCGACAGTGCAGGCATGATGGTTGTCTCCGCCGTAGTCGTGTCTTTGTCGTCGGTCGTCCCTCAGCCCCTGGACCCGTCGAGCGGGTCCAGCATCTTCATTGCGCGCGCCTTGCTGGGAGAGTGTCGCTCATCTTGGCATCAAAGCTCGAGCGGCCGGTCTGCGGCTGCACCGCGCAGCGCGACCCACGTCCAAAGCGCGCCGGCCACGTCGACCGCGCCGAACAGCAGCAGCATCCACGGGCCGGCGCCGGTGAGCACCAGTCCCGCCATCATCGCGCAGAACGCCAGCCGACCGACGATCGATGCGGCGAAGAAGGCGCGCGCGTCGCTGGAACCGCAGACACGGTAGTAGTAGCCCAGCACCACCGCCACCGCCCCGAGCACGCGCACCCAGACGTCGTCGGTCGCGGCAAAGCCGAACAGCCCGAGCAGCAACTGCGGCGCGATGAGCAGCGTCGCGCCGGTGAGCAGCACGTAGCTGCCGAAGATTCTGATTGTGAACGCTGGGGACAAGGCGAACTCCGTGGTGGTAACGAACAGCAACGCGGCGGTGGCGGCGGCCGCTCTGGAGCTTGAGATCAAACCGCGCCGGATTCCATAAGCAGCTTGAGCCTGTGCAAATCGGCTTCGATTTCCGCTTGCCGGTGATTCGACAGCGCCATCACGACAAACTTCAGCGCTCCTTTGGCATGGACCTCGATCAGCGTCACGAGTCGCGTGCCCTGGGCAATCCGCTCGAATCGAACTCCAGTACTGAACAATAGAGGACCGCAAACACCTCGCAGCGTGTAGCAACGCTCAGGTTCGTGGTCGAAGATTTCGATGTCAACGTCCATCCGCCGGCCCACCAGGTTCATGACATGGCGAAAGCGTGTGCCTTCGCCGACCGGCCCTGCAGTCACCTTCTTGGCCGTGATGACCGCAGACTGCCACTTCGGATCGTTTTCGAGATTGCCGACCAGCGCGAACACTTCGCGCGGCGAACGATGAATCTCGATCATGAACTCCAGCCGCATCGCCATGGTTATCAGGAAGCAAAAGCGCTTACTTGAGTACGCCGGCGCTGCGTAACGCGGAGATGTCATCGGGCGCAAATCCCCAGTCCGAAAGCGCCGAATCGTCACGAGTGCTCGCAGCAGGCGGCGGGCACTTGACCGCGGCCGGCGTGCGGCTGAACCGGGGCGTGGGCGCGGGCTGCGTGACGCCATCGACTTCGACGAACGTGCCGCGAGCACGGTTGTGCGCATGCTGCGGCGCTTCGTCCAGATCGAGCACCGGCGCGAAACAGACGTCGCTGCCTTCGAGCAGGCGACACCATTCGTCACGCGGATGCATCGCGACGAGCGCAGCAACGCGGGCCTTGATGGCGGGCCATTGCGCCACGTCCCATTGCTGCTCGGGCGCAACCTCGGTCAATCCGCATTTCTGCAGCAGCAGGGCGTAGAACTGCGGCTCGAGAGCACCGAGCGAGATCCACTTGCCGTCGGCACAGCGATAGGTGTCGTAGAACGGCGCCGATGCGTCGAGCGCGTGCGGATGTCCGGGCCCCTTCCAGACGTCTGCGGCTTTGAGCGAGTGAAAGAGCGTGGTGAGCAACGCAGAGCCATCGGTGATCGCGGCATCGACGACTTGCCCCTTGCCCGAAGTCCGCGCCTCAAGGATGCAGCTGACGATGCCGAGAGCCAGCATCAGACCGCCACCGCCCATGTCACCGAGGAGTACCGGTGGCGCCCAAGGTTGTCCGCCCGGTCGCGCGCCCAGCGAAAGGGCACCTGAAAGTGCGAGGTAGTTGAGGTCGTGGCCTGCCGCCTGGGCCAGCGGTCCGCTCTGACCCCAGCCGGTCATGCGGCCATAAACAAGGCGCGGGTTACGGTCGAGACAAACGTCCGGGCCGAGCCCATTGCGCTCCATGACACCCGGGCGAAAACCCTCGATCAGCGCCTCCGCACGATCGATCAAACGCAACGCAGCGGCCGTTCCGGCTGGCCGCTTGAGGTCGAGCGCGATCGAGCGCTTGCCACGATCGAGCAGTGCATGACGACCCAGGTTGAAGAAGGAGACATCACGCGTGTTGGGATTCGCCGCCTTGCGGTCGATAACCAGAACCTCGGCGCCCAAGTCGGCGAGCATCATTGACGCAAACGGAGCGGGCCCGATGCCGGCAAATTCGACGACTCGAATACCTTGCAGAGGTCCCATTGCTATCTCCTGAACACCGGCCGGGATTCGCGTCAGAGCGACCGCGAGATCAGTTCCTTCATGATCTCGTTGGAGCCGGCGAAGATGCGCATCACTCGTGCGTCGGCGTACATGCGGGTGATCGGGTATTCGTTCATGTACCCCGCGCCACCGAAGAGTTGCAGACCCTTGTCTACGACGTCGCCCAAGGTCTCGGTGCTCCACAGCTTGGTCATCGACGCGGTAGTCGAGTCGAGCTTGCCGGCAATGCGCTGCGAGACGATGAAGTCGTTGAACACGCGCGCCACCGCCGCCTTCGTGGCCAAGTCGGCCAGCGTGAAGCGACTGTTCTGGAAATCAAAAACGGATTGGCCAAACGCCTTGCGATCCTTGGTGTACGCCAGCGTCAGTTCCACTGCGCGTTCGGTAAAGGCTCCTGCCATGACTCCGAGGAACGCGCGTTCGTACGGCAACTGCGCCATCAACTGGTACATGCCTTGCCCTTCGACGCCACCGAGCACGTTTTCGACCGGTACTTCGCAGTCCTGGAAGAATATCTCGCAAGTGTCCTGCGAGTGCGCGCCCATCTTGTCCAGCACGCGTCCAACCGTAAACCCCGGCGTGCCATGGGGCTCCATCAGGATCAGCGACATTCCCTTCGATCCTGCCTCCGGGTCGGTCTTCGCGACCAGAATCAGCAGGCCCATGTTCAGTGCGTTCGAGATGTACGTCTTGGAACCATTGATGACGTACATGTCCCCGCGACGCACGGCGCGCGTGCGCACGCCCTTGAGGTCGGAACCGGCGCCCGGCTCGGTCATCGCAATGGCGCCGATAGCCTCGCCCGTTGCCATGCGCGGCAACCACTTCTGCTTCTGGGCCTCGGTACCGCACTCGAGAAGGTAATGCGACACGATGGCGTGCACCGCCGTCCCACCGGTAAACCCGAATTCCGTCGCCAGACTCAGTTCACGCGCAATCACGGCCTGATGGCCGAAGTCGCCCCCCATGCCGCCATAGCTGTCGGGGATGTCGGAAAGCAGCAGACCGATCGCGCCGGCCTTGAGCCACGCCGCCTTGTCGACACAGCGCTGCTCGCGCCAGCGCGCGTCGTTGGGAATGAGTTCGTCGGTGGCGAAGCGGCGCGCGGTGTCTGCGAGCATGTCGTGCTCTTCATTCATCCAGGCCGGGCGGTAGTTTTCCAACATGACAGTGTCCGATTCAGAGGAGGACGATCAGCCGAGCATGAAGCCGCCGCCACAGACCAGGGTCTGACCGGAGACATAGTTCGACTCGGGAATGCACAACATGTAGACGGCGCCAGCGGCTTCATCCGGCGTTCCGGCGCGGCCCAGAGGAATCTGCGTGTCCAACGCTTTGGCCAGATCGGGATTGATGCCGACCTTGATGTCGCGGCCCTCGATGTTGACCTTGGCATCGGCATCGGCCGTGACCTCGGTCAGGCGCGTGCGAATGAAACCAAAGGCGACCGTGTTGACGTTGACCTTGAGGCGGCCCCATTCCTTGGACAGTGCCTTGGTTATGCCAATCACGCCCGCCTTGGCGGCTGCGTAGTTGGCTTGGCCGGCATTTCCGCCAATACCCGCAACCGACGAAATGTTCACCACCTTGCGGAACACTTCGCGACCCTCGGCGGCCTCGGCCTTTCGTAGTCCGCTGATCACCGGTTGCGCGGCGCGCAATATCCGGAAAGGCGCCGTCAGGTGGCAATCGAGAATGGCATGCCACTGCTCGTCGGTCATCTTCTGGACGACGTTGTCCCAAGTGAAGCCGGCGTTGTTGACGATGATGTCGATGCCCTTGTACGAATCGACGGCTGTCTTGACGAAGCGCTCGGCGAAGTCTGGTGCCGAGACGCTGCCCGCACAGGCAATGGCCTGTCCACCCGCCGCTTTGATGGCGGCAACGGTTTCATTGGCCGGTTCACGGTCAAGATCGTTGACGACCACACGCGCGCCTTCGCCGGCGAGTTTGAGCGCGATGGCTCGTCCGATCCCTCGCCCCGAGCCCGATACCAGGGCGACCTTGCCTTCCAGCGTTCCCATTGTTTTGCTCCTAGTTGAATTCAGTATTCAGGCCAACGCGATCAACGCCTCGCCTGCAGTCTTGGCTTCGCCAAACTGATTGGCTGCCTGGATCTCGATGCGCACGAGCTTTTCGCCGTTGCGTTCGATCTTTTCCACCACCTTGCCGCTGCAGGTGATCACATTGCCCAGATGCGTGATTCCGATGAATCGCGCCTCAAGACCGCGCAGTCCAGACGGGGGCGCCCAACCCGTGACAAGGCGAGCCAGATACGCCATCGACAGCATCCCGTGACCGAACACGTCGGGCATGCCGGCTTTGCGCGCTGCATCGGTATCGATGTGCAGCGCCATGTGGTCGCCCGAGGCGCCGGCGAAAAGCGCGAGCGTGGTGCGATTGAGCGCGGGCACGGAAAGCGGCGGCAAAGTGTCGCCGACGCTGACGTTGGCAAATGCAAGTTGAGACACGACTGTCTCCTCAGTTGCGCACGACGATGACCGACCGCATCTCTGCGACCCGTTTACCGCGCTGGTTGGTGACGATCGAATCCTTGACAATGAATTCGAGGGTGCCGTTCTTCTTGTCGTAGATGTCGCTGATCTTCGACTCGACGGTGATGGTGTCGCCGGCGCAAATCGGAGCGAAGTAGCTGAACTTCTGCTCCCCGTGCAGGATGCGTTCGAGGTTGACGTTCATCTCCTGCATCATCGGAAACAGCGTATCGGCGTCGAGCTCGGCCGCGAAGATGAACGTCGGCGGCACAGGCAGCGACGCATAGCCGGCAGTCTTGGCTGCCACTTCGTCGGTATAGATGTAATTTGTCTCGCCGGTCGCCTTGGCGAAAAAGCGCAGGCGCCCCTTCTCGATCTCGAGCACGGCTTTGGGCAGCACCGCCCCGATGAATTTCTTGTCGATCATGTGGTGTCCTCAGTTGGCGCCGTACAGCGTCACGACCCCGGCACCGCCCAGCCCCAGGTTGTGCTGCAGGGCGAGCCGCGCACCTTCGACTTGCGTCGCACCGGCCTCGCCACGGATCTGGCGCGTCAGCTCGAAGCACTGGGCAAGCCCGGTGGCGCCCAACGGGTGGCCCTTCGACAGAAGTCCGCCGGAGGGATTAGTCACGATCTTGCCGCCGTACGTGTTGTCGCCGTCGACTACAAATTTCTCAGCGCCGCCGACCTGACAGAATCCGAGCGCCTCGTAGGTCAGGAGTTCGTTGTGCGCGAAGCAGTCGTGCAACTCGCAGACATCGATGTCATCGGGACCGACACCGGCCGCGGTGTAAACCTTCTGCGCGGCTTCTTCGCTCATCTTGGAACCGACCAAGTCGATCATCGAGCGCGATTCGAACGTCACGGGTCGGTCGGTGGTCATCGCTTGCGCGAGGATGCGCACATCCGTGCGCAGGTCATTGCGACGCGCGAAATCTTCGGAAGCCAGGATCGCCGCAGCCGCGCCGCAGGTCGGCGGACACGCCATGAGCCGCGTCAGCACACCTGGCCAGAGCATCGGCGAGGCCATCACCTCGTCTTCAGTGACGACCTTGCGGAACAGCGCCAGCGGATTGTTCGCGGCATGGCGGCTCGCCTTCGCCCGGATCTTGGCAAAGGTTTCCAGCTTCGTACCGTAGCGCTGCATGTGTTCCTGCCCGGCGCCGCCGAAGTAGCGCAGCGCGAGCGGCAAGTCCTTGCCGCCAGCGATCTCGTCGCACAGGTTGTCGAAGCGTTCGAACGTGTTGGGACGGTCCTCCCACTGCGTGCCGAGGGCACCCGGTTGCATCTGCTCGAAGCCCACAGCGAGCACACAATCGACGGCACCGCTTTCAACGGCCTGCCGCGCGAGGAAAAGCGCTGTCGAACCAGTCGAACAGTTGTTGTTGACATTGATGACCGGAATGCCGGTCATGCCGACTTCGTAGAGCGCCCGTTGCCCACAGGTTGAATCGCCGTAAACGTAGCCGGCGTAGGCCTGTTCGAGCTGCTCATAACGGACTCCCGCATCGGTGAGCGCCTGCCGGATCGCGTTCGCGCCCATCACGTCGTAGGAATCGCTTGCACCGGGCTTGGCAAACTGCACCATTCCCACTCCGGCGACCAGAACCGCTTGTGTCATATGATGACTCCTTGTTCTACCGATCGGTTAATGAATTGATCGTCAGGTTACAAGAGATCGACCGCAAATCCACCCTCCCAATGGTGGGGCAGTGCAAAGGCGGCGATATATCAGTGACTTAAGCGTTTACCGATGGGTAAAAAGCGGACTACGATTCCCACCATTCATCACCTGCTGAGACGGTCCTTGCGTCGGTTCATCGAATAATGTCTCGTCAAGCCCCGGCCCCTCGGTCCCGCAATCGACCAACCGTCCGTTCGCAGCGCTGGAATTCCGCGCTTCCTGAATCCGACGAACAGTTCGAATTGAAGCGCGAGGCGCTGCTCTCGATGGCCGTGCGCCTGTTCAATGAACGCGGTTATGACGCCACGTCACTCACCGATATCGCCGAGGCGCTGCATGTCACCAAGGCTGCGCTCTACTACTACGTCAGTGGCAAGGAAGAAATCCTGCTGGAGTGCCAGCGCCGAGGAACCTCCCAGTTCAACGAGTTGATCGCGGTCGATCGGCGCCACCCCGGTTCGGGCCTCGAGCGCTTCCGCGATTTCATTGCACGCTATGTGGATGCCGTGACGAACGAGTTCGCGACCTGTGTGGTTCGCAGCGGCCTGGATTCACTGGGACGGCAGGGTCGCGCCGAAATCCTCAAGGCTCGCCGCAAGCTGGAAGAGACCCTCGAGGCCATCCTGCAACGCGGCATCGCCGACGGTTCGATTGCGCCCTGCGACACCAAGATGGCGGCGTTCACCATCTTCGGTGCGCTGCATTGGCTGTGCTTCTGGTACCGCGAAGATGGTCCGCTGACGCACGCCGAAATCGCGCAACGCATGACGACGCTATTCACGCGCGGACTCGAGCCGCGTGCGGGCAGCGGCGCAGGTTGAGATCCAGCAACCGCTGGACCCGTTGCTATCGTCGTGTCGGCTCTCCGAATTCACTTCTTTCGGATTTCACTGCGGTCGGGTCGTTGGCGCGCTTGACGAGATAGGTGTGTGTGCACCGACCTGATCGATCGACAGCGCGCTGACGAAGTCATCGATCGCTCGCGATGGTTCAGGCGACTCGCCGGCCCTGGCCCTGCCAGTACGGCTCCCGCAATTCGGTCTTCAGGATCTTTCCCGCACCGGACAGCGGGAGCGCTTCCCGGATTTCGACGGACTTCGGACATTTGTAGCCCGCGATCAGCGCTTTGCAATGGTCGATCAGATCGTCTGGGATCGGCGTCTTGCCGTTCTTCGGAACGATGACGGCATGCACCGATTCGCCCCATTGCTCGCTCGGAATGCCGATGACAGCGCACATCGCGACGTCGCCGTGGCTTGCGAGCGCGTTTTCGACTTCGGCGGAGAAAACATTTTCGCCGCCGGTCACGATCATGTCCTTGACCCGATCGACGATGAACAGATACCCCTTGTCGTCCATGTAGGCGCCGTCGCCGGTGCGCAGCCATCCGTCGCCGGGGAGTGCCACCTTCGTTTGCTCCGGCTTGTTCCAGTAACCGAGCATCATATTCGGTCCGCGCGCTGCGATCTCGCCGACAGTGCCACGCGGCACTTCGTTGCCGTTGGCGTCGACGATCCGCACTTCAACACAGAGTCCGGGGCGACCACACGACCGCAGCATTCCGGCTTCGCTGCCCTGTGCAGAGTGGTGTTCGGGCTCGAGCAGCGAGATCAGCGGGCCCATCTCGGTCTGGCCGTAGGCCTGCCGCATGCGCAGGTGGGGTAGCAACTCCATCAGGTCGTGCAGCACCTTCTCCTGGATCGGCGATGCGCCATACACCAGGCTCTTGAGTGACGACAGATCGTATTTCATGACATCGGGATGGTTGATCAACATCTGGATCATTGCCGGAACCAGCAACGCCGCGTCGGCGCGGTGGCGCTCGATCGCCTGCATCGCCGCCACTGGGGCAAAGGAGGACAGGATCACGTGGCGGGCGCGTTGCAGAACTCCGACGTATCCGATGCCAATGTCGGCCAAATGGAACATCGGCGCCGATCGAAGCAATGTGGCGTCTTGCCCGACTACACCCTCGGCCGTCACGGCGATCTGACTCGCATAAAAGGCGCTGTGGGTGAGCATCACCCCCTTCGGGAAGCCGGTTGTGCCGCCCGTATAGAACACGCCGAGCAGGGCCTCGCCCCCGCGACGCGAATCCTCGATCGGGTGCGCCTCCGCGAGCAAGCCTTCGTAACCCAGCATCCCGGGCGGCGTCTCGCCGTCTCCGGCGTAGATGACGTGGCGCAACGAACCCACGTCTTGCCGCAGCTGCGTCCCCATCGTCTTGAAGGTCTCGTCGACAATCAAAATCGACGTTTCGGAATCGTTGAGCGCATAGGCATTCTCGCTGGCGCTCCACCGGATGTTGCAAGGGTTGAGCACACCGTCGCCCCACGGCACGCCGAAGAAGTACTCCATGTACCGGTCGGAATTCAGCGCGAGCATGCCGACCCGGTCGCCCGGCCGCATGCCGAGTTGCTGAAGCGCCCCGCCCAAGCGCGCGACCCGGTCGACAAACTGGCGCGTCGTGTGCGTCCGCTCGCCACATATCGTCATGGGGCGGTCGCCAACCAACTGTAGATTGCGGTGAAGAACTTGAGTGATGTTCATGGATGCCCAATTCCCGGTGGGTGGCGCGAGAGGTGACCTCGCAGAGTAAGGACAGTCTAGGAATCGGCCCCGCGAAAGTCGCACCCCAAAAGGAGGGTGTGGCCGGCCCCCGCTACCGCGAGCGGTTAGGCCAGAACCAAATTCGGAAGGCGTTCAGTGAATTTGCGCCGAGCCGCGCGCGCGATTGATCGCCTGGACGCGATTGGATACGCCAAGCTTGGAGAAAGCATTCTTCAAGTGCCATTTGACCGTTGCCGGCTCGAGGCGAAGCACACGGGCGATTTCCTTGTTGCTGAGACCGCGGTCGACCAGCTGCAGGACATCCTTTTCACGCGGGCTCAGCACCTCGGTCGGGCCACCGCCGGATGGCGTTGCGGGCGGCACGTCCGCAAGCACCGGAGCTGGCTCGAACGCGGCCGCTGCAGCCGACGCGGCAGTTGGCGGCTCATTGGCGGCGAACAGTTGCGGCACCAGCGCCCGCATCCAGTGCCCGGCGTCGCGAACGGTCTGCGACATCCCCGCGTCGTGCGCGCGGCCAAATGCATCCATGGCGGCGGTCGTTGCGCGTTCGGTTGCGCCATGCTGCACGCAGGCGCGTGCGAGCAGCAGCCTCGCTCTGATCGCAAGTGGCACGCCGTGCTGCGCATCGAATTCGGTGACCACTTCGTGCAGACGATCGAGGTTTCCCGCGTCGAAGCCGTTCAGAGCCGCGTTGAATGCCCGCGCCAGCCGGAAACATTGCAATGCCTCGCGAAACGTCGAAGGCTCGGAAGGCATCTCCTCGCCTTTCAGAACTTCATCCGCACGCTGAGCGAGATGCGAAGCGTCGCCAACGCCGTGATCGGCCCCGAGTCGCATCAGTTCGAGGGTTGCAAGGGCTTCCATCCGCAGCAAGCCGCGGGCTTTGCCGAGGACGCGCAGTCGATTGAGCAGAGCCTCGGCATCGGCCGGCTCGCCGCGCGCGAGACGCGACCACGCGAGTGAGGTCACAGCGCCTGCCAGCGCATCTGTGGCCGTGACCTCCTCGATGAACTCGAGTCGGCTGGCCAGCGCCAGTTCCAAGCCTTCGAACTGCCCGCATTCGTATTGAATCTGCGCCAGACAGCATTGGGCCGACACCGCCGAAATCGAGCGCGCGCCGAACTCGGAAAGTGCAATCTCGAGCGCACGATTCCATTCGTTTTCGGCGAACCGCGTGCGTCCTTGCCGCCACCAGCCGACACCTGACGCGAGGTGTTGATACACGCGCTTAAACGGGTGGTTGCAAGACAGGAACTCGCGCGAGCGCTCGTGCTCGCCTGCATACGTGTGCGCAAAGCTTGCGCAGACATTGACGACGTCGCTAGCCCAGGGGTCCCGGCTCGCGAAAAGCGCCGGGTCTTCGGAGAGCAGCCTCCTGATGTGATCGCTGCGGTCCATGAAGGCCGCAATCGTCAGGCGAATCAGCTTGGTTTCGGTTTCAACACTACGCGCTTCGTCCGGCGTCAGCGTCGGTAGACGTGCGACGAGGTCGGCCAGAATCTCTTCCGTCTCGATACGAACGCCGCCATAGGCAAGCGCCCACATGTACGCGAGTTCAAGCTTGACGCTCTGGCGCCAGCGCTGCTCAGGCAGTCGTTTGAGCAACGCGGTCAGCGTCAGATAGTCGCCCTGGTACACGAGTTCAACCGCGCCGTTTTCGACGAGCGCCAGCGCGCGCTCGGGAGCCTTGGCCTCCATCGCATGGCGCACCGCCTCGCTCAAACGCCGCGCACCAGCGAGCCACTCAGCAGCTCGCAGATGCAGTTCCGCAAGCTCGTGCGGATAGGTCTGCTCGAGGTCCTTGCGCAGGCATTCGCCGAACAGGTGGTGATAGCGAAACCACTGGCCGTCGTCGTCGAGCGACACGACGAAAAGCTGCCGTCGCTCGATCTCGGCCAGCATCTCGGCGGAGTCCGTCACCTCTGACACGGCAGCCGCCAGACTCGCATTGAAAGCGTCGAGAATCGAGGTGCGCAGCAGAAAGTCGCGCAGTGCCGGCGGCAGTTCCTGCATGACTTCCTCACGCAGGTAGCGACGCAGCAACTGCGGCTGCCCGATCGCCGAGCGCAGCACGCGCCGAAGGTCGGTGGATGAGCGCATCGAGATGGCGATCATCTGCAGCGACGCGGGCCAGCCTTCCGTCGTTTCAAGAAGCGCCGCGACGTCGCGTGCTGGGACCTCGATCTGACAACGATCGCGCAGAAACGAGCGCGTCTCCTCGAGGTCAAAGGCCAGATCGGCCGGCGCGAGCTCGAGAACTTCGCCCGCGGCGCGCAGCTTGCCGAGTCGGATCGCCGGGGCACTACGTCCGGCGATCACGAGACGCAGGTTCTCGGGCGCGTGCGCGAGCAGTCCGGCAATCGCTTCGTCGACCTCCGGACCTGCAATTGCATGGTAATCATCGATCACCAGCACCACGGGGCTCGGCTGCGCACCGATCGCCTTGACGATCAGATCTTCGAGCAGGCGAGGCGAGACATTGCGCCCACGGCGCCCGGCGATTTCGACGACGTCATCGCCGACGCCGAGGTTCGTGCGCCTTAATGCGGCGCCGAGTTCGGCGTAGAACGTGTGGAGATCGTCGTTCGGGCGCTCCGCGGTCAGCCACGCCACCGGCACGTTGGCGAGCGTGAGTTGACGACACCATGCGGCGAGGCACGACGACTTGCCGAAGCCGGCGGCCGAGATGACTAAGATCAGCCGCTTGTCAGGCGGAACTCCGAGTCGCGCATTGATGCGCGGACGCGGCAGCCAGCGGCGCGAAACATGCGGCGGCGTGATACGCGTTGCCGGAACCTCCGGCCCAAGATCAACCTCTGCGAGACGTGCCGGCGTCGCTCGATCATTCATCTGGCTTCCTGGCACACGGCGAAATGCCACTCCGCGTCCCTTCCGGAGCTACCTTAGGTCCGCACCGGTGCCGCCGTCAAATCGGCCCCCCTCTTCCCGGTTTAAGTGGCGAACTTCGGCGGGCGCTTTTCCAGGAAGGCGCGAACGCCTTCAGCGAAGTCCGGGTGACGCGTATTGTCGGAGAAGAGTCGGATCTCGTCGTCGAGATGTTGGTGCAGCGCGGTGTCGGCTGCCTGGCGAAACAGGCGCTTGGCGGACGCATACGCGATCGCAGGCCCACCGGCCAATCGGCGGACGAGTGATTCCGCTTCAGCATCGAGCGATGCCGGCGGCGCGGTGAAGTTGACGAGACCGAGCGCCTTCGCCTGACGTCCATCGAGGCGCTCCGACATCAGGTACAACTCAAGCGCCTTGCGATAGCCGAGCGTGCGGGCGAGAAAATAGCTCGCGCCGGCGTCAGGGCTCGTCCCTAGGCGTGCATAGGCGACCGCCACCGTCGCATCCTCTGCGGCGATGATGACGTCAGCCGCGAGCATCAATCCCACGCCGCCGCCCGCGACCGCCCCCTGAACGACGGCGACGACGATCGCCGGAGTCTGCCGGATCCATTGGACGAAAGCCTGGATCGACGGCCCGAGCGAGTTGACGAAATCGTGAATGGCGTCGCCGGTCGCCGCAAAGCGCGCTATGTCGCCGCCAGCGCAGAACGCCTTACCGGCGCCGCGCAGGACGACCACACGCACTTTCCCTCGGCGGTCGATGTCGGCCACGGCGACGGCGAGCTCGCTGAGCATCTGCTCGTCGAGCGCGTTGAAATTGGTCGGGCTATTGAGGGTGAGGGTCGCGATGCTATCGCGGATGTCGAGCAGGACTTTGGCCATGTCGTCCTTCCATTAGAGAATGACCGAAGGAACCTACGATCCGAGTGGTTTGCGCACGCCCTAGCTTTGCACGCCGTGCAGCTCCGCCGTGGCCACTGTGGCTGGTGAGATCGATTCCGGCCGCCATCCGGCGTGACGCTCGACGAACTGCACGATCGAGTCATCGGCCGGCCGCGCCTGCGGCAGCGGCAGCGCGTGAAATACATGCGCCATGTCCCGCCATACCTCGACTTCGACCGTCACGCCGGCGGCATATGCGCGCTCGGCCACACGCACGGATTCGTCGCGCAGCATTTCGATCTCGCCGGCGTGGAACAGCAGCGGCGGGAATCCGGTGAAGTCGCCATAAAGCGGCGACACGGTCGGGTCGAGGAAGCGCGCGGGTTCGGCATACATCAGCCGCAGCGCGGCGAGCTTCTGAAAGGTG
>DATEZE010000002.1:0-18266 GCA_035255845.1 Burkholderiaceae bacterium | reverse complement strand
CGCGCAGCGCAACCCGGCACAGGCCCCCGGGGGCCATCGTGACCCCCGCACCCGATAGTACGAACGGGCGCAGGTCGATGTGGCGCGGCGCCACGCCGCTCTCGACATAGGTGGGACAGGTCGAAAGCGCGAGCGTCGGCTGAGCGACATAGTTCTCGGGACCGGCGCGCAGCAAGCCGGCGAAGAGCTCGATTTCGCCGCGCGTTGCGGCCGGACCGACCAGCATGCCGTAGCCTCCCGCACCGTGCACCTCCTTTACGACCAGCTCGGGCAGGTGCGCCAACACATAGGCGAGATCCTCCGGACGGCGACAACGGTAGGTCGGAACATTGTTGAGGATCGGCTTTTCGCCGAGGTAGAAGTCGATCATGTCCGGAACGTAGGAATAGATCGCCTTGTCGTCAGCGATCCCGGTGCCGACCGCATTGGCAAGCGTCACGCGTCCGGCGCGATACACGGACAGCAATCCGGGAACGCCGAGCTGTGAGTCCGGCCGGAATGCGAGCGGATCGATGAAATCGTCATCGATGCGGCGATAGATCACGTCGACCCGCTGCGGTCCGCGCGTGGTTCGCATGTAGACGTTGTTCTCTTTTACGAAAAGGTCCTGCCCCTCGACCAGCTCGATCCCCATTTGCTGCGCCAGAAAGGCGTGCTCGAAGTACGCCGAGTTGTACATGCCCGGCGTCAGCAACACGACCAGCGGGTCTTCGACGCCATGCGGTGCGACCGAGCGCAGATTTTCCAGCAGCAGATCGGGATAGTGCGCGACGGGAGCAATGCGGTTGCGAACGAAAAGGTCCGGAAAGAGCCGCATCATCATCTTGCGGTTCTCGAGCATGTACGACACACCGCTCGGCACGCGCAGATTGTCTTCGAGCACGTAGTACTCGCCCGCGCCGGCGCGCACGACGTCGATGCCGGCGATGTGCGCATAAATGGAGCTCGTCACGTCGACACCGTGCATCTCGGGGCGATATTGAGCATTGCGGAAGATCTCGTCGGCCGGAATGCGGCCGGCCCGGACAATCTGCTGCTCGTGATAGACATCGTGGATGTAGAGGTTGAGCGCACGCACACGCTGCCGCAGCCCGGCCTCGAGTTGGCGCCATTCATCGGCCGGGATGATGCGCGGCACGACGTCAAATGGGATGAGTCTCTCGCTGCCGCTCCCCTCCTCGTCCTTCTCGCCGTAGACCGCGAACGTGATGCCGACACGGCGGAACACGAGATCTGCCTCGGCTCGCTTGTCGCGCATCGTCTCCGGGCTCTGTTCGACAAGCCAGCGGTCGAACTCGCGGTAGTGCTCGCGCACCGCACCTTCGGCCCCGTGCATCTCGTCGAACGGCTCGCTCATCCCCGCAGGCTGATTCGTTATGGTTATGGCCCGGCGCCCTCCGAGGCGGTGCCAAACCAGTCTAGCAAGATGTACACCAGTCCCCGGGATTAAGGCATCCCGAAAAACGGTTGGACAGCATCCCCTTCTTCGACGCTTTCATCGGCAGCTTCGGCGGTTGTGCGCTGCCCCGCGCCCGGGCGGTTATGCCAATAGCGCGCCGCCAGCGAGCGCCATGAGCGGAACTGGACGCGGCCGTCGGGACCGAACATCCATTGGGCCGCGCCGGCATGATCGGTGCGAACCAGCGGGATACCTCGCTCCTCATAACGCGCCAGCACCTCGGCATGCGGATGCCCGAAGCGGTTTCGGTAACCCGCCTGCGCCACGGCAGCATCGGGCTGCACGGCCGCAAGCAGCGCGGCGCTGGACGACGAGCGGCTGCCGTGGTGTGGAACCATCAGCAAGGCGGCACGCAGATCGTGATCGCGGACAACCAGCGCCTCTTCGTCACGGGCCGGCAGATCGCCCGTCAGCAGCACTACCGTGGAGCCGCTGCGCACGAGTGCGACGCAACTCATTGCGTTCGTCGACAGTCGGCGGTCGTAGTCGCTCGCCGACGGACGCACGATGCGCCACTGCAGATCGCCGGACGTCCACTCCAGTCCGGCCACACAACGTTCGGCCGGGATGCCGCCCAGCACAGGATGTCCGGAGGGGATCGAGGAGATCACGCGCCGAACTTCGATGCCGCGGAGCACCGAAGCCGCTCCGCCCGAGTGATCCTGGTCGAGATGCGAGACGATCAAGCCATCGAGCACACGAATGCCACGGCTGCGCAGGTATGGCAGCACCACACGCTCGCCTGCGTCCGACTCCTGCGAGTAGCGCGGTCCGGTGTCGTAGAGCCATGCCTGCTCGCGGGTCTCGACGACGAGGGCTGCACCCTGTCCGATGTCGAGCGCGGTCAACCACAGGTCGCCGACGCCTGGGCGTTCGCCGGGCCAGACCAGAAGCGGAAGCAGCGCGACTGCGCCGAGCCAGCGCGCCGGCCAGCCTGGCGGAGCCAGACACCACGCGATGCCGAATGCGGCCATCAGCACGGCGAAACTGGGCGGTGCCGGCAGCGTGAGCGCCGCCCACGAAGGCGCCGCAAGGAGCTGCAGTAGCGCTGCAACCCCAGCGAATACCGCGTTCGCCGCGACGAGCAGCGGATGCGCCAGCGCATCGATAACGGGAATCGCAGCACAGCCTGCACCCAGCAAGGCCAGCGGCGTCACGACCCAGCTCACCAGCGGGATGGCGACCGCATTCGCGAATGGCGAAATCAGCGACACCTGCTGGAACAGCAGTACCGTCGCCGGTATCAGCGCCAGCGTCACGGCGATCTGCACTCGGGCGGCGGCCCGTAGCGCGCCTAGAGTCGCATCGCCGACCAGGCGTGGTCGTCCGTGCACGACCCAGACGATCGCCGCCACCGCGCCGAACGACATCCAGAAGCCCGCAGACATGACGGCCCAGGGATCGAACACGCACACTGTCGCGGCAGCAAGCGCCAGCGCCGTGCCGAGCCCGATTCGGGCGCGCAGCAGCCAGGTGCCCGCGACAGTCAGCAGCATGATGACCGTGCGCTGCGCAGGCACGCCCCAGCCGGCCAGTAGGGCGTACAGCATCGCTGCGATCGCTCCAGCGACGATCGCCGCCGATTGCGCCGGCGCCCGGCGCAACAGCCATGGCACCCGACGCCAGGAGGCGGCAACGAGGCCGCCGACGAGCGCGGCGATCATCGTGATATGCAGTCCCGAAATACTGACGAGATGCGAGATGCCAGTGCGGTTGAACAGCGTCCAGTCGGAATCGGCAATCGCCTTCTGGTCGCCCAGGACGAGGGCAAGCAGCACCCCGCCGTAGCGCTCGCCCTCGACATGCGTCGTCAGGCGCTCGCGCAGCCACCACCGACAGCGCTCGACTGCGGTCGTCGGCGTCCAGACCATCGCGTCGAGGCGGCGCGGCGGCGGCGCCATGCGCACGGAACCGGTGGCGCGCAGATTGCGTTCAAGCAGCCAGGCCTCGAAGTCGACCCCAACGGGATTCATCGCACCGTGCGGTCTTCGGAGTCGCACCGTGAGGCTCCAGCGCTCGCCAGGTCGAACGATCTCGGCGCCATACCAGCCGAGCAGGAGGCGCCCAGGCACTCCGATCGTGCCTTCGTGCGACTCGACCTCGAACTCGAATCGCTGGCCGCGCTCGAGCCGCACCGGCAGGCTGTCAACGATGCCCATCACGCGCACGTCGCGACCTTCATCGTCGAAAGCGAGCTCATCGGCGAGTCGCTGGTGCGCGCGTAGTCCGGCATAGGCGAAACCCAGCAGCAGTGCCGCCACGCTCGCGATGGCGACCGAAGTCCGGCGCGGCCAGCGCATAAGCAGGCCGCATGCTCCCATCGCAATCGCGACGGCAGCCGATCCCAACAGGAGAACTCCCGCAGGCAGCATCGGTTGCGCCTGCAAAGCGCAGACGCCCAACACAAAGGCGACGAGCGGGGCCAGCGGCACGGCTAGGCAGCCGCCAGCAGTGCGCCCAGCCGTGGCAGCGCGGCGACCGCGTTGCGCTGGTTGGCCCGCGCGAGGTCGCGGCAATCGACGGCGCGCAATGCGGCCATTTCGTCCGCAATGCGCGCGAGGTCTGCCGGCTCGGTGCGGTCGACCGCGTCAGGTCTGCGGCGCCACGTGGGTGCGATGTACGGCGCGTCGGTTTCCAGCACCCAGGCGCCTTCTGGCAGCGACGCCGCATGAGCGCGAATTCGCTTCGACCCCGAATAGGTGAGTGCACCGCCGAATCCGAGCCTGAATCCGAGCGCCACGAACTGGGCCGCCTGCTGGGCGCTGCCGTTGAACGCGTGCACGATGCCGCCGGCGACCTCGATGCGTCGCAGATGCTTCAGCAGCAGGTCGGCCGAGCGACGCACGTGAACGATCACCGGCAGGCTGCAGTCGCGCGCCACGCGGAGCTGCTCGCGAAAGAACCATTCCTGACGGGCAACGTCGCCAGGCTCGAAGCAGTCGATGCCGATTTCACCGATCGCAACGAAATGCGGATCAGCGAGCGCCTCCCGCGCCGCGTCGCGCAAACGCTCGACATCAACTTCAGGCACGCCGTCGATCCACAGCGGGTGCAGCCCCAACGCGTAGCCGAAGCCGTGGCGATGTGCGATGCCTGCGACCTTGGCACCGTCGTCGACATGGCCGGTCGGCATCACCAGCATGTCCACACCGACCGCGCGGGCGCGCTCGACCACGGCATCGCGGTCCGGATCGAATTCGTCCGCGTCGAGGTGGCAGTGCGTGTCTATCCACATGCCGGCCTAGTGTAAGCAGGCGGCAACTCGCCACGGCACACTAGACTTCCGGCATGCCGCGCAAGTTCTTCCGCAGAGTGATCCCGAGCGTCGACAAGGTGCGCGAGGTGCGTGCGCTGTCGGTATTCGGCGAGCGGTTGTTCCATCCCGCGCTCTGGCATCTGAACCGGCGCTCGGCCGCAGGCGGGGTTGCCGTCGGGCTTTTCTGTGGGCTCATCCCAGGGCCGTTGCAGATGCTCGGTGCCGGCATCGTCTGCGTCGCGCTGCGTGTCAATCTCCCGGTCTCTCTGGTAACGACGCTGTACACCAATCCGCTGACGATCGTCCCACTTTACCTTCTCGGCTACGAGATCGGCAGCTTCGTCTTGGGCGCGTCGACTGGCTCGACGGTCACGTCGCCGCCGGACTTCGACTGGTCACGCCCGTTCGCGTCAGCGGAGGAGTTCGGACACTGGATGGTCGGCCTAGGGCCGCCGTTGGCACTCGGCGTCTTCCTCCTCGCGTGCCTGCTGTCGCTGCTGGGCTACCTCATCGTGCGCGGGCTCTGGAGCGTGCACCTGCGTCGCGCCTGGCGCGCACGCCGGCATCGGCCGCTGCGCGCACGTTGAGCCTACAGCGTTGCCGACGTCATGCGGCGGCCAGCCGTCCATGCTCGAGTCGCAGCACCCGGTCGCAGCGCGCCGCCAGTTCGGGGTCATGGGTCACGATCACGACCGAGGTTCGATTCTGCTGCACGAGTTCAACCAATACGCCGAACACCGCGCGCGCGGTGTCGCGATCGAGGTTGCCGGTCGGCTCGTCGGCCAGTACGCAGGCCGGGCGCGTGACGATCGCACGCGCGATTGCGGTGCGCTGGCGCTCACCGCCTGAAAGCTCTGTCGGGTGATGATGCACGCGGCCGGCCAGGCCGACGGAAGTCAGCGCCTGCCCGGCCTGCTCGCGCGCGGATACGAGCGCCATGCGACGGATCGACAGCGGCATCGCGACGTTATCGAGCGCGGTGAATTCCGGCAGCAGATGGTGAAACTGGTAGACGAAGCCAAGCCGTTCGTTACGCAGGCGACCGCGCTCGGCGTCGCTCAGCCGCGCCAGCTCGCGCCCTTCGATGTGCACCGCACCTCGATCCGCGGCATCGAGGCCACCCAGCACATGCAGCAGCGTGCTCTTGCCCGAGCCCGACGCACCGACGATCGCGACGATCTCGGCCGGCGCAATGTCGAGGTCCGCGCCACGCAGCACGTCGACGGCGAGCGCACCTTCGCGATACGACTTGTGCAGGTCACGGGCGGACAGGACCGCGACGTCAGTCATAGCGCAACGCTTCGGCCGGCCGCACCCGCGACGCGCGCCAGCTCGGATATAGCGTGGCGACCAGCGACAGTAGGATCGATATGACGGCGATCGGCACAACGTCACTCGCGCGCGGGTCCGATGGCAGTGAACTGATGAAGTAGATGTCCTTCGGAATCAGGGGGAATCCGGCGATGCGCTCGATCGTCGGGAATATGGAGTCGAGGTTGTTCGCCACGAACAGGCCGCCCGCGACACCGAGCAACGTGCCGAAGACTCCGATCAATGCGCCCTGGACGATGAACACGGCCATGACACTGCGCGGCGTCGCGCCCAGCGTGCGCAGGATCGCGATGTCGGGCTGCTTCTCCGTGACCGTCATCACCAGCGTCGACACGAGGTTGAACGCCGCGACCGCCACGATCAGCGCGAGGATGATGAACATCATGCGCTTTTCCACCTGCACGGCTGCGAACCAGCTGCGATTCTGGCGGGTCCAGTCACGTACCAGCAGATTGGGTGGCAGCGACTTCGCCAGCTGCTCGGCGACTGCGGGCGCGCGCTGCATGTCGGTGATCTTCACCCGCACACCGGTCGGGCCGTCGACGCGGAACAGCCGTTCGGCGTCGCCGATGTGCAGCAGAGCCATCGCGCTGTCGTATTCGAAGTGACCTGAATCGAACGTGCCGATCACGGTGAACTGCTTCAGCCGAGGCACCACCCCGGCCGGCGTGACCTGGCCTTGCGGCGCGACCAGCGTGACCTTTTCCCCAAGTGAAACACCGAGTGCCCGCGCGAGTTCACCGCCGAGGACGATGCCGAATTCACCGGCCTGTAGCGCTGTCAGCGGCTCGCCACGCACCTGGGTCGCCAGGTCCGACACCCCCGGCTCTGCGGCCGGATCGATGCCGCGCACCAGTACGCCGCGCACCGCATCGCCTCGGGTCAGCAGCGCCTGCGCCGCGACATAGGGCGCCGTTCCGACGACCTCGCGATTGCTCCGTGCCCGCGCTTCGACCTCCTTCCAGTCGATCGG
This sequence comes from Burkholderiaceae bacterium, assembly GCA_035255845.1. Taxonomy (GTDB): domain Bacteria; phylum Pseudomonadota; class Gammaproteobacteria; order Burkholderiales; family Burkholderiaceae_F; genus JALORV01. Next base: position 11,246 of record DATEZE010000002.1, on the reverse strand, counting down.
ACCATCGAGCGAGAACACCTCGATATGCGAGACGACCGACAGCATGCGGTCGCGCACCTGAGACACGAAGCCGTTCATCACCGACAGCACGACGATCAGAGCCATCACGCCGAGGGCGATTCCGGCCATCGAAATGCCGGAGATGAAGGAAATGAAACCGTTGCGCCGGCGGGCGCGGCGGCCCGCGCGCGTGTAACGCAGGCCGATGCGGAGTTCGTAGGGAAGGTTCAAGGTTCGGTGGCGAAGGGTAAAACGATTGTACGCAAGCACCTTGGCGCGCCATCGAAGCGCTTAGCACGCGTTGATCCGGCACTTAGAATCGCCGAAATGCAATTGACCGTGATGCTGACCGGATCGCAGCTTGCAGCCGAGATCGCTGCGCCACTCGTCGCTCGGCTCGACACACCGACACTTCAGCGCATGCTCGAGCGTGGCCGCAAGAGCGAAGAGTCCTTCAGCCCGCGCGGCATGGGGGCGGAGGACTGGCTCGCACACAACGTATTCGGGGACGGGGCCACGGCACCGTACGCCTGGGCCGATCTCACCGGGCAGCGCGAGACGGAACAGACGATCTGGCACGCCGACCCGATCCACCTCGGCATCGGCCGCGAAAGCGTGATCATCGGATCGCTGGCTGAAGACCCGCTGAGCGACGCTGAAGCTGACGCGCTGATCGCGGCCGCCAACGAGAGCCTCGGCGACGCAGCCCGGCTAAGCCGCGTCGGAGCGAGCTGGTTCCTGCACGCGCGCGAGGCGTGGCAACTGGAGCCGCTGCCGCCACTGGCCGCCGCCCTCGGCAGGCCGTTCGCAACGCGCGGGTCCCTCTCAGATGACGAGTTGCACTGGAACCGGCTGCACAATGCTGTGCAGATGACATGGCACGCCCATCCTGTGAACGAGTCACGCGAGGCGGATTCGCGCCCTACCGCCGGAGGGCTGTGGCTGCATGGCGGCGGCAAGTGGAAGCCGCGTCCGAAATTGCCATGGCCGGCGCTGCACAGTGATCGGCCGGAGCTTCGTGGTGCTGCTGCCTCGGCCGGAGCCGAGGCGCGAGTCGCGTCGGCGCCGGTGACGCAGGACGCACTGCTTGTTTGGGACGAGGCGGCTGGGCCACAGCGGCAGCAGGACTGGCAAGCATGGCTCGCTGCGATGTGTGTACTGGACCGTCGGCTGGCAGCACTGCCGCCGGCATCGCTGACCCTCGTGCTGGCCGGCGACACCGGGACCTGCACCTGGAAGACGCACGCTACGGATCGCCTGCGATTCTGGCGTTCGCATCGGCTGGAGATGGCGCTGCGCGAGCCCACGTCATGACGCGGCTGACCGTCCGCGATTTCGACCCGGCCGCGGCACGCAGCCTCGCCGGCAGCGGCCTGCCGCCGGCGCTCGCACGGGCACTCGCGGCCCGCGGGATCACGCGCGAAGCCCAGCTGCAGCTGACGCTGGAGCGACTCGCCGCGCCCGCTGGACTGGCGCATGTCACCGACGCGGCGATGCTGCTTGCCGATGCGCTCGAAGCCGATGCGCGACTGCTGATCGTCGCTGATTACGACTGCGACGGTGCGACAGCCGCCGCGGTCGGGCTGCTCGGGCTGCGCATGCTGGCTCAGGGCACGCAGGCCGAAATCGATTATCTGGTGCCCAATCGCTTCGAGTACGGCTACGGGCTGACGCCGGAGATCGTAGAGATCGCGGCACAGCGCCAGCCGGACTTGCTGATCACCGTCGACAACGGCATCGCAAGCGTCGATGGCGTCGCGCGTGCGACCGAACTCGGCGTCGACGTGCTGATCACCGATCACCACCTGCCTGGCGCAGTGCTGCCGCAGGCAGCCTGCATCGTGAATCCGAACCAGACCGGTTGCGGCTTTCCGAGCAAGCACCTGGCGGGGGTCGGCGTCATGTTCTACGTGTTGCTTGCGCTGCGCGCGGAGCTACGTGCACGTGGCCGTTTCGGCGTCGACGCACAGCCGCGCCTCGATGCGTTGCTCGATTTGGTCGCACTCGGCACCGTGGCCGACGTGGTGCGGCTGGACGACAACAACCGCGTGCTGGTGGGCCAGGGCCTGCAGCGGATCCGCAGCGGCCGTTTGCACCCTGGTATCGCGGCACTGTTCCAGGTTGCGGGCCGCGATGCCAGAACGGCGCGCGCCGCCGACCTCGGCTTTGCGATCGGGCCACGCATCAACGCAGCGGGGCGTCTGGACGACATGACCGTCGGAATCGAGTGCCTCACCACCGACAGCTTCGAGCGTGGGCTGGCATTGGCGCAGCAGCTCGACGCACTGAACCGCGAGCGACGCGAGATCGAGAGCGACATGCAGCTGGACGCACTCGCCGCGATCGACGACGTCGCGGTCGCCGGTCGGACCACGATATGCCTGTTCGACGAGTCATGGCACCAGGGCGTCGTCGGACTGGTCGCCTCGCGCATCAAAGAGAAGTTCCATCGCCCGACGATTGCCTTTGCGCGCAGCGACCAAGCGGAACTGCGCGGTTCCGGCCGCTCGATCGACGGGGTGCACCTGCGCGACACCCTCGATCTCGTCACCAAGGTCGCGCCGACGATGGTCAAGCGCTTCGGCGGCCATGCGATGGCGGCCGGGCTCACGCTCGCGGCCGTCGAATACAACAACTTCGTCGCGGCGTTCGAGGAAGCGACCCGATCATCATGCGACCGCTCGATCTTCGAACGCACGGTCGTTACCGACGGTGCGCTCGAACCTAGCGAATTTTCGATCGGACTGGTCGAAGCGTGCGAGCAGCATGTCTGGGGCCAGGGCTTCCCGCCGCCATTGTTTGCCAACCAGTTCATCGTGCTCGAACAGCGGCTCGTCAAGGACAGGCATCTGAAGCTCGCGCTCGACCTCGACGGCCGGCGCTTCAACGCCATCTGGTTCCGTCGAACCGAGCCTCTGCCCCGGCAGGCCACACTCGCCTACCGGCCGACGGTCGACGAGTTCAATGGCCAGCGGCGCCTGACCTTGGTCATTGAGTACCTCGGCGACGCTTGACGGCAGCTACGCTAACCCTGAAAGTTGGCCATGTCGGCGTCAGTCGGGCCGACCCAAGAAGAATTAACGAGGAGCGGAGAAGATGAAGAACACACTGCTTGCCGCTGCGCTGCTGGCCATCTGCGCCTGGACCGCCGTCGCATCGGCGCAACCGCCGCCGCTGGTGACAGTGACGCTGGTCGGCGAACAGATCCAGGTCGATGTTGATCCGGTTGTCATCCAGCGGCGGATGGGTCGGAATATCGTCATTCGATGGCAACTTGCGCCGGGGGCTGACTACCGCTTCGAGCCGGAAGGCATTGTCATCAACGGCGAATTGACCGGCGGGGGTGGCCTGAAGGCAGAACAGGACCAGTTGCCAAGGTCCTGCCGGGGAGGCCCGAACCACGTGACCTGCGTTAACCAGAATTCCAGAAGCGGACAGTTCAAGTACACGATCCACCTATTGGACCGGAACAATCGACCCGTCGCGCGGGACCCGATCATCGTCAACCAGTAGCGCGCTGTCGCCGGCAGTCATGCGAGCTGTTCGACCGCCCTTTTAAGCGCTTGTTCGTAGCCCCATCGGGCGCCTTCGGCTTGCGCGCGCGCGAACCGATCGGCACCGAGGAATGAGCGGCATTTCTCGACGCGTGGCAGCAGGAAATCGGTGTCGGCACTGTCGCGGTGCAGTCCGGACCGCCGCGCCTGCTCTTCCGCTGCACCGAAGAACTGCGCACTGTGTTGCTGACAGTCAGTGGCAACCGCGTATCCAGCCATGACATCGAGTGCCGCCTGGCCGACAAGTTGCGAGCGCGTAGCTACCGCAGCCAGCAGCGCCTCGCGTAACAGCGGGCGTGCCTCCGCGAGGCTCTGACACTCGATGGCGACGATCGCCAGATTCAGCTGCCCGATCGCCACACTCTCCTCATCGCCGAGGCTGCGGGCGATGTCGGTCGCTTCTCGGTAGAGCTGCGACGCGCCCGTGTAGTCGCGCTGCTGGCGCATTAGCTGGCCCCCGGACATCAGCGCCGACGCGAGCTGGCGCGCATTGCCGACCTCGCGCGCGCGTTCGATACCTTCATCGAAAAGCTCGCGCGCGCGACCGAGATCACCGACCGCCTGAGATGCGTTGCCCAGCGATTGCAGTGCAGCCGCAATGCGGTTGTGATCATCGAGTTCGCGGGCGATCGCCAGGCTCTCTTCAAGGTAGCGACGGGCGTCCACATTGCGCCCCAGGAAACCGCAGAACTGGCCGACGTCGGCGAGCCCGCGGCAACGCGACACACTGTGCTCGTCCGGACGGGTACGCGAAAGCGCTTCGAGGGTCAGGCGGTGGCCGAGCGTCAACAGCCCACGCTGGTACCAGTAGAGCTTCAGCGAGTGCATCAACTCAAGGCCCAGCGTGGCGCCGTCCGCTGCGTCGTCACACCAGCGATGTGCGGTAAGGATGTTTTCCCGTTCCGCATCGAGTTCTGCGAGCCAGTGCCCGGCGCCCGAACCGACCAGTCCTTCGCGAGCGCGCTGCGCCAGGGTCAGGCACCACGCCAGGTGGTGCGCGCGCGTCACCCCATCGTCCGCCGACGCGCCGAGGCGCTCGGCCGCGTACTGTCGGACCGTTTCAAGCATGCGGTAGCGGCTGCCCTCGGCATCAAGTACGACGAGCGACTTGTCGACCAGGTTGGTCAGCAAATCGACGATCTGGTCCACGCCGATCGGCCCACCACCGCAGACCGCTTCGGCCGCCTCGAGGGTCCATCCCCCCGCAAAGGTGGAAAGCCGCTGGAACAGCGCCAGTTCCGATGGCGCGAGCAGGTCATAAGACCAGTCGATCAACGCGCGCAGGGTCTGCTGGCGTGGCAGCGCCGTCCGGTCGTTGGTGGTCAACAGCTTGAAGCGATCCTTCAGCCGCACCGCGATGGTCTCGAGCGGAATGGCCCGGGTCCGCGCCGCGGCGAGCTCGATCGCGAGCGGAATCCCGTCCAGCCGCCGGCAGATCTCGGCCACCGCCGTCGCGTTCTTCTCGGTGAGCCGGAACGACGGCTGCGCCGCCGCGGCACGATCGACGAACAGCCGTACCGACTCGAGCCCCAGCAATACGTCAATCGACGGCTGGAGGTCGGCGGCGGGGGCCTGCAGTGGCGTGAGGTGGAACACCGTCTCGCCTGCGATACGTAGCGAATCCCGGCTCGATGCCAGCACGCGGACTTGGGGCCCGGCCTGCAGCAGCCGCTTGGCGATGTCGGCGCACTCATGCACGAGGTGTTCGCAGTTGTCGAGGACGATGAGCAGCTTCTTGTTGCTCACATACCGAATCAGCGCGTCCAGCACCGTGCCACCCGGCTCCTCCTTCACTCCGAGCACCGAGGCCACCGCCTGCGGGACGAGCTGTGGATCCGACAGTGCGGCTAGCTCAACGAACCAGACGCCGTCCGGATAATCCTCGAGAACGACCGCGGCGACCTGCATCGACAGCCGCGACTTTCCCAGGCCGCCCATGCCTAGAAGCGTCAGCAGCCGGCAGCTGGCCAGCAGTTGCCGGACCTGCTCCATCTGGTGGTCGCGGCCGACGAACGAGTTGAGCTGCTGCGCCAGATTGTTGGGCGCGCTCGCCATCGAACGCAGCGGCGGGAAGTCGTGACGCAGCGCCGGATGAACGATCTGGAAAACGTGCTCGGGCGATCCCAGGTCGCGCAGTCGCACCGTTCCAAGATCGCGCAGCATCGCACCCTGCGGCAGGCGACCTGTGATGCGGTCAGCCACCGCCTGCGACAACAGCACCTGCCCGCCATGCGCCGCAGCCATGATGCGGGCGGCGCGGTTGACGGCAGGACCGAAGAAATCGTTGTCGCGCCGCTGATCGGCACCTAGGTGCAGCCCACACCGCACTTTGAGTGGCGCTCTCTCATCTGATGGAGCCGCGAGCGCCAGCTGCAGCTCGATGACCGCCGCGACGGCATCGGCCGGGTCGTCGAAGGCTGCATGCAACCCATCTCCGGTCATCTTGACGACGGTGCCGCGATGGTCTGTGACAACACCGCGGCAGAGTGCGTCATGCCAGGCCACCGCGGGCGCAGCACGCTCGGCATCCGACTCCCAGAGCCTCGTGCTGCCCTCGATGTCCGAGAACAGGTAGGTCACCACAGAGGCGGATTCGGTCATCGGGCGAAGGCGCCAAGCGGCATCGCGTTGCTAGCGCCGCGAGTGTACGTGGGACGCGGCCGAGCGGCCCCACTCGGCTCGCGGGAGGCCCGGCTCCTATAATCCGCGCCTTTCCGCATCGAGAATCGTCATGGAAGCCGAACGCCTGAACCAGATCGAGGGCACTATCGCGGGCCTGCGTGGACGCCTGGCCGAACTGCGGAGGTATCTTTGACGTCGATGTAAAGGAAGCTCGGCTCGAAGAGGTCAATCGCGCGCTCGAAGATCCGAAGGTCTGGGACGATCCGAAGCGGGCGCAGGAACTCGGCAGGGAAAAGAAGACGCTCGACCTCGTCGTGCAGAAAATGCACGCACTCGTGCACGGCGTGCGCGACGCCGGGGAGCTGTTCGAGATGGGGCGGAGCGACGACGACATCGCCACCCTGGTCTCGGTCGAGGCCGATGTCGGAGGCCTCGCGAAGCAGGTCGACGATCTCGAATTCCAGCGGATGTTCAACAATCCGCTCGATCCCAACAACTGCTTCATCGAGATCCAGGCAGGTGCCGGCGGCACCGAAGCGCAGGACTGGGCCGGAATGCTGGAGCGCATGTATCTGCGCTACGCCGAGCGGCGCGGCTTCAAGCCCGAACTGCTCGACGAGTCGGACGGCGAGGTTGCCGGCATCAAGGGCGCGACGATCAAGATCAGCGGGGACTACGCCTACGGCATGTTGCGCACTGAGACCGGCATCCACCGGTTAGTGCGCAAGTCGCCCTTCGATTCGAACGCGCGGCGTCACACCTCGTTCGCGAGCGTGTTCGTCTATCCCGAGGTCGACGAATCGGTCGAAGTGGACATCAATCCCGCCGACCTGCGCATCGACGTCTATCGGGCCTCGGGCGCCGGCGGCCAGCATGTCAACAAGACCGAGTCGGCCGTACGCATCACGCACCTGCCGACCAACATCGTCGTGCAGAGCCAGAACGACCGCTCGCAGCATCGCAACCGGGCCGAGGCGATGGCGATGCTGAAGTCGCGGCTGTACGAACTCGAGTTGCGCAAGCGCCAGGCAGAGCAGAACAAGCTCGAGGAATCCAAGACCGACATCGGCTGGGGCCACCAGATCCGCTCCTACGTGCTAGACCAGTCGCGCATCAAGGACCTCAGAACCAACGTCGAGGTTGGCAACACGCAAGCCGTGCTCGACGGGGACCTCGATGACTTCATAGAGGCAAGCCTGAAGCAGGGTGTCTAGGTTCTTATGCCGCGGCCAGCCATCGAGCACCCGGAGCTGCTGACCCTTGCCGAGGGACTGTCGAGCCGCCGCGTCGTGCTGCGTCGCTATCGAGTCGGTGACGGCGCAACGCTGTTCGCTGCGCTGGCACCGCATCGTGAGGAACTGCTGCAATGGATGGAGTGGCCTCGGCGCCATCAACGGATCGAGGACTCGGAGTCCTACGCGCGGCGCATGAACGCGGAATTTGCGCTGCGGCGGGCGATGCCGATGGCAATCCTCGATGCGGCGAACGGCGCATATCTGGGCGGTGCGGGCTTTCACGCGCCGGACTGGCGCACGCCGAAGGCCGAGATCGGCTACTTTCTCGTACCGCCCGCGCGCGGCGCCGGCATCGCCACCGAAATCGTGCGCCTGCAGGTCCACTTTGCGTTCGATCAGATGCTGGTGAACCGCGTCTGGGGGAGCTGTGATGCCGGTAACGCATCAAGCGCAGCGGTCATGCGCCGTGCAGGCATGCGCGAGGAAGGGCTGTTGCGGGCGGAGACGCGCGATCACCACGGTGAGCTCCGCGACACGCGCATCTTCGCGCTGACGATCGACGACTATCCCGGCTGGTCGGCCGCGCATGGAGTGGCTGACCGCGTCTATCTGGCGGAACCACGATGACTACTGCACGCAGACTCTATGTGCTCACCGGCGCATCGCGCGGCCTCGGCGCCGCACTTGCCGAACAGTTGCTCGCGCCCGACGTGCAGTTGCTCACGCTGTCGCGTCACCCGGACGAATCGCTGGGGTCGCGCGCTCACGCGATCGGTGCCTTGCTCGAACAGTGGACGATCGACATCGGACACGACATCGGTGTGGCGGCTCGCCTCGAGGCCTGGCTGCATAGGCACGGTCGGGCAGGTTTCGTCGCGGCCGCGCTGATCAATAACGCCGGCCTGCTGGGGCACGTAGGACCGATCGATAGCAGTCCCGCGGACGACATCGCAGCCGTGCTGCGGGTCGATCTGGAAGCTCCGATGCTTCTGACGTCCGCGTTCCTGCGTGCGACTCGATCCTGGCCGATCGACCGACGCGTGCTCAGCATCTCGTCCGGCGCGGGCAAACGCGCGGTGGCCGGGTGGGCAACCTATTGCGCAGCCAAGGCGGGACTCGATCACTTCTCGCGCGTGGCGGCGCTCGACGAGGCGATGCTGCCGAATCCGGCGCGCATCGTCGCGCTCGCGCCGGGAATTGTCGATACCGACATGCAGGCGGAACTGCGCGCCGCCGACCGCACTGGTTTTCCGGAGCAGGCGCACTTCGTCGAGTTCAAGGCGACCGGCCAGCTTTCGACGCCGCAGGCCGCGGCCGCGCGGGTACTTTCCTACCTCCACCGCGCGGACTTCGGGCACGAGCCCGTTGCCGATGTTCGCCAGGCGTAGATTGCCGACATGAACGAATCGACACCCGTGCCTGCCGCCGACGAAAACCAAATCGTCGCTGAGCGGCGCGCGAAGCTGGCCGAGCTCAGACTGCGCGGCCCTGCCTTTCCCAACGATTTCCGCCGCGAGCAGCTGGCGGGCGACCTGCACCGTCAATACGGACACCTCGATCGCGATGCGCTCGAGCAGACGCGGATCGAAGTCGCCGTCGCCGGTCGCATGATGCTGAAGCGGGTGATGGGCAAGGTCGCGTTCGCCACGGTGCAGGACATGAGCGGCCGCATCCAGTTCTTCGTCGCGAAGGACGATGCGGGTGAAGCCGCGCTAGAAGAGTTCAAGCGCTGGGACATCGGTGACCTGATCGCGGCGCGCGGCGTCGTGTTCAAGACGCAGAAGGGCGAATTGTCGGTCCGGGTGAAGGAACTCCGGCTGATGGCCAAGGCGCTGCGACCGCTGCCCGACAAGTTCCACGGGCTCGAGGACCGCGAGCAGCGCTACCGGCAACGCTACGTCGACCTGATCATGAACGAGGACGCGCGCGCCGCATTTTTGACGCGCAGCAAGGCCATCGCCGCAATGCGCGAGTTCATGGTCGCCGAGGGCTTTCTTGAGGTCGAGACGCCGATGCTCCAGGTCATCCCGGGTGGCGCGGCGGCCAAGCCATTCGTGACCCACCATAACGCGCTCGGCATCGACATGTTTCTGCGCATCGCACCGGAGCTGTATTTGAAGCGGCTGGTGGTCGGCGGCTTCGAGCGCGTCTTCGAGATCAACCGCAACTTCCGCAACGAAGGCGTGAGCCCGCGCCACAACCCCGAATTTACGATGATGGAGTTCTACGCCGCGTATCAGGATTACTCGTGGCTGATGGACTTCACCGAGCGGCTGCTGCGTCGAGTGGCGATCGCCGCCACAGGTTCCGCGTTGCTCAGCTACCAGGGGCAGAGCATCGACCTCTCGCTGCCTTTCGCGCGCATGACCATCGTGCAGGCGATCCGTGCGCATGCCCCCGCCTATTCCGATGCGCAGCTGGCGGACCGCTCTTTTCTGCACCGCGCGCTGCGTGCGAAGGGCAGCAAGCACGCGGACGAAGCGGGCCTGGGCACCCTGCAGCTGGCGCTGTTCGAGGAATTCGCCGAGTCGAAGCTGATCCAGCCGACCTACATCGTCGACTATCCGATAGAGGTTTCGCCGCTCGCCCGCGCATCTGACGCTCGACCCGAGATCACCGAGCGCTTCGAACTGTTCATCGCCGGGCGCGAACTCGCCAACGGCTTCTCCGAGCTCAACGACCCCGAGGACCAGGCGGCGCGTTTCAACGAGCAGGCGAAGGCCAAGGCCGCGGGCGACGAGGAGGCGATGTACTACGACGCCGACTATGTGCGGGCGCTCGAATACGGCATGCCGCCCGCTGCCGGCTGTGGCGTCGGCGTCGACCGCTTCATCATGCTCGTCACGGATACGCCGAGTATCCGGGACGTGATCCTGTTTCCGCACATGCGCCCCGAGTCCTGATGGCTCACGCGGCGCGCCTGTTTGCCCTGGCCCAGCGCCTGCAGGCGCGCGCGCAACCGCAACGGCCGCCAACCCTCGAGCCCTTCGTCGTCGCCGGACACGCTGTCGGCTGGGTGACTTCTGCCGTCGCGGACGCGCTAACGCAGGATGCAGGCTTCGACCGCCGGGACGGGCTGCTGCAATTGCGGGACGAAGGCCTCGACGTCGCTGGGCGCAGTCGGCGGCTCGCCGAGGCGGCAGAGCGACTTCGCGACGCGGGGCTGTTGCGCGGCTGGCGCAACGAACTGCTCGCAGTGCGAGCCACGCGCGGCGGTCAAGTGCTGGCGACGATCGAGCGGGCGGCATGTCGCACACTCGGCATCGTGACCGAGGCCGTGCACCTGAACGCGCTGGCCGACGACGGCACGCTCATCGTGGCGCGCCGGGCCGCGCACAAGTCGATCGATCCGGGACAGTGGGACAACTTGGTCGGCGGCATGGTGCCGGCCGGCGAAACACTCGAGCAGGCGCTCGAGCGCGAGGCGTGGGAGGAAGCCGGGCTGGCACTGGACCGAATCGAAGTGCATCACGGACGCATGTTTCATGTCCGCCGCCCGGTGCCCGAGGGTTACCAATCGGAGTGGATCCACGTCTACGACGCGACGCTGGGCGCGGACACGACCTGCAGCAATCAAGACGGCGAGGTCGATGCGATCGAGCGGCGGGATTTGCCGGCGCTGCTCGATGCGATGGAGAACGACGCCTTCACGCTGGAATCAGCACTGGCGACGCTGGAGAGCCTGACGCGCCGCAGCGCATGCGCCACGCCGCCAGGTCTGTACGAGTGATTCGACCCGCGTCCGCTGCGGACGCATTGCGTATCCCGCTAATCGGCTTCCTCGATCCACGCCGCCTGGATCGCCTCGAGGATCTTCTCGCCCGAGCGTTTTGGA
>DATEZE010000001.1:0-10243 GCA_035255845.1 Burkholderiaceae bacterium | reverse complement strand
GATCCGGCTGTCTCTGCTGCCCTATCGGCGTCTCGCGCGGCTGCTGCGGGAGGAGATCGGCACGAGTCGCGATGCCGCGATCCACATCGCGACCGAGGGGCCGCTCGGCCATGCGGCGCGGCGCTACTGCAGGGCGCACGGCCTGCCCTACACGACCGCGTACCACACGCGTTTTCCCCAGTACCTAAGGGCGATGTTCGGCGTGCCCGAGCACTGGACCTACGCCTTCCTGCGTCATTTTCATGTCCCGGCGAGCGTAGTCATGGCTCCGACCCTGACAGTTGTGCGAGAGCTGCACGAAAACGGACTGCGGCACGTGCAACTCTGGACGCGCGGCGTCGATCTCGACGCCTTTTGTTCCCCGTGAGCCGCTCTTCACCGACGTGCGCCGCCCGGTCTTCCTGTACGTCGGACGCGTCTCGGTCGAAAAGAACATCCAAGCGTTCTTGAACCTCGATCTGCCGGGCACCAAGGTCGTCGCCGGCGTCGGCCCGGCGCTCGAAGGCCTCAAATCGCGCTTTCCCGAGGTGCGCTTCGTCGGCGTGCTCGACTCGGAGCAGCTCGCGCGGCTCTACAGCGCGGCCGATGTCTTCGTGTTCCCGAGCCGCACCGATACCTTCGGCTTGGTGATGCTCGAGGCGCTGGCCTGCGGCACGCCGGTCGCGGCTTTTCCGGTGCAGGGGCCAATCGATGTCGTCGGCGATTCGGCGGCTGCAGTGCTGCACGAAGACCTGCGCAAGGCGGCCCTGCAAGCGTTGCGCATCGACCGCACGCTGTGCCGCACGCATGCCGAGTGCCATTCCTGGCGCGCGGCAACCCACCAATTCTTGGCCTTGCAGCAGCCGCTGCGCCGCGCGCCGGTACCAGAACCGACGCCACGCGAGGCGATCTAGGAAACTTCCTTCAGTGCGTCGCCGCTGCGCCGACGCGGCTGGCCAGACGCTGCGCCATCGCCTCGGCGATTTCCGGCTCTGCCGCTTCAACCATCACGCGCAGCACCGGCTCAGTGCCTGAAGGCCGAATCAGGATACGGCCCGCACCGCGCAACTCGCGTTCGACCTCGGTCATTTCGTCGACCAACGGCGCATAGGATTTCCAGTCGAAGCCGCGTTCGATGCGCGCGTTGACGAGCGCCTGCGGCAGCAACACGAGGTCCGCGGTCAGCTCCGCGAGCGACAGACCGCTGCGCCGCACCGCGGCGAGCACCTGCAGTGCACTGACAGTGCCATCGCCGGTGGTGTGGCAATCAAGACAGAGCAGATGGCCGGAACCTTCGCCGCCGTACAGCCAGCCTTTGTCCTCGAGCTGTTCCAGCACATAACGATCGCCGACTTTAGCGCGCGCAAATGGCACGCCGAGTTCAGCGAAGCGGCGCTCCAGCGCATAGTTGGTCATCAGCGTGCCGACGGTCCCGGCCACGCGGCCGAGCCGCATCCGATCGCGCACGATGACGTAGAGCAGCTCGTCGCCGTTGTAGAGGCGCCCCTGCCCGTCGCAGATCAGCACGCGATCGGCATCACCATCGAGCGCAATGCCGAAGTCGGCCTCGTTCACCTGCACGGCGTGTGCGAGCTGCTCGCCATAGAGCGCACCGACGCCGTCGTTGATGTTCATGCCGTTGGGTGAAGCGCCGTGCCAGACGACATCGGCGCCCAGTTCGTGGAACACGTGCGGGGCAACGTGATAAGCCGCACCATGGGCGCTGTCGACAACGATCTTCAATCCTTTCAGATCGAACTCGGTCGGGAACGTGCGCTTGCAGAATTCGATGTAGCGCCCGGCCGCGTCGTCGAGCCGCTTCACCTTGCCGAGCCGCCGTGCTTCGACACAGTGCCATGGCCGCTCGAGTTCCTGCTCGATCTCCGCTTCAACGGCGTCGGGCAGTTTCTTGCCTCTCTCGGAGAAGAACTTGATCCCGTTGTCTGGATACGGATTGTGCGAGGCGCTAATGACGATGCCGGCGTCTAGTCGCAGCGCGCGCGTCAGGTACGCGACCGCCGGTGTCGGCAGCGGGCCGGACAGCATCACGTCCACGCCGGCACTGGAAAACCCGGCCTCGAGCGCCGCTTCAAGCATGTAGCCCGAGATTCGCGTGTCCTTGCCGATCAACACGGCCGGACGGCTCGCGCTGCCCTCGGTATGGCGCGCCAGCACTCGTCCTGCGGCCTGACCCAGCCTCAGCACAAACTCAGGCGTGATCGGCGCCTCGCCGACCGTGCCCCGCACGCCGTCGGTGCCGAAATACTTGCGCGTCATGACTCTTCCTTTCGTATTGCGGCCCAGACCCGCAGGGCATCGCAGGTCGCCGCCACATCATGCGCTCGCACGATACGCGCCCCGCGTTCGACGGCGATCACGGCCGCCGCCACTGAAGCAGCGATGCGGTCGCTGACCGCACGGCCGGTGACTGCGCCCAACATCCCCTTGCGCGAAACGCCGGCGAGAACCGGAACCCCCAGCTTGGTCAGCGCGGCCAGCTGCCCCAGAAGTTCAAAGTTGTGTTCGACCGTCTTGCCGAAGCCGAAGCCGGGATCGACGACGATCCGCACCGCAGCGACACCACGCGCGGTAGCGGCCGCGATCCGCTCACGCAGGAAGTCGCGCACTTCGCCGACGACATCGTTGTAATGCGGGTTCAACTGCATCGTGCGCGGTGAACCCTGCATATGCATCAGCACGACGCCGCAGTCGCTGGCTGCGACGGCGTCGAGCGCACCTGGGCTCTGCAGTGCGCAGACGTCGTTGACGATGGCCGCCCCCGCGTCGAGCGCGGCGCGCATCACGCCGGGCTTGCTGGTATCGACCGACAGCACGACGCCGCTCTTGCGCAGCGCCTCGAGCACCGGCACGACGCGAGCGATCTCCTCAGACTCCGGGATCGCGGCCGAGCCGGGCCGCGTCGATTCACCGCCGATGTCGAGGATGTCGGCACCTTCGTCGATCAGCCTTCGCGCGTGCTCGAGCGCCGCGCTCGGTTCGAGGAAGCGACCGCCATCCGAGAAGGAATCCGGCGTCACGTTGACGATGCCCATGATCAACGGGCGATCGAGTGCGAGTACGCGGCCCGTCACGCTCCAGCCCGTGACAGGTGCCCGCGTCAGTCCAGTGTCCATCGGGCGATTCTAGGAGCCGAAAAGAAAAAGGCCGGATGAACCGGCCTTCGGAAGACAGGATGCCGACTACGCCGGCTGTGCGGCGCCTTCGACGCTGCCTGCACTCGGTTTGCCGCCGGTCGGCGGCAGCGGCCCGGACGACTTCGGCGGCCGCGGCGGCTTGCCAGAGACGATGTCGTCGATTTGCTCGGCGTCGATCGTTTCCCACTCCATCAACGCCTTGGCCATCGTCTCGACCTTGTCACGATTCTCCTCGATCAGGCCACGCGCCAGGGCGTACTGCTCATCGATGATGCGGCGGATCTCGCTGTCGACCTTGCGCATCGTCTCTTCCGACACGTGCGTCGTCTTCGTGATCGAGCGGCCGAGGAACACCTCACCCTCGTTTTCGGCATACACCATCGGGCCGAGCGCGTCGCTCATGCCGTAGCGCGTGACCATGTCCCGCGCCAGCTGCGTTGCGCGCTCGAAGTCGTTGCCAGCACCGGTGGTCATCTGGTTCATGAACACCTCTTCGGCGATCCGGCCACCGAAGAGCACAGCGATGCGCGACAGCAGGTACTGCCGGTCATAGGCGTAGCGGTCCTGCTCGGGCAGCTGCATCGTCACACCGAGCGCGCGACCGCGCGGAATGATCGTCACCTTGTGCACCGGGTCGCTCTTCGGCACCAGCTTGGCCACCAGGGCGTGGCCCGATTCGTGGTACGCCGTGTTGAGCCGTTCCTCATCGGACATGACCATCGATTTGCGCTCGGCGCCCATCATGACCTTGTCCTTGGCCTTCTCGAAATCGGTCATCTCGACGACGCGCGCATTGCGGCGTGCAGCGAAGAGCGCGGCCTCATTGACCAGATTGGCGAGGTCGGCGCCGGAGAAACCCGGTGTGCCGCGCGCGATGACGTCAGCCTTGACGTCGGCGCCGATCGGCACCTTGCGCATGTGAACGTTGAGGATCTGCTCGCGGCCGCGGATGTCAGGCAGCGGCACGACGACCTGCCGGTCGAAGCGGCCCGGACGCAGCAGCGCCGGATCGAGCACATCAGGACGGTTGGTGGCGGCGATGACGATCACGCCCATGCCGGTCTCGAAGCCGTCCATTTCGACCAGCATCTGATTCAGTGTCTGCTCGCGCTCGTCGTTGCCTCCGCCTAAGCCGGCGCCACGCTGGCGACCCACTGCGTCAATTTCATCGATGAAGATGATGCAGGGCGCGTGCTTTTTCGCCTGCTCGAACATGTCGCGGACGCGTGCCGCACCGACGCCGACGAACATCTCGACGAAGTCCGAACCGGAGATCGAGAAAAATGGGACCTTGGCCTCGCCGGCGATCGCCTTGGCGAGCAGCGTCTTCCCGGTGCCAGGAGAGCCCACAAGCAGCACCCCGCGCGGGATCCGGCCGCCGAGTTTCTGGAACTTCGAAGGGTCGCGCAGGAACTCGACCAGCTCCTGCACCTCCTCCTTGGCCTCGTCGCAGCCGGCGACGTCGACGAAGGTGATCGAATTGTTGCTCTCATCGAGCATGCGCGCGCGCGACTTGCCGAACGAAAACGCGCCGCCGCGCCCACCGCCCTGCATCTGCCGCATGAAGAAGATCCAGACACCGATCAGCAGCAGCATCGGGAACCACGACACGAAGATCGTCGTCAGCAGCGATTGCTCTTCCTCGGGCTTGCCGAAGACCTGCACGCCAAACTTCATCAGGTCACTGACCATCCAGGCATCCCCCGGTGAGGTCAGCGTGTAGCGCGCACCGTCGGACGGAGTCACCTGCAGTGTGCGCCCCTGGACCTCGACCCGTTTGATCTTTCCGGCCTTGGCCTCTTCGAGGAACTGCGTGTAACTCACGGTTTCAGCCGGCTTCTGGCGGCTTTCGAACTGCTTGAAGACCGTGAACAGGACGAGCGCGATCACCATCCAGATGGCGGCTTTCGCGAACATGTTGTTGTTCAAGGAAAACTCCTTGAGGCCGCACCGCGCGCGGTGTCGGCCAGGGGGCAAATCGGATCGCTCAGCGTATGGATCATTCTAATCCCGCGACCCAGAGACGACGGTGAAGTTGGGGGCAAAGGTGCCGCTATTTCAATACTCCGGCCTGATCTAGTCGAAATCCCCTACCAAAATTCAGCCGTTCTTGCGGCCCCGCGCGAGCAAATAGACCTCGGCCGACGTTTCCCGCGAGGCTTCGGGCTTGCGAGTCGCCACGCTGCGGAAATCACGCTTGAGCCGTTCGACGAATTGACTGTAGCCACTACCCTGAAACGCTTTGACGAGCAAAACGCCCTCTGGTTTCAGGTGTTTGCAGGCAAATTCCGCGGCCAGCTCGGCCAGATGCAGACTGCGCGCCGCATCGGACGCAGCAATACCGGACAGGTTGGGCGCCATGTCGGACAGCACGACGTCGACTTCAGCGCCGGCCAGCAGTGTGCCGAGCTGCTGCTCGACGGCTTCGTCATGGAAATCGCCCTGGATGACGCTGACGTCGGGAATCGGATCCAGCGGCAGGATGTCGAGTGCGATGATGCGTCCGCGTAGCGACCCGTCCGTTGCAGCCAACCGCTGGCGCACCACTTGGGTCCAGCTGCCCGGTGCGGCGCCAAGGTCGACTACCGTCATGCCGGGACGCAGCAGGCGGTCGGCTTCCGCGATCTCGGTCAGCTTGTACGCCGCACGTGACCTGTAACCGTCCTGCACGGAACGCTTGACGAAGGGGTCAGTGACGTGGCGCTTGATCCACGCCGGGTTCGATCGATGCTTTTTCTTGGGCGACGGCATCCCTGACTACACTGAACCCACGCGAACGGAGCACGACTATGCCCGAGATCATGCTGGCCCCGAAAGAACGACAGGCCTTAAAGGCCCTCGCCCATGGCCTGAAGCCAGTCGTGCTCCTCGGCAATTCCGGCCTGAGCCGCGCCGTCATCCGCGAGATCGACCGCGCACTGCTTGCGCATCAACTCATCAAGATTCGCGTGCCCGGCGACGACCGCGATGAGCGTGAGGGCCTGTTCGCCGAGATCGCCGAGGCCGTCTCGGCCGCTCGCGTGCAGTCGATCGGCAAGCTGCTGGTGCTATTTCGGCCGGCGCCGGAGCCCGCGGCTGAGGCGAGCGTCGCGGGCCGGAATGCCACGATCCGGTCACCCAAGCCGGCAAAGAAAGCGCAGCACAATCCGCGTCCCGTCCGTCCGGGCAAGCCGTCGGCGCCAAAGCGCACGACGCGGGATCGCCGCGAGGCAGAGGGGGTCAATCGCGGCACGCCGACAAGGCGCGGTGCGGGAGCCGCCAAGCGCGTGGTCGGCAAACGCAGCGCTATCGGACGCGGCGGACGCACGCGCTGAGCGCGCTTCTCGCTTCGGTTCGGCTACTGGTAAACGACCGAGACGACCGCGTATTCGCGCTTGCCTGCAGGAGCCTGCACCTGCGCGATGTCGCCCTCGGTCTTGCCGATCAGCGCGCGGGCAATCGGAGACGAGACGGAAATTAGGCCAGCTTTGATGTCGGCCTCGTCGTCACCAACGATCTGATACTTCACGAACTCGCCGGTCCCTTGATCTTCGAGTTCCACCGTCGCCCCAAAGACGATGCGGCCAGCCGCGTCGACCGCGGCGGGATCGATGATATGGAGGCTCGAAACCTTGCCTTCGAGCTCTGCGATGCGGCCCTCGACGAAACCCTGGCGCTCGCGCGCGGCGTCGTATTCGGCGTTCTCTGAAAGATCGCCTTTTTCACGGGCGTCCTTGATCGCCTGGATCACGCTTGGCCGATCGACGGCTCTGAGCCGCTGCAATTCAGCCTTCAATTTCTCGGCGCCGCGCGCCGTGATCGGTATGCCGGGCATGGGTTCTGCAAAGCGTCAGGGAAAAATAAAGCCCCGGCAGTGCCGGGGCCGCGCGGAGACTGTATCCGAAGCGGTCCAACCCCCGCAAGCCGACCTCCAGGCCCGCCTCGGTGGCCGATCATGCGGGAGTCCGGTCGGTGTGGATCGGTCTTGGTAAGCCCCGGTTAATGCCACCGCACTAGGCTTGAGGGTTGATGAGGAACAAGGTTAATGCCACCGCACTAACCTTCAGATTTGATGAGCGTTTCTGACGTTATCCCGGCTCGGCTGGATGCGGCTGTCAAGACGGCCACCCGAACCGAATTGGCTGGCTCCGGCTCCATCGGCCGCGCCGTGTGGGCGCTGATCCTTGCCTTCGGCCTTTCGCATCTGTTGCTTGCGGTAGTGCTGCCGCTGACGCCGCAGGAAGCCTACTACTGGCTCTGGAGCCGGGACCTAGCGTGGTCCTACTTCGACCATCCGCCCCTGGTCGCCTGGAGCATCGCGGCTGCCACAGCGGTGTTCGGCGCAAGCAGTTGGGCGATCAAGCTCGCCGCCGTTGGGTGGTCGTTCGCCTTCAGCGTCGTCTGGGCTCGACTGGTCATCGACATCGGCGGCAGTCGCTCGACCGCGTTCTGGACGCTGCTCGCGCTGAACCTGATCGGCATCGTCGCCGCTTATGGCGTCGTCATCGCCCCGGACGCACCGCTGCTCTTCGCGTGGGCGGCGGTGACGTGGACCGTGCTAAAGGCCACTCGCACCGGCGAAACCCGGTGGTGGCTGCTGGCGGGCCTTGCACTGGGACTGGGATTTCTCGCCAAGTACACGGCGGTGCTTTTGGTGCCGGCCGTTGGGATTTATCTGGTGCTGTCACCCAGTCAACGTTATTGGCTGCGACGTCCGCAGCCCTGGCTCGCGCTCATCATCGCGGCTATCGTCTTTACGCCGGTCATCGCGTGGAACGCACAGCATGACTGGGCATCGTTCGCCTTTCAGAGTACCCAGCGCGCCGTCGGCATGGATCACTGGAGGGTGCGCTATCTGTTGCAAATGCTGGGCACGCAGTTCATCGTCGCGACGCCTTATCTGTTTGTCCTGGCACTCGCGACTTGGTGGACCGCGATGCGTGGCTGGCGGGAATTGCTCGCGGACGACGCGCGGCTGCTGCTGGTAGCCAGCGCGACGGTTCCACTGCTGCTCTTCGCATTTGCGAGCCTGCGCTCGCTGGTGAAGCCCAACTGGCTCGCCCCGGTCTACCCGCCGCTGATCGTGCTGGCGCTGCATGCGCAATTGAGACAGGGCGTAATACCCCGCGCGCTCAAGATCGGGCTAGCGTCCTCGGTAGCTGTGCTTTGCGCGGCAGCGGCCGTGGTGACGCTGCCGAATCCTTGGCTCGGCGTCGGCAACACCTGGAGCGGCTGGGCCGAGGCTGCGCAGCGAATCGACCGATTGCAGTACATGCTGGCGGCCGAAAACACGGCCTCGTTCGTCTTCTCGACGAACTACAAGAACAGCGCGATTCTTGCGTTCGACCTTCCGGGGCACCCACGCACCTATGCGCAGGACATCTACGGCGAGCGCGCGCTGCAGTTCGACTACTGGCCGCCGGAGGCGACGCTCGCCGGTCGCACCGGAATCCTCGTGATCGATGATCGCCGCGACGCGGCGCAGGTGCCGCAGTCGTTGCTCGATCGATTCCAGTCGGTGGAGAAGGTCGACACTGTCTTCGTTGGGGATCCGGCGAAGCCAACCCGGCGCATCGACATCTATCTGTGCCGCGGCTATCGTGGCCATCCGCACAGCGGGAGGTCCTCATGAGCGCGTCGATCGAGTTGCTCACCCGCCCGGGCCCAGTAGCCGAGCCTTCCCCAGGGACGCTGCCAGACGCTGCAGCAACCCAGCCAGGGCTGCGCGCACCGGAGCTGACCATTGTCGTGCCGACCTTCAACGAGACCGCGAACATCGCTCCGTTGGTCGAGCGGATTGCTGCGGCGCTGGTCGGCATCGATTGGGAAGTCATCTTCGTCGATGACGACTCGCCGGACGGCACTCCCGATACCGTGCGTGACGTCGCGCGAGGTGAGCCGCGAGTGCGCTGTCTGCAGCGACTCGGACGGCGCGGCCTGTCGTCTGCATGCATTGAGGGCATGCTCGCCAGCTCTGCGCCGTACCTGGCTGTGATGGATGCAGACCTGCAGCACGATGAGCGACTTCTGCCGAAGATGCTCGAGATGCTGCGCGCCGACCATGCCGATCTCGCCATCGGCAGCCGTTACACCGAAGGCGGCAGCGCCGGCAACTTTGCGGACGACCGCGTCGCGATGAGCCGGCTCGCAACCCGCCTCGCACTTGCAGCCACGCGGGTGCGCGTCGCCGATCCGATGAGTGGGTTCTTCATGCTCACCGCGCCGCTCTTTCGCGCCTGCATGCGCGACCTGACGGCCACTGGTTTCAAGATCCTGCTGGACCTGCTGGCATCGGCGCCCGGCGAAGTCCGCGTGCGGGAACTGCCGTACCGCTTTGGCGAACGCAATGCAGGCGCCAGCAAGCTCGACGCCCGCGCGGCATGGGATTACGCGCTGCTGTTGCTCGACAAGACAGTCGGGCGCTACATCCCGACGCGCTTTATCGTGTTCTCGGCGGTCGGCGCGCTCGGCGTAGCCGTCCACATGGCCGTTCTGGCGCTGCTCTTTAAGTCCGACGCGCTGAGCTTTGGCTGGGCCCAGGGATGGGCCACGCTGGTCGCGATGACGTTCAACTTCGCGCTGAACAACGCTATCACCTACCGTGACCGGAAGTTGCGAGGACTGGCATGGTTCGGCGGCTGGCTGACCTTCGTGCTTGCGTGCAGCATCGGCGCCGCCGCCAACGTCGGCATCGCTGAATTCCTGTTTGAACGCAATCAGTGGTGGGCAACGTCGGCGATCGCGGGCATCCTGATCGGTGCCGTGTGGAACTACGCAGTCACGTCGACCTACACCTGGCACGCCACCTAGTCGCTCCGGCCTGTGCTCAGCGCGGCAGCGACCGATGTAGTGACTGCAGGTCGTAGACCTCGAGGTGGTCGAGGTGCTTCATGCCCTCGATAGCGGCCCTTCCGCCAGCGATCGTCGTGTAATACGTGACCCGCTGTGCCAGCGCCGTCGTACGGATCGAGCGTGAGTCGGCGATCTGGCTGCGCACCTCGCTGACCGTGGTGATGACGAGCTGGATGTCTCCGTTTTTCAGTAGGTCGACGACGTGCGGGCGCCCGTCCTTTACCTTGTTGACCGGTTTGACCGGGATCCCCGCCTGCTCGATCGCCTGAGCGGTGCCG